>NZ_NXNI01000002.1 GCF_002494345.1 Natrinema ejinorense
ATGTCCGATCACGACGATCTCATCCCGCTCGAGGACGCGGTCGACCGGACGATCGCCTGTCGCAACGCGTTTTTCGAGGACAGACCGAAGACGACCGCTCCCCTCGATGCCCTCTCCGGCGAGATACTCGCCGAGGACGTGATCGCCGAGGTCGATCAACCCTCGAGCGATCGCGCCACGATGGACGGCTACGCCTTCACCGCTACGGACGAGGGCCCCCTCAAGATCGTCGACGAGCGCGTCTTCCCGGAGTCGACGCCGCCGACGCTCGAATCCGGTCAGGCGGTCGCGATCGCGACGGGAGCGCCGTTGCCCGAGCGAGCGGATACCGTCTGTAAGCGCGAAGACGCGACGATCGAGGACGGCCACCTGATGCGACCGACTCTCGAGACGGGGACCTACGTCTACGAGCGCGGATCGAACGTCACGGCGGGTGAGCGGCTGTACGAGGCTGGGGAGCGTCTGTCTGCACTCGACGCGATTTTGCTCCGAGACCTGGGTCGTGAAACCGTCGAAACGTACGACCCGTTCTCCGTCGGCGTCCTCGCGACCGGGACGGAAATCCACGAGGGACGACACACCGATCTCGACTCGCCGATGCTCTGTAGTCTGCTCCGGTCGTGGGGCCACGAGCCGACGTACGAGGGCTCGGTCCCCGACGAGGGGCGACGAGTCGAGGAGCGAATCGACGAACTCGCGAAGCGACACGACGTGGTCGTCACGACCGGTGGAACGAGCGTCGGAGCGAAAGATTACGTTCTCGATGCACTGGACGCCCTCGGCGAGGTCCGCTTCCACCGCGTTCGCGTGCGGCCGGGGAAACCGATCGCCCTCGCACGGCTACCCGATCACGACGCCCTCGCCGTCGCCATTCCCGGGAAACCGATCGGTGCCTACGTTATCGCCGCCCTCGTCGCCCGGCCGTTGTTCACGGGCGATCGACCGACGGCCACGCTCGAGCGAACGACCACCCACGATGTCGGACTCGGGCCCGAGGGATTTACGTACGCCATTCCGGTCACCCTCGAGGGGGACGACGCCACGCCGCTCGGGCACGTGGAGTCGCCACTCGCGGTGTACGAGGAGACGTTCGATCCGAGCGTTCTCTCCTCGAGTACGCGCGCGGCGGCCGCCGACGGCTTCGTCCTCACCACGGCCCCCCTCGAGGCGGGAGCGCGGGTGGACGTGATTCCGACGAGTAGCTTCGAATGAGCCGGGACCGTGGCTTCCGATAGGAAGGTTTTTTGTCGACTGCACTAATCAGTCGTGGTACCACATGACTACCGGTGACCGAATTCTCGATGGCGTGACAGTCGTCGATCTGACTACGTTCGTGACCGGCGGCTTTTGCTCACTGATGCTCGCCAATCAGGGGGCGGAGGTAATCAAAGTCGAACGGCCCGGCGTCGGCGACGACAATCGACACTCGGGGCCGCCGTTTATCGACGGCGAGTCGCCGTACTTCTGGACGATCAACTACGGCAAGAAGAGTATCGAACTCGACCTCAAGAACGACGCCGGACGGGAGGCGCTGTACGACCTCGTCGGTGAGGCCGACGTGTTCCTCCAGAACTACCGCCCGGGGACGGCCGAGCGCCTCGACGTCGACGAGGAGACGATCCGTTCGCACAACGACGACATCGTCTACTGTGCGATTTCGGCGTTCGGGCAGACGGGGCCCTGGCGCGAACGGCCCGGCTACGATCTGATGGTCCAGGGGATGAGCGGAATCATGAGCGTCACCGGCGAAGCGGACGGCCGGCCGGTCAAAGTCGGGCTCCCGATGACGGACCTCATCACCGCGATGTGGGCCGCCTTCGGCATCTCGAACGCCCTCTACCGCCGCGAACGGACCGGCGACGGCGAGTATATCGATCTCGGAATGCTCGACGCCGCGCTTCCGTGGCTGTCGAAACAGGCCGGCAAGGTGTTCGCGGGCGAGTCTCCCTCGCGCATGGGAACCAAGGACCCGGTACTCGCACCCTACCAGACGTTTGAGACCGCCGACGGCTACCTCAACGTCGCCTGTCTCAATCAGAAGCTCTGGAAGGGGCTGTGCGAGGCGATCGACCGCCCCGAACTGGCCGACGACGAGCGCTTCGAGACGAACGCCGACCGCGTCGAACACATGGACGAACTCGAGGCCGAACTCGAACGGACGTTCCAGGAGTTGACGACCGACGAGTGGATGACCCTGCTCGTCGACGAGGCGGGGCTTCCGGCAGGCCCGGTACACGACGTCGAGGACGCGCTGTACAACGAGCAGACCGAGGCCCGCGAGTCGGTCACGTCGATCGAACACCCCGAACACGGCGAGATTCCCGTGATCGAGCACCCGCTGAAGTACGATCGCTCGAGCAGCGGCTTCGAGTCGCCGCCCCCGAAACTGGGGGAAGATACCCGGAGCGTCTTCCGGGATCTCGGCTACGACGAGGCGGAACTGGACGAGCTCACCGACCGCGGCGCGTTCGGAACGGAGTGATGGGAGGTCGATCGAAATGACCGACGCGTTCGTTACCGGCGTCGGAATGACGGAGTTCGCATCCGAGCAGTCGGGATCCGCGCTTGAACTGGCCGAACGGGCGGCGTGGCGAGCCCTCACCGACGCCGCCGTCGAGCCGGCGGACGTGACGTCCGTCCACGTCGGCAACATGGCGGCCGAGGCCTTCGAGGGGCGAACGGGACTCGAGAACGCGCTCTGTGGTACCCTCGGCATCGAGGGTGCGATCGCGGACCGGATCGAGAACACCAGCGCGAGCGGCGCGAGCGCCGTCCTTCGCGCCGTCCACGCGCTCGAGGCGGGCGCGTCGTCGCGTGCCCTCGTCGTCGGTGTCGAGACGATGACGTCAGCCGAGACGGAAGCGGCGACGGAACTCATCAGCCGCCTCGTCCACGACCGGGAGTACGCGCAGGGGGTCACCCTGCCGTCCTTTGCGGGACTCGCGGCCGATCACTACCTGCGAACGTACGACGTCGACCCGTCGGCGCTCGCAGCGGTTGCCGTCAAGAACCACCGTAATGCCGCCGGGAATCCGTACGCGCAGTTTCAGGAGCCGATCACCCTTGAGGAGGCGCGAACGTCGCCCCCCGTCGCGGAACCCCTTCGGCTGTACGACTGCTGTCCGACGAGCGACGGTGCCGCCGCGGTCGTCCTCGAGACGACCGCGGCGGCCGACGGGATCCGAGTCGCGAGCGTCGCCGGCGCGACCGGCACGCACGCGGTCGCCGAACGGCCCGATCCGCTCGAGATCGAGAGCGTCGAGCGGGCTGGTCACCGGGCGCTGACCGACGCGAACGTTACACGGGGCGACGTCGACGTCGCTTGCATTCACGATGCGTTCACCATCCTCGAGTTGCTCGAGCTAGAGGAGCTGGGATTTTACGACCGCGGCGACGCCTGGCGGGCGACGGTAGCGGGCGAAACGGCCCTCGATGGACGGCTGCCGGTCAATCCCGGTGGCGGACTCAAGGCCCGCGGGCATCCCCTCGGCGCGACCGGCGTCGCCCAGATAATCGAACTGACCTGGCAGTTACGCGGTGACGTCCCCGAAGAGCGACGCGTCGACGATCCGCGGACGGGACTCGCCCTCAACGTCGCCGGGTTCGGAAACAACGCAGTCTGTACGATCCTCCAGGTGCCATGACCCGAAACGTTCCGACCGATCACGCGTTCGTCTGTGAATCGTGCGACAATCGCTGGTATTACACGCGCGAGCGATGCCCGGAGTGTCGATCGACGACGGCCGACGCCTACCGGCTCCAGCAGGGAGAGGTCGTTACCGCGACGACCGTCCACGCGACGCCCCCCGGCGTTCGCTCGCCGAATCGGATCGGGATGGTACGGTTCGAACACGACGTGACGATCGTCGCCCAGCTCGGAGACGACAGTGCGGCCGGCGATACCGTGCAGTTCGGAGCGGTGGAGGTCCTTCGGGACGGCGATCGCTCCGTTTCCGGGGCTCGCCTCGTCGGTCTCGAGTGAGTGGGCCCGCGTTACGAGAAATCACGCACCGCGGTAACAACCCTACAAAACGGCCGGGTAGTGGCCCGGTGTCGACCCGGTATTGGTCGTGTCGGCGACGGCAGCCGCGAACCCGCCGCGGTCGGTCGCCGAGGTTCTCGACCGTGACCGGCGCCGTCGATTCCCTCGCTTCTCGTCACCGGCGCACCGTCCAGCGGCGGCTCGTCCGGAACGACTGCGCTCGTGGTTCGGAGCGAGCGTACACTCGAGGGTTGATCTCACGCGTTTCTGTCGCTGCGTCGCTCGAAACCACGAATCGGATCCAAACCCCTGTCGCCTTTCCTTCACAGTTTCGGAGGATGGGTCAGTTCCGGGTCAAATATCCGCTAATTCAGAGTACTTCTGCCAACTATTTGCTCGATTCCTGCTCATCCGACACATAACAATCGGACGAGTGTGGGAAATTGTGTGGATTTGGGTGCTCCTAGAGAGCGTCACCACTCCCAAGCGGCGGATCCAGCAGGAGGCAGTCGGTCAGTCAGGCGGGATCAATGCCGAGGCAACAATCTCGACACACTCACCTGCGGTCAGCACGGGTGCGTAGTCCATCTCGCCGTCGACACCCACTTTCAACAAGAAGTTCGTGAGTCGCCAGATATTGTACAGCAGCACGGCAAACACGAAGTAGAATAACCGCACGCGGTAGTCCTTCGAGGACGTCTTCGCGAGGAAGTCGTGTTTGATCGACTTGTACTCGTTTTCAATCTGCCAGCGACGACTATACCGGCGGCAGAACGTTTCGGCTTCCTCCGGCCCAACTCGGAGATTCGTCGCGAACACCGTCGTTCCCTCACCGCTCGTCGACGGGACGTACAGAAACCGCATCGGGTGTGACCCCGCCTCGACGTGCACGGACGCCGGTTCGACGGCGACCTCCTGATCGTCCTCTTCCATCTGCTCGATCGCCTCGCGTTCTGAACTGGTGATGCACTTTGGAATGAGGTAGTTGACATCGAGGTTCGAGAGTGTCTGAAACACCCGCATGGAATCGAACTCCCGATCACAGAGCACTGTTTCGATGGGGACCTGTTCTTTCGCGCGTTGAACGAGTCGTCGCACAGTACGATGAATTTGATTCGGCGGGTTCTCGTCCCACGCTGAACTCTCACGCACGGGCTCGACAGCCAGGACGAGCGGGATATTCCATCCGACAATCGAGAGTGTGGCGAATTTGAACGCCCGCCCCTCGCCGTCTTTCGTCCCGCTCACCATTGGCATCTCCTCGACATCCCCGTAGTACGGAATGGTCGTGATGTCGATGGCGGCAGTTACGGGCCGGCGGAACGAGGCTTCCGAGGCGATGACCGAGAGCAAGCGATCAGTCGTCTCATTGAATCCATTCACGAGGTCTTCGGGATCGAACTGTTTGACAGCGCGGAGATGCGTATCACCGTGAGGGCCGTACTCTTCGCCACGCCGATACTGGAACCGGGACGCTCCCTGGGCGGTGCCACAGCCGACCATCCCCATGAACGTCTGCAACTCGAAGAATCGCGTATCTTCGTACGACGCGTTCGAAGCACGGCCAGACTCGAAGTAGCCGAACGCATGATCACGTGCGAGCCGCGTCGTCTGAAAAATCTCATCCTGTGAGAACGATTCATCCTCTGGTGTGTCCTCCTTTACTGGAGGCTCCTCAACGATCTCTGCTTTGGGCCGAACCTCGGGCGCAGGAATGTCGAAATCGTGGACCTCTTTCACGACGAAGTGGGCTGCGGTCTGCACGTACTCCTGGACAGCGTCATCGAATCGATTCCGCCACGCCCGCGAGAACGCCGATTCGTCGGGGATACGGCGAAACCCAAGAATTGCGGCAACCTCCGGGTTCCGGGTGAGTCGTCGCGTGAAGGAGGCGTACGAATCCCCCGTAATCTCCAGAAAGATGAACGAGAGCACCATCGCACGAAAGGAGAGTGGAGCGGGGTGCCACGCTGGATACCCATCTTCGAGTGTGTCAATTGAGCGTTCCAAATTTTCGAATGCAGTGACGAGATAGCCCTCATGGAGGTCGTTTCGGATGTCGATGCCGAACTGATACGCCTCACAGAGAGACTGCATCCGGGATTCACTATGAGCAGTCGTATCAATCATAATATTGTCTGAATACTATAACCGGAATCTACCTGTTCCGAAGCTGATTAGCTCTCGGCCTCGTCCTCAATTATCTCCTTGAAATATTCCAACTCGACGAGGGTGTGTTCGTAGGCTTCCCGTTCAATGTCCCCAAAGAGAGCCAGACCCTTTTCAGCCACCTTCCCCGGTACAGTCGGTGGTATCCGGGCCCAGACGCGGTGAGAGAGGCGAGTCTGCCCGTCTGCCTGTTCGAGTTTCATCGTTCCGCCCTCTTCGACGGTAAACGCGAGGGGGAGTGGCGGCAGTGTATACGTGCAGGTACCAATCCAGCTGAATCGATCTTCAGTAACGACATCACGGAGATCTGCCTTGATCATGCCTTTGACTGGTCCGACAAATTCCCGCTGATAGAATCGGATCCCATCCCGGAGCGGTTTCTTCGGGTCCATGACGACCCACGTCCCGTCGTGATCTGGATTCGACTCTTCCCAGAGTGTTTCAAATTCCTCCAGATACGACCAGACTGTCGCCGGTGATGCATCAATCCTGATCGCTGCGCTTGCTTCGATCATGTACTGTCAGTCTAGGACCAGTGAGATTGTCACTATCTCCGAGTATACTCGGGGGTTTCTTATGTTCGGGATACCCATGAAACAGCATGCGCTATGCCTTCGGGGTTCTCGTCTGGAACGATGCGGAACTCCATCCGCTCGAGACTGCTATCGAAGGCTCTCCTGCCGTGACGATAGAGACGACACATCAGATCAATAGAGTTGGCGAGCAGTTCGTTGAGCTGAGTGAATTTTCAGGAGACATGGCGACGCTCGAACGACTTCTTACAGCCGAACCTTCAGTTCACGACTTTGCAGTGACACGCGAAACCGGCCTTGCGTATCTGGAGTACGAGCAATCCTCGTCGATGACGCAGCTGTTCGCCATTCTCATGGCGTATTCGCTCATCCTCGTCCCACCGGTCGAATACACCGATGAATACGAGGGGCGTGGCGTTCGCCTCACAGTCGTCGGTACGGAATCCGCAATAACACGGATCACTGCGGACCTGCCACCCGAAATTGCCCTCTATCCGGAGCGCGTTGGTGAGTATGTACCCAAGCGTGGCCACCTCGAGGACTTGCTCACCGACCGACAACAAGACGTGTTCGAGACCGCCGTCAGGCTAGGCTACTACGAGGTGCCGCGAGAAGCGACACATGAAGAAATCGCGGCGGCGGTCGAACGAGCTCCAGCGACGGTTTCGGAGCAGCTTCAGCGTATCGAAGCCAATCTGCTGCCTCGCTATCTCGAAGCGGAGTTTGGATATATGTGATCCGAGTATACTCGGGGTCACTTCTATTATTAACCCTCACGGAATCTCAGTATGTCCCGGACTGACGCCTCTGTTCTCGTCGTCGGTGGCTACGGCACTATCGGCCGGACTGTCTGTATTGAGCTCGCCGAACGTACCCAGAGAGAGATTATTGCCGCAGGCCGATCTCCAGAGAAGGCACGGGACTTCGCACGTTCAGTCACCGGCGTTGAACCCCGGACCCTTGATGTGAGCGACAGGGTGGGCTACGCGGATGCTCTCGACGATATAGGGTCGGTAGTCATGTGTCTAGATCAAGACACGCCACGGTTCGCGAAAACCTGTCTCGAGCACGGAATCGACTACGTCGACATCTCGCCGACGGACGCACTTCTCCAGGAAATCGAATCGTTCGACGATCTCGCTCGCGAACGAGCGGCGACTGCCGTCCTCAGTGTTGGTCTGTCGCCCGGAATGACGAACCTCTTCGTTACCGAAGCGACTGATGAACTCGACAGTGTCGACCGGGCGGATATCACCCTCTTGCTAGGTATCGGAGAGGCGTTCGGTCCAGACACGGTCAAATGGACTGTCGAGGATGCCCTCGGATCCTTTTCGGTTCGAAGTGACGGTGAGACTCGCTCTGTAGTCGGTCTCACCGACCCTCGGGTCGTCAATATCCCTGGGTGGGGACGACGCCGAGCCTATCGTGCAAACCTCGCTGATCAACACGTCCTTGCCCGAGCGACGAACATCCCGACGATCGAAAGCAGACTGTGTTACGATTCTCGCATCGTCACCCGCTACCTCGCGATGTTACGCCGAACCGGAGTGTACCAGCCGGTCGTTTCATTACTAGGGGTCGATAGAATCGTTAAATTGGCCGACTCCGTCCCGTTCGGCTCCAACGAGTCGGTGATCAAAGTGGAGATTCTCGGTCGACTCGACGACCGAGCAAAGCGAATCGAGCGGTGGGTTCGCGGACCCGACCAGGCCCGAGCCACTGCGATCGTGACTGCACGTGTCACCGAGGCCTTGGATTCGTCTTCCCCTGCGGGTGTCCACCACATTCAGGAGCTGTTCAGTAGCGCACCGCTCTCCGACGCACTGGTTGAGTCCGGGTACACCGTCGGCCGGACAGAACATCGCGGAGACCAGGCTTGAGTGGAGATGATCACAGGAAGATTCTGCTGTGGTGTCACTGTTGCCGTCGGTGAACAGCGTCAGTTCACAAACGCGAGACGATGGCCGTGTTGACTGACTTGCTCGAATCGGGGAACTTGAAGCCGGTCGTCGACCGGACCTACCCGCTCAAGTCCATTCCCGAGGCACTGGCCTACCTCGTGTCCGGACGTACCCGAGGGAAGGTCGTCATTACTGTCGCGTAGCAGCGGCGTGGGCGGCGTCCAACTCACCGAGCGTCTTCCAGCGATCTTCGAACCGGCGGGTGTCGGCAGTACGATCCAACTCAAAGGGCCTCGATTAGACCCAAATTATCACCTTCCAATATTGGTCGAAATAAAGGCACACATCAAAAGCATCCTCCGAGGTTGTGTTCCTTCCGAGCCCTGGGTGTAGTTGAGACCGGCCGTCTCAATGCATATGGCCTTCTGGCGCAGTTCATAAATAGTATGAAGACGTAGTTTGGCATAGAACGATGGCACGAATCACCGGCTCCTATCCAGACGATCTCGATCTCCTCATCGAGGGTGCGGTTGAGGCTGGCGTGTTTGGAGGCAAGAGCGATGCGTTGCGAGAGTTCGTGCGTGAGTACTTCGAGGACCACGAAAACGAACGCATCGCTGCTGCAGTCGCCCTCTACGAACGCGAACGAATTACGCTCGGTGACGCTGCGAGACTCGCTGATGTCGACCGCTGGACGATGCGGGATATTCTCCGTGAGCATGGTGTGGAACTCCGGCTCGGGCTCGTGGATGAGGAGGATGCGGCCTACGAAGCGGAGGCGGCGACGGAACTCGAATTCGATGATGAGGACTCGTCTGATGAGGAGTCACGTGCTAAATGACAGGTAACGATCTCCCAGCGAACCCGAGCGTCTTGAACACGACTGTTCTCTCGAATTTTGCGTACATCGATCAGCTCTGGGTAGTTGCTGACCTCTCTGGAATCTGTACGGTACCAGTCGTTCGTGAGGAACTCAAACGCGGCGTTGATAACCACCCATATCTCCAGTCAGCACTCGATACGCTTGACGACGAAATCCCAGTTGTGACAATCTCGGATACCGTCGCAAACAGAGAAACCGTTGTCGGTGAGCATCTCGATCCAGGGGAAGCACAGGCATTCGCCCTCGCCGACGCACACGACGGTCGACTACTGACAGACGACGGAGACGCCCGGTCGTTTGCGAAAGACCAGGGTGTAACCGTTGTCGGGTCGGTTGGCGTTCTGTTGGCTGCCATCGATACCGGGAGGGTTAGTGAGGAAACTGCGAATGAATGGCTCTCAACGTGGATTGATGAAATCGGATACTACGTTCCATATCGAAACATCACAGACTATCGATAATCGATCGGCTCCATGGACAATGTCACAGCTGTAATCCCCTGATGAGCTCTCACCAGTAGTTTGTTTTCAACCGTCTCTGAATGAATCGCCTGCTCAGTGTATCTGCGTATTAACCGGATACTTCATTTACGAATCTGAATAAAGAAACTGTTTGGCAATCACAATTAGGACTACAGACAGCATAGAGCTACCTCGGGCTTTCAGCGTTAATCCGGTACCTCTCCGATAGCTAAGAGAAATATTTTAACAGTCTTGCTTCTATGGCCCGTGTGGCCCTCCAAAAGAACATTCTTGACCAGCAGGCGGTTCCAATCAAACCCAGGTGACTCTTCATGTCCGTGATTAAGACAACCGGACTTACCAAGCTGTATGGTGGTAATCCAGCTGTTTCAGACCTCAATCTCGAAGTCGAAGACGGTGAAGTGTATGGATTCCTCGGTCCGAACGGTGCAGGGAAATCCACGACGATCGATATGCTGATGAACTATACCCGTCCATCAACAGGCACACTCACTGTTCTCGGACGTGACGCCCAGCAGGATGGGAGTGAAATTCACGCTCGGACTGGCATCCTCCCCGACCAGTTCGGCGTCTACAGTACCCTCACCGGACGCGAACACGTCAGCTACATCCTCGACGCGAACGATGCGATCGGCGACCCCGAAGCAATCCTCAAGCGCGTTGGCCTCGCTGACGCTGTCGACCAACGTGCCGGCGGGTACTCGAAAGGAATGGAACAACGCCTCGGACTGGCGATGGCTATCGCCGGCGAACCGGAACTACTCATCCTCGACGAACCGTTCTCCGGGCTCGACCCCTACGGAGTGCGGTTGGTTCGTGAAGTTGTCGCTGCCGAACGTGACCGTGGAGCTACTGTCTTCTTCTCCAGCCACGTCCTCGACCAAGTAGAACGAGTCTGTGATCGCGTTGGGTTACTTTCTGACGGCCACCTGATTGCAGAAGGAACGCCGAAAGAACTCCGCGACATGGCTGGTGTCCGAACGCAACTCCGCATTGAGACCAACAGCAATGACCCGCCGATACAGGTAATCAGTGAGCTTGCTGACGTCGAGGACGTCTTCTATGATTCTGGTCGGGTAGTAGTGACGTGTCCGCGGACAGTCTGTTATCGTGTCCTCGAAACACTGGATGGTGCTGGTGTGAATATCCAGTCGTTCGATATCGAACAAGGGACAATCGAGGACGCTTTCGTCGAACTCGCTAGCGATAGTTAACTCGGTTAATCGATGTTTCGCGTGCGATAAACCCAAAGTGCGACTCCTAGTGGAATCAGGAGCCACAGGAGGAGTTGTCCGAGTGCGACTGACGGATGGAGGAACCAGGCTGGAACGTCAGATCCATAGGGTAATCGTGGTACGACGATATTTGAGAACTGATTGGGTTGCAGCTCCTGAATCACAGACGAGGCCGGCGCTGCGGAGTTCGGAACCTCAATAATAGCATTTGTCACGACGTTTGGGAGTCGTAGCGGAGGTATCCATCGGAGGAATAGATATAGCGGGTCACCCGGCGGATTGAGTCCATTTACACTCACTCCCGTAATTAAGCTGTAGATAGTGTTTGAAACTGTGAACCAGGCGATTTGAACGCCCACAAAGACGAGAATCGTGAATCCGGCAATGGCTTGGCTTTGGAAAATCGTCGAGATTGAGACGCCAATCCCAGCGATCACGGTCACAAAGAAGACTGCGAACACCAGAAAGCCGACGAGTATACCAAGCGGAACAATGCCATGCTGGGGTACTGCTAGCAGGCATGTCAGGACGATCCCACCGACGATCGGAACGGCGAAGGCACCTGCTCGACCGAGCGTAAACCCGATGAGTGTCCCCATTCGTGAGATAGCAGTGCCTGCGGTGAACCGAATTGCGCCCGTATCACGTTCGTGATTTACCGAACGGAACGTACCGAACAGCACTCCGATACCGCCGATGAACGTGAGCGGTCGTTGCAGGGCAGCAAGCGGCACACGAGACCCTAGTGCGTCCTGCACGTATATTGCTGGTGAGAGACTGAGGATACCAGCGACGAACACGAGTATGCCGACACCCCAGACGAGTGGGGTACGAATGAGCCGCTGAAATTCACGGCGCGCGAGCGGTTGCCACGACCCAGGAAGCGCATCAATCAGCCCACCGTTCCCGGTGAGACGGGTAAACAATCGACTCTCAACTCGAGGAAGTGACGGAGAAACCCGTTGAAGCGTTCGGAGTATCTTGAGTTGGCTACGGGCCGCGAGATCGCTTCGCTGGAAGACTGTGATGCCACCGAGGAGGGAGAGCATCGGCCAGCTGAGCAGGAAGCCAAATCCCCACCACGCTGAGACTGGTGGCGATGTCGTCGCGAGTTCGCCTGTTTCAGTGAGGAAGTTAGATATCTGGGCGATGGCATTACCGGGGCCGACTGGAACGCCGAGCAGCCAGTTTGTGAGGACCTGAAACGCACTGAGGGGCGACAGCCAACCTGCAATCTGGAATGCTGTTTGATGGTCCATCTGCGGCCCAGGTGTTGTGCCTGTGATAAGTTGCCAGAGGACCGCCAGTGTCACATCGTTCCAAAGCGTTAGTGCGAGTGTGACGATCGTCCCGAGAATCACTGCGCGGGTCGTCGACGAACTCGCCGCGGAAAGACCGACGATAACCCCCATCCACGCATAGACGTATATCGTCACGAGGGCGAGAAAGCCGAGTAACAATAGTGGTGCGAATTGCCCATACTGGAGGGCATCGTAACTGACGGCCAGGAGTGTCCCGCCTATGATTGGGGCAAGGAGAGCCGTTCCGCGTCCGAGGACAACACTTAGGACGAGTTGCGGACGCGTGGTTTTGGTGCCGAGGATGAGTCGGGCGGTTCCGGATTCGCGTTCTCGAGTGATTGCACGGAAGCCGATTACTGCTACGGCAAACGGGACAACGACCGTGGTTGCGATTTGTGCGCTGACCAGGGGGGCTGCTCCGCCGAGAATTTGGAGTTCTGAAAGTCCTGGTTGAACTGCAAGACGGCTAAACAGGATGAAACAGAGTCCTACTATCCACGGTGTCTTGCCGCGAAGATAACGGCGACATTCAGTACGGGTGACTGAGGTGGAGGGCATCAGTGGTTGATTATCTAATGCATATCGGACTTAATAGTCTCGAAATTGGGGGATATTGGATATATTGAACTCCTTGAGAGATTATGACTGCTTTATGAGTCATAACTCGTATCAACAATCACACCCCAGAGGATGGATTTGATGCGTGCCCTTTCATTTCTGATTGCGACTCCGCTTCTATAGACAGAACGTGTGTTTTAGAGGACTTGAGCGTGTCGTTGGTACCGTCCTTCTGTGGCCCCATCACGTGAGTCTCGCCGCACTGTCTTCCGTCAGATCGCCCAGCTATCCTCCGTTGACTGGCCCACGTACGAGTCCAGCCCGCTGTTCGATCGCTCATCCCTCTCAGCACTGGAATCGGATGTTCGCCTTGTTGCGGAAACCTGGTTCCAGCATGACGATCACGAGACAGTCAAACCGTTCGTCCGCGCAGTGCCGCTCGCATACGTTCAGTTTGATGCCCACGACCGGTACGCAGGATCAACAAGCTACCAGATGGAGACACTGTTTCGCCTGTTCCTGCTGAAAGAATGCCATGGCTGGGACCACGAAACCGCGCTCGTTGAATACCTCACCCAGCATCCCGATCTCTGTGATCAACTTGGCCTAGAGTCGGTGCCGAATCAGTCGACGCTGTGGCGCAGCTGGCACCACCGCTTCACGGCTGAGCTCCAAGACACCGTCCAGACAGTAGCGCGAACGATCCTCATCAAAGCTCAAAACGCGGGTGTCTCTGTTCCACGTGAGCCAGACCGACAGACCCCCAGACACGGTGACGAGCATACGGAATCTGACCCCGATAACCAGATCATCCTGAACCAGGCAGAGACAGTTACTGAGCGGGTCAGTGATGTTGCGTTCCCTGCGTTCTCACTGGACCGAGGCGAGGGCTGTGAGATCCACGAGAACGCCTACTGGGACCTTCAGACGTATCTTGGCCTCCGTGAAAATCTCGCCGTTAACGAAGGCGCTCGCAGCTTCATTCACGAGTCCAATCGGAAGCGGACGCCGCTCGGCCACGCCCATCGCGAGCATGTACGCAACCTCTCGATCGAACAGATTCGGAAGATGTACCGCCAAGCCGTGAGTCGCCTCTTGGATCGAGTCGCAGAGACGGAGGAGTTCTTCCGAGCTGGCATCGTCGCGATCGACATCACCGAGGGCGATCCCTTCACGGGCGATCGAGCCGGCCACGAAGACGAGATTATCGGGACAAAGGAGAAAACCGATGAATACGCCTACCAGTGGGCGACCGTCCAACTGGTTGGGAATGCTGTTCCAATCGTGCTAGACGCACGGCCAGTACGCAAAGGGGACACACGCAAGGAGATCGTCAAGGACCTCTTGGATTCGGCAGAGGCGGCTGTTCATGTCGATAACGTACTGATGGATAGAGAGTTCGACAGCCAGCACATCCTCGAGATGCTCAGCCAGCGCGGCCTCTCCTACGTCGTGCCCAAGCGGATGCAGACCAGTGAGAAAGCGCAAGCGAAACGGCTGCTCAAGAAGGGAAAAGATCGCTACGAGACCGATCGAAAATTGCATCTCGGCGACAATGAGTGGCACTCAACGACGTTGATCTACCGGCGGAAAGAGGACTCCGAACACACCGATCATCAGCAGTATTCGGTGTTCATGACGAATCGGAAGAGCGGGCTCCTTACTGAGTACGGCTACCGGTGGGAGATTGAGAGTGGCTACAAATCGATCAAGCGGTTCATGGGTGCGACAACCTCGAAGGATTTTGGACTGCGATTCTTCTATTTCGCGTTCGCCTGTCTCCTGTACTCGATCTGGCGAGCGGTCGATCTACTCGTGCAGGTACAGTTGACCGGTGAATACGAACACTCGCCGATCGTAACAGCCGACAATACGCTGACGCTGGTGAAGAAGGAAACCGGAATCGGATAGTAACGAGACTCTCTCCGCGAGAGCGGGGCGTCTGAGTGGCTACGCTGTCGAAAGTCGTCGAAATTCGCGCATATGGTTGGAAAGTCAATATAACCACCCATCTGGAGAGTAACCTGAGTCGGTTTCCGCTCACTGAATCGGCCGAAACCACGCATTGTAGACCCGCTATGCCCGCTGTAGTCTCAACTTCACACGCCCTGGCATTTCGTATAGCGAAATATAATTTATAACATCGCGATCTGCTCCATTCACAGCGTCTCCCCATCGAATTCCGACGAATCGGCCGATGTGGTATACACACTTGACTTGCTCAATAATCAAGCGTGATTTTATGTGGGTCCCCTCCCTCTGTGAATCACGAACGATGGAATCAAGCAGGTTCGCGGCTCTCGAGGCTGATCGCGCGTGAATTCCGAATCGACAGCGGTCGACGAGCCCCTCGAGGCGTTCCTTCGATCGAAATCGAAAGGCGGCCAGGGAAGCGGGAACTACCGACGAAACCTCGAGCGCAGTGTCGAGGACTTCCTCGCGTGGCTCGAGGCGGACCCCCATTCGGATGGAACGTTCGACGACGTAGACGAACGAGCGTTCCGACGGTACGCGCGCGAACTCACCGGACGAGAGCTCGCACCGGGCACGATTCGGACCTACTACGCCCAGGTCAGCGCCTATGTCGGCTGGTGCGTTCGCGAGGGACTCCTCGAGGCGAACTACGCACAGCGCAACGTCGCGAAGGAACCGCTCCCCGAGAACGACGGGCGACGGTCCGGTGATCAGCAGGCCTGGACCGACGCCCACCGATCGCTGATTACGCGCTTCGTCGACGAACGAGCGCACGACGCTGCCGACGAGAAGGGGGTCGGTGCTATTCACGAGTTCCGCGATCGAGCGCTCGTCTACGTCCTCTGTTACTCCGGCGTCCGCGGCGGCGAGATCTTCGCGGATCCGAAAGACGATCGACGGAACGGCCTCACGTGGGGCGACGTCTCGCTCGAGGACCGGAAGATGACCGTCCTCGCGAAAAAGCAGGATTGGTCCGATCGATCGCTGACGAAACAAGCGATAAATCCCATGTCGCGATACAGAAGGATTCTCGATCCCGCCGGAGACGACTGGCCCGTGTTTCCGACGTTTCACCTTCCAACGCTTTACGAGACGCTTCGAACGGGATTACGGGACGAGTACGACTGGTCGTCGGACGAGATCGAGGGGTTCGTCGACGGACTCACTGGCCAACCGGAGGTTTTCGAGGCGCTCCGAGAGTACGAGGTTGCCCCGCCTTCGATCAATACCGACGGTGCTCGGCGAATCATGCGACGGCTCTGTGCGGACGCCGAGATCGAACTCGATGACAAACACGGCTATCTGGCACCGCATGGAGGCCGTCGCGGTGCCGGCGAGGTACTAGTCCGCCAGCGCGGTTTCACTGCTGCCGCTCGCCTCCTCGATAACAGCGAAGCGGTGGTTCGGCAGTCCTACTCACATATCGAAGCGAAAGAGATGGCCAAAGACGCCGGCGATGCGTTCGCTGAACACGATACGTGATTACACCCGCGATTGAACTGTTCGAGCCGTAGAGCTGGTGGTGTTTCGGCAAGCATGAACAGTGAGCGGCACGATTTTATCGAGTTCTATGGCAAAAACTGGCCGCCTCAGTGGGTACCGTGACTGAATCGATTTGAGTTATGTGGTCCGAGAGCGGACACTGCGCCGGCTGACGGCGCCTGGTCTTCGATTTCTTTTGCTCAACTATCTATCTCGGATATAGTTTGTAAATTATATGGGTTTGGTGTCGAACGAGCGAGATCGACAGTCTATTAGTGGGTGCAGAAAGCTGATCTACAGCCGACAGCGGGGAATCAGTCGGATCTCGTTGCGCTCGACGAAACCGTCATTCCACTCGACGAGCAACGCGACTGGCTGTACGCTGTTATCGATCCTGAAACGAACGAATTTCTCCATTTCAAGCTCTATACAACACGTACAACTGCACTTACTGAGATGGTTTTACGCGAATTCGTCGAGAAACACGTTATCGAATACGCCGTGTTTCTCGTCGATTCAGCTCCGAGGCTCACCGCTGCACTCCACATCTCGGGCACCACTCTCGAGACGAAACACATGGAAACCGGAACGCCGTCGAACGTCTCTTTCAAAATATATAACGACGAATCTACCGATTTCGATACTATTTAGCAACGCCGATCCGGCATCCGTCGAAACATGACTGCAGAGCGACGCATACTGGAACCAGCTACTCTGAACGATGCCACAAGTGGGTGCAGTATTTGTATCGACGGGTCGGCGAACGAAGAGGGAACGCGTTGTTCGCGGTTCGCACCGTCCTCGGCGTGTGAGCGATCGACGAGAACGCACTCTCCCCTTCTCCTCGGGGTCGTCACTCCGTGCTCATCCAGTCGCTCGCCTGCGGTTCCGATGGATCGGTGGGGATCTGAACGAGAACCGGTTCGTCTGCCGCGGTTGCGGACTCGATCGTCGACCGTATCTCGGTCGGGTCTTCGGCGTACTCACCCCGCATCCCCATACTCTCCGCGAGCGATACGAACGAAATCGGCGCGTCGCTCCAGTTGTACTCGCCATCGGAGAGGGCATAGTCTCGCCCCGCCTGATCGCTGATAATCGCGTAGTCCTCGTTCGTGAACACGACGACCGTAATCGGAACGTTCTCGGCGACGGCCGTGTGGAGCTCGTGGATGCACATCATGAGCCCGCCGTCGCCGGTGAGCACGACGACATCGTCGTTGGGATTGGCGAACTGTGCGCCGATCCCTGCCGGCAGACCGGTTCCCATCGTCGCCCACGAACCCGGGTTAACATACGACCGTGGACCGGCGGTCGTAAAGACGTTGAGCGCCCAGACGCGAAACCCACCGGCGTCGGCGGAGACGACTGCGTCCCGTGGAACGGCTTCCCGGACGCTCTCGAGTGCGCTTACCGACGTCAGCGGTGGCGACGAGTCCCGGAGCGCGTCGAGACGGTCGCTCGTGGCTTCCCGGACCTCCTTTGCACGCTCTGCCCCGTCGCGGGCGCGGATCTCCCGATCCGCAAGTGTAGCCTCGAGTTCCGACAGCGCCACCCCGGCATCGGCGATGATGCCGACCGTCGGATCGTAGCCGTTCCCGAGATCGTCGGCGTCGAGCGTCACGTGGACGAGATCCTCGGGCAGATCGACGCTCCAGGTCCGGGTCGCAACCGCGTCGAAATCCGTCCCGACCGCCAGTGCGGCGTCGGCAGTGGCGAGACAGTCGAGGAGTTCGGGAGACGCACTGCCGGAGAGCGTTCCAGCCACGTACCCGTCGGGGTCGTCGGGGAGAACGCCTTTGCCCTTGTACGTCGTCACGACGGGTGCCTCGAGTCGGTCGGCCATCCGTCGAAGCGAACCGCTCGCGTTCGCGGCACGGACGCCACCCCCGGCGACGATTACCGGCTTCGTAGCCTCGGCCAGAAGCGTCGCGGCTGCCTCGATATCCGATTCGGCGACGCTCTCGATGTACTCTCGGCTGTACTCCCCGGGTGTCGCCAGAGGGACGTCCATCCTCAAGAAGTTTTTCGGGATTCCGATCCGGACCGGCCCCTTCGGCGGGGTCTCGGCGATCGCGACGGCTTCCTCGATGACCGCGGCCGTACTTTCCGGCTGCTCGACGAGGAGGTTTTCCTTCACCACGGTATCGTAGGTGTTCGGTGGCGTCTCGTGGATTCCGCCACCCCCGCGAATCTCGGGATCGGTCTCGACAGCGATGTGGATGAGCGGCGTGCAGTCGTTGAGTGCGTTCTTCAGACCGTTCATCGCGTTCATATCACCTGGCCCGGGGACGACAGCCGTCGCCGCCGGCGTCCCACTCGTCTCCGCGTATCCCCACGCTTGATGGGACACTGCGGTTTCGTGGCGTGCAACCACGAACCGGATGTCGTCGCGTGCACCGATCGCTTCGTTCAACGGGAGCGTCTGTTTGCCCGGAATACCGAACATCGTGTCGATCCCGTTGCTCGTCAATCGTTCTATCACTGCCCGGTTGACATCCATATTTCGTCATCGGAAACCAGGTATTTATGATCTCCCATTCCGGCTATACCGTTCGCCAGCGGAGATGGCTTTCCCCGGGCTGCTCCTATCCATTCACCCTCAGAAATAATGCGGAGGGGAGCGCCGGATTCGTCTCCCAACGCGAGTGGAGCGATACCGAGATGCGGCGGGAGATCAGGACGATCGTCGCGGGCGTTAGTCGGTCCTGTCCGGCGATTTTCCATGATCGGAGTCGGCGTCCTGGTCGACGAGGTCAACGTCGCGCCGTACTGACTCCGTGTCGATCCCTCTTCGATTCGCGTCGAGTTCCGACAGGCCGTATACGAGTCCGACAAGCAGGATGATCCCTACCGGCAAGAAAAGCAGCGGTGACGCGCCGAAGAACCCGTACAGTAGGTAACAGACGATGGCCACGGTCGCAACGGTTGTCGCGTAGTACGCTTGCGTCCGGACGTGGTCGACGAGGTCAGCGCCGGTAAAGGTCGATGAGAGAACGGTCGTATCGGAGATCGGTGACGTGTGGTCCCCGAAGATCGCGCCGGAAAACACCGCACCCACGATGGCGGGAGCGAGTCCGAACCCGCCAGTGAGATCGAACGCGACGGAGAGTGCCACGGGTGTCAGCAGGCTCATGGTCGCCCACGACGACCCCATCGTGAACGAGATGAACGTCGCGGTGATGAAGACGGCAACGGGGAACACGGTGACTGGAATCGTGCCTTCGACCAGCGTCGCGACGAACGCCCCCGTCCCCAGCGCATCGGCGACGGTACTGATCGACCACGCGAGGATCAGAATCGTCACCGCAGTTAGCATGAGTTCGAACCCCTCGAGGACCGCATCGACGCCTTCGTCGGCGGTACACAGGTCGTATACGATGCCGATCGTGAACGCCGTTGTGACCATTGCGAACGATCCCCAGACGAGTGCAGTCGTCCAGGACCCGTTGCCGGCGATGGTCGTCGTCGTTTCGACGAACGTCGCGAACTCGCCTGCGAGCAGTGACTCGATTACCGGTTGGCCGTCGTAGCCGGTCCGGAGCGCGCTGCCGATCGTAACGGCGATCAGGACTACGATCGGGAGCAGGAACGTCCGGAGCATGGGTCGGTCAGTGATCGGGTCACTGAGATTTCCTTCGACTTCCTGTAGTGGATCCGCATCGTCGTCGTTGACCTTTCCCGTTTGCCAGGCACGGCGCTCCGCCGTGAGCATTTCACCGTAATCCCGCTGTGTAACGACGATGATCCCGACCATGACGATCGCGAGAATCGCATAGGTGTTGTACGGTATCGACTCGAGGTAGACGGTGAAGACGTCCGGTGTCTGTACGCCCGCTTCGGCTTCGATGTTGCTGAAGGCCTCGTCGATCATCGACAACTGGAACGCGACCCATCCCGAAATCCCGATCGTCGCGACGGGAGCGGCCGTCGAGTCGACGATATAGGAGAGCTTCTCGCGCGAGATGTTGACTCGATCGGACGTTTCACGCATCGTGTTCCCGATGATCGCAGTGTTTGCATAGTCGTCGAAGAACAGCGCGATACCCAACAGCCAGGCGACGACCCCGACTTTCCGTCTGGTTTCGAGGCGCTTACTCGTCACCTCCTGAATGGCGATCGCACCGCCCAACCGCCAGATCAGTGCAACGCCCGATCCGAGGAGAAGTGTAAAAACCAGGATCTCCGCGTGAAACCCTTCATCGGCGATGATGGCTTCCACGATCCAGTTAAACGTCTGTCCAACGCCGAGTCCGCCGGTATAGATGACTCCACCGACCCAGATGCTAACGAACAGTGAGAGGATTATGCGCCTCGTGGTGATTGCTAACACGATTGCCAAAAGCGGCGGTACCAGGGATAGTATCCCGAATTCACCCATGGAACGAATACTACCATACCAGTTGTTAAGTCTTTCCATGGATGGGATGCTCTGACACAAACTCGATGGATGCCGAATAGAACGGTTTCCACTGCCGTCTCGAGTGTGCGACCGGGTAGGCGACTGTCGCCGAAAGACGCGCTCCCCCGACTCGAGGCGGTTGACTCTGTGTGTTTGGAGAGTCGACGGGTCCGTGAATTCCCGCCTCGCTACCGTTCTATTTCAGAATATCAAACCGCACCTATCGTTTCGTATTACGAGCATATGTCTGTAAATTCTAACAGGGTCATGTGATCGTGTAACGTCCGTAGAGTAACCGCTTACCACGCTCTATCGTTTGCGTAAGTCGTTCTTGCAGCCGCTGTGCTCTCTCGAATATGGGTTCGATATATACGAACTATTTTTTCGGAGAGTCGCGTCACGGCTCGCTCACTCAAAGATGAACAATTATATGCGCCATCGGAGAAGGGGCAAGCGTGAGTCGATCAACAGCGAGTGGAGTTAATCTCCACTATATCAACGGCGAATGGACGAGCGGTACCGGCTCCGAAACCTTCGAGAGCGAAAGCCCCGCGACGGGCGAGTCGCTCGCGACGTTCCAGCGCGGAACCGAGGCAGATGTCGACGCAGCCCTCGAGGCGGCGGACGACGCCTTCGAGGAGTGGCGCGAGCTGTCCGCGATCGATCGCGCGGAGTACCTCTGGGAAATTTACCACGAGCTGCGGGACCGCCACGAGGAACTCGGCGAGATTGTCTCGAGGGAGTGTGGCAAGGAGATTTCGGAAGGGAAAGCCGACGTCACCGAAGCCTGGCACATGGTCGAGTGGGCGGCGGGCAACGCGCGCCATCCCCACGGCGACGTGGTTCCCTCCGAGATTCCGAGCAAGGACGCGTACATGCGTCGGAAACCGCGGGGCGTCATCGGCTGTATCACGCCGTGGAACTTCCCGGTCGCGATCCCGTTCTGGCACATGGCCATCGCGCTGGTCGAGGGCAACACCGTCGTCTGGAAGCCCGCCGAACAGACGCCGTGGTGTGCCCAGATCATCGCCGAGATGTTCGAGGACGCCGGGATTCCGGACGGCGTCTTCAACATGGTCCAAGGGTTCGGCGACGCCGGCGCGGCGATCACCGACGACGAGCGCGTCGATACGGTCCTGTTTACGGGATCGGCCGAAGTCGGCCACGAGATCGCCGGCAAAGTCGGCGGCGAGCCCGGGAAGCTCGCGGCCTGTGAGATGGGCGGCAAGAACGGGATCGTCGTGACCGAGGAGGCGGACCTCGATATCGCCGTCCACGCGGCCGTCATGAGTTCGTTCAAGACGACCGGCCAACGGTGCGTCTCGAGCGAGCGCCTGATCGTCCACGAGGACGTCTACGACGAGTTCAAAGAGCGGTTCGTCGACATCGCTCAGGACGTCGCCGTCGGCGACCCCCTCGAGGAGGACACGTTCATGGGGCCGGCGATCGAGGCCGACCACGTCGAGAAGATCAGCCGGCACAACCAACTCGCGCGCGAGGAGGGCGCGAACGTGCTGGTCGACCGGTTCGAACTCGAGGCCGAGGAGATTCCGGACGATCACGAGGACGGCCACTGGGTCGGCCCCTTCGTCTACGAGATCGACTACGAGTCCGACCTGCGCTGTCTCAACGAGGAGTGTTTCGGTCCCCACGTCGCTCTCCTCGAGTACTCGGGTGATATCGAGGACGCGGTCGAGATTCACAACGATACGCCGTACGGACTCGCCGGGGCGATCATCTCGGAGGATTACCGACAGATCAACTACTTCCGCGACCACGCCGACATCGGGCTTGCGTACGCGAACCTACCGTGTATCGGCGCGGAAGTCCAGCTACCGTTCGGTGGCGTCAAGAAATCGGGCAACGGTTATCCAAGCGCCCGCGAGGCCATCGAGGCCGTGACCGAACGCACTGCCTGGACGATGAACAACTCCAAGGAGATCGAGATGGCCCAGGGACTGTCGGCCGACATCACGACCGACGAATAACTGGGCTCGCGAGTCGACTCGGCTGCGAACCGGCGACGGTTTTCCTTTCGCGGTCCTGTCTCGAGATCGGACCCAGTGCCGCGCTCGAATAAACTCGTTTGATATATGCGAATGTTTAAGAAACAGCGCTATAGACAAAGGGCTATGTTCGGAACCGCAAAGGAAACGAACGGTCGGCGGGAGATCAAATCAGTCCACAGGATCAATGAAATACTAGCCGCCGTTAAACGGCTCAACGAGGGGACGATCACGGAGATCACCGAGGAGGTCGATCTGACGAAGGGGACGGTCCATACGTATCTCCGGACGCTTCACAACTGTGGCTACCTTACGGAGGAAGACGGCGTCTACAGACTCAGCTTACAGTTTATCACGGTCGCGGAACATGTCCGAAACGAAACCAGCCTGTACATGGCGGGCCATGACGAAATCGACGAACTCGCCGAGCGGACCGGGGAGTACGTACACCTCGTCGCTGAAGAACGCGGTCGTGAGGTCACCCTCTACGAGAGTCGCGGCGAATACGCGATCGCGACCGACTACCACCTCCGTCTACGCGAGACGCCACAGCACCTCCACCACAACGCCGCCGGCAAAGCGATGCTCGCACACTTCGATGCGGACCGTCGAGATAGGATACTCGAAGCCCAAGAACTCGAGGCACAGACGGAAAACACGATCACGGACGAGGCCGAACTTCGGGAAACGCTCGAGACGGTGCGGGAGAACGGGTATGCGATCAACGACGAAGAAGAAATCCGTGGTATGCGTGCCGTCGGTGTACCGCTCCGCGTTCCCGACGGCTCCATCTTCGGTGCAGTGAGTATGAGCGCCCCCGCCAGTCGGCTGAAAGGCGAGCGGTTTCGGTCGAAGGTCCCCGAACTCGTCATGGAGACCGCCAATCTCATCGAGGTCAACCTCGAGACCGCACAGCGTGACGGCTGATCCGTCTCGACGTCGAGCCAGGAGTTGCAAAGAGTATATATACTCCCGTAGAGTTACCGTGACGATAGACGGAACGATGCCTGTAACTACCAAACGACGGTGTCCAGCGTGTGGTACTGTTATTGACACCCACGAACCGGAACCGAGATGCGGGAACTGCTACTGGAGCAACGGCACGAAACAACCGAGTGACTGACGCGTGTCTTCGGCAGCTGCACCGCTCGTCGCCGCCGCGAGAGTCGCGACCCATCCTCGCCGGCCGACTCCGACACGTTCGCGAACGCGGGTGGCGTGACAGTGAGCGACGGCGAGTTGCTCGGCAGCTTATCAGTCGGAGCCGATCGCTCGAGCGCGTCCGCGACGAACGCGGGGCACTTTCGTTCGACCCCTAACAGACGATCCGGACGGCGATCGAAAAGCGAGACGCCCCGTGGCGAACTGCTGTCCGTGTCACCCAGTGGCTGCGACGTAGCGACGCGTGGGACACGAGAGCTGACGGCCGCCGACGAGACGAAACTATCGACGAGTCTTTCCACCAACATGACGACACCAACCGATTCCAGAATCGACCAGCCGAATCGATCGACGACTCGAACCGTTCGCCTGCTCGGCACGCCGCTCGATCTCGGAGCGGATCGGCGCGGCGTCGACATCGGACCGCGAGCCATCCGGTATGCGGACATCGCTGGCGAACTCGAAACAGCCGGCGTTGATTGCACCGATTTCGGGGATCTGCGTGTCCCCCGACTCGAGCAGTGCGATACCCCGGATGTGGCGGACGATGCGAAGTATCTCGACGAGATCGCCGGTGTAACCGCCGAACTCGCGGACGAGGTTGCCGATACGATCGCGGACGGCGACGTGCCGATCGCTCTCGGCGGCGATCACGCGACTGCAATGGGACCCATCCGCGGCGCAGCACGAGCGGCGGATATCGGGGTTCTCTGGTTCGACGCCCACGGGGACTACAACACACCCGACACCTCCCCCAGTGGTAACGTCCACGGCATGCCCCTCGCAGCCCTCACTGGCTACGGCGAGTTCGACGGTCTCGACTGGACGGCGACCCCGACCGTCGATCCGTCGAATACTGTTATCGTCGGCGCACGACGCCTCGACGACGCCGAACGGCTCGCCCTCGAGGAAAGCGACGTTACCGTGTTCACGATGCACGATATCGACCAACGGGGCATCACGGCCGTCGTCGAGGACGCCCTCGATATCGCAACCGACGACGTGGACGGGATTCACGTCAGTCTCGATCTCGACTGGCTCGACCCGACGGTTGCACCGGGCGTTGGGACCCCCGTACGCGGCGGCGTCGACTACAGGGAGGCCCACGCTGCACTCGAGTGCATTGCCAATCGAGACCGCGACACAGGGCTGCTTCGCTCGGCCGATATCGTCGAAGTAAACCCGATTCTCGACCGGGATAACCGCACCGCGGAAGTCGCGGCTGAACTCGCCGCCAGTCTCCTCGGGAAACAAATCGCGTAACGCTTCGGTAGCCGTTCGACTGGTGCACCTGTTGCTGCTAGAGATGACCGGCACAGCGTAGCGAATCCCCCTCGGAGCGGCCCACCTGCCGGTTACACGGCATCACTCACGAACCATTATTTTGTTGACACCCCGAGTTTTAAGACACTCGTCTCTGTGCGTGTGAGTATGCAACGTGAAACAGCGGAGCCAGCCGTACAGCAACTGCCAGGTCCAACCGCGACGGAATGGGTCGATCTCCATCATCAGTCGGCGGCCACGAGCACGTACGTCTACGATTTCGTCTGGGACATCACCGAAGACGCCGTGGGGCCGTTCTGTACGGACGCGGACGGGAACGTGCTCCTGGATTTCACGAGCCACGTCGCCGCCGCCCCGCTCGGCTACAACAACCCGAAGATCATGGACGACCTCCGCGAGTTCGACCTCGTGGACCCGCTGAAGATCGCCGGGCAGGATTTCTACGTTAGCACCGGTGGCACGCCCGACGACGCCGAACTCCCGGCACAGAACCACCTGATGAACAAGCTGACCGAGATCACCGCCAAATACGACATGGACACGGTCTTCCTGTCGAATCCGGGGCCGAGGCGGTCGAGAACGCGATGAAGATCTGTTACGACAACTGCGAGCAGCCCAAATACGGACTCACGTTCGAGGGCGCGTTCCACGGACGCACGCTCGGTGCACTCTCGCTGAACCGGTCGAAGTCCGTCCACCGCCGCGACTTCCCCGAACTCAGCGGCATCCACGACGTGCCTCACAGCATGGCCGGCGTCGAACGCCTCCGCGAGAAACTGGACCCCAAACACGGTCACATCCCGCCGGAGCAGGTCGCCTTCCTCATCCTCGAGGCGGTCCAGGGCGAAGGCGGCTACCGGGTCCCCGACGCCGAGTTCATGCGTGCGGTCAACGACCTCTGTGCCGAACACGACATCCCGCTCATCGCCGACGAGATTCAGTCGGGCGTCGGCCGAACCGGGAAAATGTGGGCCTCCGACCACTACGATTTCGAACCGGATGTCATCACGAGCGCCAAAGCGCTACGTGTCGGCGCGACGATCTCGCGGTCGGAGCTGTTCCCCGACGAGAAAGCGCGCATCTCCTCGACGTGGGGGGCCGGCGACATCCTCGCCTCGATTCAGGGGTCGCTTACCCTCGCTGCGATCGACGAACACGACTTGCTCGATCACGCCGACCGACAGGGCACGGGGCTCCTCGACCGTCTCGCATCCCTGCAGGACGAGTACCAGGCCATCGACGACGTACGCGGCCTCGGACTCATGGCCGCCGTCGAGTTCGAGACCGCCGATCAGCGTGAAGCGGTCATGGAAGCCGCGCTCGAGCGCGGCCTGTTGACGCTTGGCTGTGGGCGGAAGACGCTCCGATTGCTCCCGCCGCTGGACGTTCGCGACCGCGAACTCGACATCGCCGTGGACCTCCTCGACGAGGCGATCGCGAGCGTCAGTCGAGCCGTGACCGCCTGATTGGTGCCCCTAGGTCCGACAGCGGACCACACACGAGTGACTGTATTCGTCCTCGAACGCCGGATTCGCGCGAGGCATCCACGACCTAGCTCCGGTCGCCCCACGACCTACTGAGCGATGTCTCGGTAGGCGTGTCCGACAACGGCGGGAGAAGTCGGGCCGCGATGGTCGGAGAGACGTGACCGTGAGACGCCGACGACGAATACGCCTTCCCGTTTTGGCTGAGTCCGATCGGAAACGAGTTGCAGCACTCGTTCTCGGTCGCGAGGGGAGTAACTGCTACACACTGCCCGTCCGGGTGCCACCCGTAGTGGGGGGACAGTCGAGCGACGATCGCCGACCGAATTCTCCGGTTGCATCACGGGCGGTCATGTCCGGCTGCGATAGCGGAATATCGAAGCGCGTCGAACGACGGAGTGAGCCTTACTCGTCCCCGGCCGGGACAGCCTCGGCGTGTTCGACTGCGGGACCCTCCGCGTGTGCTCCTTCCTTGTGCGTGATGTTCCAGCCAGTGATACCCATCAGGATGAGTATCAGGGGCGAGAGGAAGCCGAGGAAATAGTACGGCGCGTATTCGAACGTACTGACGCCGAGCGTTCCTGCCATGAAGACGGCACCACTGTTCCACGGGACGAGCGCGCTCGTCACCGTCCCGGAGGATTCGATGGCTCGCGACAGGTTTTCGCTCTTGAGTCCTTTTTCTTCGTAGAGGTTTCGGAGCGTGATCCCCGGAACGACGATACTGACGTATTGCTCCGCGGCGAGAACGTTCATCGACACGGCCGAGAACGCAGTCACGCCGGTCAGGCTCGCGACGCTACGGCTCAGTCGGCCGAGATGGTGTGCGAGGACGGCGATGATACCGGTGCATTCGAGCATCCCGCCGAGCGCGAGAGCGGAGATGGCGATCGTAACGGCCCACGATCCGCCAACCATGCCGCCGCTTGCCAGAAGATCGTTGACGACCTCGAGTCCGGTTTCGGGGTTCGTACCGCTCTGGGCCGCAGTCCAGATCTGCTCGAAGCCCGTTCCCTGCAGTGCGAGCGCGGTCGCTGCCCCGGCAAAGATACCCGTCCCGAGGGCCGGTATCGCGGAAATACCGTATATCGCGAGCGCAAACGTTACGACGATCGGGACGAACGCAAGCGGGGAAATCGTGTACGTACCGGCGAGTGCCGTCTGTATCTCGGCGACCCGATCGGCCGGAATGGACCCGGAGGCACGGAGGCCGAGGGCCGCGAACAACATGACGCTGATCCCGAACGCGAGCGTCGTTCCGTTCCGCATCGCGTTGATGTGGTCGTAGAGATCGGTGTTGGTGACGGCTGCTGCGAGGTTCGTCGTGTCCGACAGCGGTGACTGCTTGTCACCCGTGTACGCCCCCGTGAGAATTGCTCCGGCCGTCATCGGTGCGGGGATGCCGAGCCCGGAACCGATGCCGATAAAGGCGACGCCGAGCGTCCCTGCCGCCGTCCACGAGGACCCGATGGCGAACGTGATAACGGCAGTGATCACCGCGGTCATCGGGAGGAACACTGTGGGAGTCAGTAGACTAAGCCCGTAGTACATCATCGCGGGTATCGTTCCCGCGTGGATCCACGTGGAGATGAGGGCATACACGATAAAGAGAATGAACACCACCTGAATCCCCATGAGGAGGCTTTGGGTGATCCCATCGTACAACGTGTCCCACGAGATACCGAGCCAGTAGTAACTAAACAACCCGGTAAACGTAATTCCCCAGAAGAGGGGGAACTGCGGGTCGAGCCCATAGATGCCGATTCCGATACCGAGGAACGACAGCATTCCCGCGACCGGCACCAACGCCTCACCCAACGAGGGGCGGGTGTCCGGATCGAGGTCGTCGAAGAGTTGAATATCGTATTCCATCGTTTTCAGTCGCTACAGCCCAAGCGAGATTCGGACGCTTCCGCGGTCCAGACAACCATGTCTCGAGACCCAGTCGCCGGTATGTTCGCTCCGTAAGGGTAGGTTTGACAATGCATGTCGGTTCAACGATTACGATGATCATTTATGTATCTTATGCTCTTGGAGCCGGTCGAGTGTTTATATATGTGGGATAATTGACCACAAAACGGCAGGAGATAGTTTGACTATTCCGAAATGGAGGAGTGGTGGCGGTCCACGTAGCGGTCACAGAACGCGATCGCCGGGATTGATGCCTCCCGGTCGTTCCGATGGGAGTCGGACGTGACCCGGACCGGTACCTGCGCGAGCGGACCACAGCGTTTCGCCACCGCTCCGATTCGAGTTTCGATTGCAGCGGTTCTCGAGACGACCCCGGCGAAGATCGCCTTCGACTCCATCGCATCGCTGGGGCCCCCGGGATCAGTAGACGCCTAGTTGGCGCTATTGCTAGTCCCGCTCCGAAACGGGACGACCCAGCTCATTTACACGCCGCTAGTATGGCGATATAGTTAGCTGCCCGATTCGCGGTCGAATCCGTCGGGAGACCGGCCAGTAGATTCGAGCCGCTTGTTTGAGGTACACGAACTCGAGTCCGGGACTGCCCGCCTGCGTCCACGTTCCAACCCACGTTCCGGTAGTGAGGACTTCTGAGTACCCACGCCGCGGATCGTCGTGTGTTGAGGTCGAACACGAGACGGATCCGTCGCGGTGTAATGGGCCGGTTCGAAACGGGTGCAGTCAGCAACTAAACCGTGTGGCGATCGACGGCCAAGCGATCGATTCAATGGCCGGCACTAGACCACGGCGACCGAATACGGGGCGAACGGAATCCAGCCGTCGCCCGATTATCCGTTGGCGGCAACCCGAGAACGTGCCCGTTCGTAACTGTCAAAACATCATACCCGGTGAGCTCCGGCGTTCTCGCTCGGTTCCGTTTACGGGATGAGACGATGGGATCGTCTGCGCAATGTATTACAGGCATACGGTCGTAATTGATTGCCGTAATTCGGCTCACGGTGATCGGCGACCGACGAGGACGCGCTCAAAGTAGTTCGATAAAATCAAACCAGGCATTGCCGGTCCTATAGCACCGCCACACAGTCATCGTACGAAATGTTTATATCGTGGCAGTGGATGGTGTCGATGTATGCAGCGACAAAAAGCTGAGCCGACAGTCCAACAATTACCGGGACCAAAGGCTCGAGAATGGGTCGAGTTTCATCACGAGGCGGCGGCAACAAGCACGTACGTCTACGATTTCGTCTGGGACATCACCGAAGACGCGGCTGGGCCGTTCTGTACCGATCCCGACGGCAACGTTCTGCTCGACTTTACGAGTCACGTCGCCGCTGCACCGCTTGGCTACAACAATCCGAAACTGATGGACAAGCTGCGGGAGTTCGACCTCGTCGACCCGCTGAAAATCGCGGGTCAGGACTTCTACGTCAGCACCGGTGGAACGCCGGAAGACACGGAACTCCCCGGCCCCGCCCATCTAATGAACACGCTGACGGAGATCACCGATCAGTACGGAATGGACACCGTCTTCCTGTCGAACTCCGGGGCCGAGGCGGTCGAGAACGCGATGAAGATCTGTTACGATAACTGCGAGCAACCCAAATACGGGCTCACGTTCGAGGGGGCGTTCCACGGGCGCACGCTCGGGACGCTCTCGCTGAACCGGTCGAAGTCCGTCCACCGCCGCGACTTCCCCGAACTCAGTGGCATCCACGACGTTCCCCACAGTATGGCCGGCGTCGACCGCCTCCGCGAGAAACTGGACCCCGAACACGGCCACATCCCGCCGGAACAGGTCGCCTTCCTCATCCTCGAACCGGTCCAGGGCGAAGGGGGATATCAGATTCCGGAGCCCGAGTTCATGCGCGCCGTCAACGACCTCTGTACCGAACACGACATTCCGATCATCGCCGACGAAATCCAGTCCGGGGTCGGCCGGACCGGTGAGATGTGGGCCTCGGACCACTACGACTTCGAACCGGACGTCATCACGAGCGCCAAAGCGCTTCGTGTCGGCGCAACGATCTCGTCCACGGATATCTTTCCGGCGGAAAAGAGTCGCCTCTCCTCGACGTGGGGTGCCGGTGATATCCTCTCCTCGATTCAGGGAACGCTCACGGTCGCGGCCATACGCGAACACGACCTCCTCAGCCACGCGACGCAGGCCGGCGAGCGGTTCGTGGGGCAACTCGAGGAGCTTCAGGCCAGTCACCCCGAGTCGGTCGTCGACGTTCGCGGACTCGGTCTGATGACCGCGATCGAGTTCGATACGAAAGACCGTCGAGAGGCGGTCGTCGACGCTGCCCTCCAGCGCGGGTTACTGACGCTGGGCTGCGGGCAGAAGACGCTTCGCTTGCTCCCGCCGCTCGACGTTCACGAGCGCGAACTCGACATCGCCGTCGACCTACTCGACGACGCGATCGACCACGTGGAATCGTAATCGATTACCAGTTGATGATCACGGCGTTGTCGGCACGATGCAGGCACGTGCCCACGCGTTCACGACGCCCGTCGCCGGACGATCACGACTATCGACACCACCAATCGACTTCAATAATGACACAGAAGCAGACACCCCGCTCCGAATCTGACAGCGAATCGACGACCGAATCACCCCTCGAAACGGCTCGCCGGCAGCTCCGTACCGCTGCGAGCCGGACCGATGTCGACGCCGGCGTCATCGAACGCCTCAAACACCCGACCAGAGTCGTCGAGGTCTCCATTCCGCTCGAGCGGGACGACGGAACCGTCGACGTCTTTACGGGCTATCGCGCACAGCACGATGACGTTCGCGGCCCTTACAAGGGCGGACTCCGCTATCACCCCGACGTGAACGCCGATGAGTGCGTCGGCCTCGCGATGTGGATGACATGGAAATGTGCCGTTATGGATATCCCGTTCGGCGGCGGGAAAGGGGGTATCGTCGTCGATCCGAAGGAACTCAGCGACGACGAGAAAGAACGCCTCACCCGACGGTTCGCGGAAGAAATCCGAGACGAGGTCGGTCCCAGCAGGGATATTCCCGCACCGGATATGGGTACCGACGCACAGACGATGGCCTGGTTCATGGACGCGTACAGCATGCAAGAAGGGGAAACGATCCCCGGCGTCGTCACCGGCAAACCGCCCGTCATTGGCGGGAGTTACGGTCGAGAGGAAGCCCCCGGGCGGAGCGTCGCCATCGTCGCGCGGGAAGCGATCGAGTACTACGACGAGAGCCTCGACGACGTGTCGATCGCGGTCCAAGGGTACGGGAGCGTCGGTGCGAACGCTGCTCGCCTGCTCGACGAGTGGGGTGCCGACATCGTCGCCGTCAGCGACGTCAACGGCGGTCTGTACGACCCGGACGGACTGCAGACACAGGACGTTCCGTCCCACAAGGAGGAACCGGAAGGCGTGATGCGTTACGACAGTTCGAACACGGTTTCCAACGAGGAACTCCTCGAACTGGACGTGGACGTTCTCATCCCGGCCGCCATCGGGAACGTCATCACGGCCGACAACGCGGATCGGATCCAGGCCGACATCGTCGTCGAGGGCGCAAACGGTCCGACGACCTCGAGCGCGGATTCGATACTTCACGAGCGTGGCAAACACGTCATTCCTGACATCCTCGCTAATGCCGGCGGTGTAACCGTCTCCTACTTCGAATGGCTCCAGGATATCAACCGACGAACGTGGTCCAAAGAGCGGGTCAACGACGAACTCGAGTCGGCGATGCTCGACGCGTGGTCCGACGTGAAAGCGGAAGTCGATGCCCGGGGTATGAGTTGGCGAGACGCGGCGTACGTCGTGGCGCTCAACCGCATCGGCGAGGCGAAGGAGGCCCGAGGACTCTGGCCATAAGTCGGTCGAGAGCTCCCGAATACGTCGTCTCGCGGTGTGATTGCTGACGACGGTTCGTCAGTTCGTAAGAAACCCCGTTTTCGACTCGGGTCCCGAACTTAGCGTGGCTTCTGGACACCGGCCGTCTCGAGGTTCACCTCGATAATATTGGCTGTCTCCATTACTAGCTCGGGGATCTCGGATTCGAAGTAGTCCCCGGAGAGCCGACTGGTTGGTGCTGTTACGCTTATCGCCCCACAGACGGCGGCGTCGGTTCCCGTGATTGCAGTTCCGACGGAACGCATTCCTCGTACCTCCTCTTCGTCGTTGACCGCGTACCCCTGGGTTTGGATTCGGTCGAGTTCCTCGAACAGCGTTTCGAGATCAGTGATCGTCTTTTCGGTTCGTTGGACGAATCCCTGTCGATTGACGATCTCCCGAACCCGTTCTCGATCGAAACACGCCAGTATCGCCTTTCCAGCCGCCGTGTGGTACAGGTACTGCGGTGACTCCCGCATTCGAAGGTGGTAATCCATCGCGACCGCCCTGTCGCCGCACCTTTCGTAGAGCGTTACTTCCTGCCCTTGACACTCGACCGTGAGATGGACCCACTCGCCCGTCTTCTCCGCGAGTTTTTCCACCTCGTCCTGCCCTGCACGGTAGATGTCGGTCTGATTTCGGACGCTCTCACCCATCGTTACCAGCCGTACGCCGAGCTGATAGTCTTTCCCTGATTTCGTGATGAACCCCTCGTTCTCCAGCGTCTCGAGATAGGTATGGACTGTCCCCTTCGAAATCTCTACTTCGTCACAGAGATCGGTAAACGTCGGCGTATCGAGATACTGTATCGCTTCCAAGATGGCACTCGCTGTCTGAATGGATTTGATGCGGCGGGGTGAACCGGTCGAATCGTCGGCGGCCATGTTATTCATGGTTTCCATCGCGCCATATAGGTTTGTATATGACAAACTGGCCCGTTCGGTGAAGCTGTGCAAAGCGAGGCGGTCAGAATTCTCCCGTAGCCACCAAAACGAATGACACACTGACCGCACCGCAGTCTGGTGTGTATTGATTTGCAGTGGTGACTATCCATTTCACGGAGCGTGAGACGATACCGCGCGAGCCGATACGATTGAGTATCCGGATCGGTCTGCTCGAAATATCACTTTTATTTACTGTATTAACATTGGAGACGTTCGGTATCGAACAGGCGAGATCGATAGTTCATAAGTGGGTGTAGAAAGCCAACCTGCGGGTGACAGCGGAAATCAGCCGGCTCCCGTTCGCTCGAGAACCGTGATCCAACTCGACGAGCAACGCGACTGGCTGTACGCTGCTGTCGATCCTGTGACGAACGAATTTCTCCATGACAAGCTCTATTCGACACGTACAACCCCACTTACCGAGTTTTCACGCGAACTTCTCGAGAAACGCTCGAAAACGCCGTACTTCTCACCGATTCAGCCGCGGGCTACCGCTGCACTCCGTCATCTCGGGCTCCGATTTCGAGCCGACACGCGTGGAAAGCCGGAACGCTGTCGGACGTCTATTCCAAAAGATAAAAAGTCGTATCTGACAGTCTGAAAATTGTTCTAGAAACGCCGACCCAGCAACCACTGATATGGAATTCACGCGCGACCGCGAACTCGAGTACCAGATCGTCTGTCTCTCCAATGTCGGCGACAGTCACGACCTGAACGCCAGAACCGTTTGAAACACTGCTGCCGGTCATCGAATCGCGTGCCGGAAGCCGGATTACTCGACGGAACGGTCACGCAGTCGGGACAGTGGCCCCGCCGGGAACAACTGGAAGAACACGGCCCGTGACGAGACGAGGGCACCGAGTCCCCCTCCAAACAACAGCGCCCAGATCGATGGGGAAACACCGCCCGTTTCCGCCAGATAATGGACGATCAGGGTTGCAAGGGCCCACCACAGGGTGAACACGGCGAAGGGTCCGAGCACGAGCGAGGCGAGGATCCGAGTCACCGACGTGTCACTGGGCTGGAGTCGACCGCCGGAACCGAGCACTGCCGACCCAAGTCGGATTCCGTGTGCCAGTACACCGACCAGAACGGAAAGGGCGAGGAGACCAGGAACGAGTATGATTACTGGGACCCAAAGCGGTCCAGGGACGGTCTCGAAAAGAATCGTGGAGTCGTTGACTACCCCGTCTGCCAAGAGGAGTGCGAGGACGGCGAGGACGGGTTCGACTACTCGTCTCCCGACCAGACCCTCGAGATAGAACGCAAACATGACGTGTGGCTAACTATTACGGTGGACGTGATAAATCTACCGTAGACCGAGGGTTACCGCCTGTATCGAGCGAGTCGGGTCGATGTCTGCGAGGGGAGTGTCCGTGCTGCACACACGTCCTCGATTCGGCACAATTACCGAAACGCATCTCGAGGATGTACTACTCTGACCGCGGCTCGGACGTCGATTCGACGAACGGAACGTTCACATCGTGGCCTGCGGCGTTGGCGTTCAGTTTCGCCGCTGCTGGAGGCTCTCTGATCGCTCCGTCATCGTAATCTGCCTTCGCGAACGCATCGGTGATCCACCGTTTTCCGCGAAGGTGGAACGTCTGGTGGGAGTCTTCTGCGACGTGAAATCGGTCGAGGTCCTCGAGGCGCGTATTGAGTTGCTCTCGACTGCACTCACTCGCATCTAGATACGATCGCAGCTGTTCGTGTTGCTCAGCCGTCTCGGTGAAAAGTATGTTCTGGTACTGGCGTTTCCCGGATTGCTGGGAGGGGTTGTGTTCGTCGAACGTCCGATCGAGCAACTCGTCGAACGAGAGTTGTTCGGGGTCGTACTCGAACTGGACGACTTCCGTGTGATCCCCGATGACCTCGTACGATGGGTCGGGTTTCCTCCCACCGGCGTACCCGACCCGCGTCCGCACGACGCCGTCTAACGCACCGAACGTAGCATCGGGGCTCAGAAACAGCCGAGCCCGAACGTCGCCGTTGCTGTCGCTTCCGGTACCTGCCTGTCGAACGCTGTGATGACTGTCAGTGTGAGCAGTATTGGGGGTGGTCAGCGTACTATGGGACACGTCCTGCACTCCATTAATTGTGTCTCAGTTCCCTGGTCTTAGATTGGGCGGTCCGTTTGTGGCTGCGTCCGTGATCAGCAAGATTCGGGGTGTGAACCAGTTAATAGCACGTAATGGAAGAAGTTATATTGACGCTCTCGAAACGTAAATATATCCGCCTGGCGTTGTCGTTCTCCCAGATGGGTCGTCACCCGGGTCGGTTGTAGTGAACGCATGGTATCTTCGATACAGGAAGTCAAACCCGACGAACTGATAGATGTCCTCGAGCCGGGTGATGTGGCCCTCGTTCTCGGTGCTCCCGGCGTCGGACAGTCACAGCACCTGCGGTCACTCGGCGAGATGGTCACCCAACTGTCCGAAACTACCGCCGTCGATGACCAGGAACGCGTGATCGTCGAGGACTTCGTGTCCGCGGTGTTCGACCTCGACGACGAAGCTGTGGGGACCTACAGTGCCGAGTACGGCGAGAAATCGCTGTTTTCCAGATCGGGTGGTGCAGTGCTCGTCACCCGTCCACGGGGCTTCGACTGGCTTTGCCGGAGCGATCGTGGCGTCTCCGGAAGATTCATCGAGACGGTCGACACCGTTCTGCTGGTCCGAACACCGCCGACTGGTGCCACAGCCGCGATCGACGATGTTCGGCAGCGTCTCAACAAACGGAGCCTGGGCGGACTGCGAGACGACACGCGAGGGGCAGTGCTGGAGTGGGCCAGGTATCCGCCATACTACTTCGACACCCCCGAACTGCAGGAGAGACTGGGATGGTACGATGCGACAGTTACGCCCGCAGCGTTTCTCTCCCGCTCGAAATACGACGCTGCGGAGCTACTCCTGCCTGGCGACGCCAGGCGAGCGTTCGGGGACCGTGACGTCTCGGTCGGAGCGTTCAGCGGGGAGGTCGCGGACGTTGTTTCGCGACTCGTCCCGACTGGTGGCCTCCCCAGTCGAACCCCTAACGAACGTTCGCCAGCGGCCCTCGCTGCGGTAGCGCTGGTCGCCGTCGGACTCGCCGAGGATGCAGACTGGTTCGGAACCCTCGCTCGGTCTCGAGCACTCCCCACAACCGCCGAGGCACTGGAAATCGCCCTGGATCTTCCGCCCGGAACGATCGAGCACCTCCACGTGTTCGCCGCCGATCCCGCGCGAGCACTGATCCGCGATCGTCTCGCTGACGACGCCGACGAGGACTCAGTCGTCGACGTGGCACGTGACGTGATCGGAGAAGCGGTGGACGCGCTCCAAGCGGTGGCCCCAGCGCTCGAAACGATGTCGATGGGGCCTGAGACGTACGGCTCGTCGCCACTCGTCGGTGCCTGGCACTGGGACGGACCGCAAGCGTTGTGCGATTCCGCAGCCGAGCGTGAGATTCCCGAACTGATCCGGAAGTCGGACGGAACCGACGACGAGACGGACTCGGACTGGCGGACGTTCGTCGACGAAGCGGAATTTCTCGACGCGCTCGACGGGGGCCTAGTGGTTCTCTCCGGTCCCAAAGGGAGCGGGAAGCGACGGCTGGCCGCGTCCCTCGCATCGGAACTCTCCGACTGGGGAACGACCGTTCGACTGCCCGCTCTCACACACCCCGACCACGTTCGGACGGGGATCGAGGCAACGCCGAACGCGGTCGTCGTCGCAACGTACGGTGCCGAGCCTGCGAGTGTCGACAGCGACGACGGCGTTCGAGCAGTCCCCGAGTGGGTCGACGACGGGAGCTGTGCGGGCGCACTGCTCATCTGTGACGACAGCAACCGTGAGCGGCTCGAGGACGTCGCCGAACGGACTGGCTGTGACGAACTCGACGCCTGGGCCGACCGCGTCGAGTTCTCGCTCGACGATCCGACCACCAATATCGATCGAGAGCCGGCGACCGTCGCTCGCGACCTGCTCGATGCGATCGGCTGGAACGAGATCCAGTCGCCGTCTCGCCGGTTAGTCGACGTCGAGTCCGTCACGGACCAGAGCACACTGGCAGTGATTGCAGGTGTTTCGGATCACGCCCTCGATGGCGAGTTCGTCGGGACGGTCGTTGCCGAGGCCGTCGACATCATTTCGACGACGCACGGGCCAGCCGCGGCCGAGCAGTGGCTCTCGTTCATCGACGACCTCGTGGCGGATGTCGGGCGAAATCGAACCGCCGACTCCGACGAGTCCCTCCTGTACCGGGGAGAGGTCTACGAGACGGCAATCGCAGCCGTCGCCCGAGCGAACCCGAGGACCGACGAATGGGTCCACGCGGTCGCACGCGGCGTGCTCGAGGTCACGAACGAAACCGCCACCCCGCACGGACGGGAGTCGGTCGGTGGCGACGTGGAACCGTTTGCTACCGCTTTCACGGGCGCACTGGCGCGGCTCGCACAGCCGCCGGACGGCTCGAGGATGAACCACGGTGCGATCGAGTGTGTCGACCAGGCACTCCACGATATGGTCTCGGATGACGGGTGGCAGTTTCCGCTCCACGTCGTTTACGGGGGCGCGGTCGGCCGAATCGTCCGACGGGCTGACGATCCGATGGCGGCGAACGGCGGCATCACCACCATCGTCTCCCGTGTTCGCCAGCATGCAATGAGCCCCAACGATCGCTACACGATGGGCGTCCTCGGGAGCAGTTTCGCGTCTATGCTCGGGGCAGTCGCAGGTGTCGAGTGTTCACCCGAGGAACTGTCGGCCTGGGTAGCCGATATCGAGTCCCGTGCCAGGGAGGCAGTCCAGATCATCCTCGATCGGGAGACTCAACGTCTGATGCTCACGGAGTTCTACGTCGAAGGGATCGGTCTGTGGCTGTTCGAGCACGACTGTCCGGACGAGGACCTCGGCCCCTTCCTCGACGCCGTCGGCCGGAGCATGTGCCACACAGCGACAGCGGTCGACCTCGACCACGATCCTGAAACGTTCGTCCTCGACGGGTACGGGCACGCCGTTCGGACGATCGTCCAAATGGGCGAGCTCGACCGAGCGGAACTGATGTTTTCGACGTGTCACCGGCTCGTCGATGCGATCGCGGAGTCCGGACAGTTCGAGACAGAACAGCAACTCCAAGCAGCCCTGCACGCGAAAGCGCTCGCCTCCTTTGGCGACGTCGAGCAGGACGATCCCGATGCGGTCAGCAGTTACCCGTACGGGATAGGGACGATTCCGTTCGACGACTCCCTCGGCTTCGAGGATTGGATGGAGCTATACGATGCCGCAGTGACGCGGGGAATCACGGTGGACGCACCCACCGAGGAGAGAACGCAATATCTGACTGAGATCTACCGCGAGGCGCTCTCGACACACGTCCAGGGCTTCGACGCCGATTCGGACGATGGAGTGACGCCACGCGAGGAACATACCTGGTACGCCGGCCTCACGGAGCGAATCCAGGCACGGGCGACGGCGACTGATTCCGTCGACGATCCGATGCAGTTCCTCGCAGACGTGTACGGCGGTGCAGCCGTCAGGTGGGCTGCTGACGGGGACTCGAGTCGGACGCAGGAGTGGATCACGGTACTCGTCCAGTCGCTACGGACCAGTCGCGAGTCTATCGACGGGCCTGACGAGATGGACTGGTTCGAGGCGTTCGCGTCGACTGACGCCGAGATCCTGGCGGCAGTGGTGACTCGGACGGACGTCGGTGAACGGACACACGAACGGTTGGTCGAGGCGGTGCTGTCCCAGATCCAGGCGGCTGCGACGGCTCCGGACAATCCACCGCACCCGGTCACGTACGTGGCCTCCGTGTTCGGTGGTGCACTCGCACTCATTGCCGACACCGAGCCTGCGGAACGCCGATTCGGAGTGACCGAGGTCCTGACAGTCCTCGAGGAATCGTTCCCGCTCGACTGGATCGAACTCGAGCGAGCAGACGTCTTCGAGCGGATATACGCCGAGGCGCTCGCGAAGGCCGGCCGAACCCACACCGACGTCTCGGAGACGGCGGAGTGGCTCGAGATTGTCACCAGCAGAATCGAAGCGACCGCCACGAGGGAAGCGCCGGAGCGCCCGGCCGAGTTCGTCGCCGCCGTGTACGTTCGAGCGATCTTCGACGCGGCTCAGCACGGTGCCGACGAGTGGCGTCGACGACTCAGTGCGGAGCTCCGGGAGTACGCGACGGGGCCGTACGTTGACGATCCGGCGGCGTTCCTCGAAGGCCTCTACGCCGACGTGGTCGTGATGGGCGTAACGAACCACGGCCCCAGAATACGAATCGAAGCGTGCATCGACGCCGTCAGCGAGTCGCTCCAGGCCGCGAGCGACGCGGATCTGCTCCGCTCCGATGGTGCCCTGGAACGAACGGTTTCGCGAGCCGACGACACGCTGTCGTCGGCTAACGTCGAAAACCCCGGCGATTACGTGATCCGCATCGACCACGGTCTTCGGAGAACAGGACACGAGGCCCTCGCAAACGACCTCTTCGAACTCGAGGGGGGCGACGAACCCGATGGTCCCGGCGGCGAGACGGGCTCGAATCCCGACGGAGGGCTCGGCAGCAACCCACCACAACGGGAGGATCGGTGAGCACGCTGGTTCGATGTATCGTGTAAACGACCGCTCGACGGTCGTCGGAACCGAACGATAGACAACCGATACGAGTCCGGATTCGGGAGACAGCATGACCGATCACGCAGACGCACCAGACGATCCAGAACGACGAGTCGAATACCTTCGAGAAACAGTTGATCCCGCCACGGCGACCGACGACGACATCGACGCGTGGTGTGAACTGCTCGCCGAACGCGATGCACGCTCGCCGGCTTTCGATGCGCTCCGTGAAATCTCCGCCGTCCATCGGGATGGACGGCGGGTCGCAGCGGCCATCCAACCCTACGTCGTTCACGAAAACAAACGAGTGTGGGAGAACGCGACCGAGATCCTCGTAGGGCTCGCACTGGACGATCCAGACGCGCTGGAGGCCACTATCGACTTCCTCGTGGAAACCCTCGACGCCGACGACGACCACCGGCGCGAAACCGCCTGGTCCGTCCTCGTCGAACTCGCCGAGGTCAAGCCCGTATTGGTTCACTCGCACGTGGACGAGATCATCGGCTATCTCGACCACGACGATGTCTGGCTGCGTCGCGAGGCCATCGGACTGCTGGCGGCCATCTCGGACGTCTACCCGGAAGCGATCGCTCCGGCCAGCGACGAACTGCTAACGATTTCTCGGGACGAGAGTGAGGACGTGAGCGCTCTTCCCGGGCCACTCAACCGGATCGCGTTGGTCCGCCCCGATATCGTCCGTCCCGTCGTCGAGGACGTGCGGGACATGCTCACCGACGAGGTGGTCCATCTTCGGATCGCCGCTGCGACCTCACTCGCCACTATCGCTATCGCGTATCCCGACGAACTCCCGCACGTGGTCGAGGACTTGCTTACGCTTGCCGAGGAGGACCCCGAAACTCGGCATCTCGATCTCGCGCGAAGCACAGCGGTCCGGTCGCTCGGACGCATCGGGACCGAGCATCCCGACGCAGTCGTTCCAGAACTGGACCGTCTCGTAGCGAAACTCGACGACGAGAACGAACAAGTCCGCTCGTCCGCCGTAGACGCGCTCGGGCACATCGCCACCGTTCGGCCCGCTGCAGTCCGACCCTGTGTCGAGAACCTGGTGGCGATGCTCGAAGACAAAGCCGAAACCGTACAGTTCTCGCTCGTACGGGCACTCGGGAAGATCGCAGCTGCAGACTCCGAGGTCGCGCCGCTCGTCGTCGAGGCGTTGGACGAGTGGTTTGACCGCGTCGAGGTGGTGAACAGATACCGCGACGATTTCGAGTACACTATGCGGTGGTCGATCATCGACGCGTTCGGACGAATCGGTGCGAGCCATCCCGACGTACTCGAGCCGGTCGTGGACGATCTGCGGGGCTTTCTCGCCGAGGACGGACTCGCTTCGAACGCCGCCGAGGCGCTCGGTGAGATCGGTGCCGTCCGTCCCGACGCCGTACGCTCCGCCGTCGCGGACCTCCATGCGTTGCTTGCCGACGATAACTGCACAAATCGGAAATCGGCCGCCGTCGCACTCGGGAAGATCGGGGCCGTCGATCCCGACGTGGCGTCACTCGTCGTCGACGACCTGCAGACGCTTCTCGACGACGATCGGCACTATGGGCGAGCGGCGGCTGCCGAGGCACTCGGAACGATCGCTACGGCGGATTCGGACGTGGCGTCACGCGTCAGCGACGACATTCAGCCGCTCGCGAACGACGACCATCACGACGTCCGGTCGGCAGCGCTCGAAGCGCTCGGGAAGACCGGGGTCTCGGATCCGGATACGGCGTCGCTCGTCTTCGACGATCTGCAGGCCGGCCTCCACGATGTCGATCCGAAAGTGCGTTCGTCAGCAGCCAACGCGCTCGGAGTGGTCGGAGCCGCTCATCGTGAGCGGGCTCCGCTCGCCACCGACGCGCTTCGATCCCGTCTCGAGCGTGACGACGAATATCTGTCCGTACGGTCGTCGATCGCCGAGGGATTACAGTCGATCAAGCTGTCCCACCCCGGCGTAGTCCAGCGTACCAGTACGGAGCTCCAAGCCCACATCGACGCTGCCATCGACGTGGGACGTGAGTAGCTGGCTATCAGGCGCTCTCGAAGTCGAGACGCGATGCAGAGCGTGTTAGATGATCAGACAATCCGTCGAGACCAACGGTGGGTGGTTGTCGGTACATACTGCACTATAGTAGCAACTGAAACGATTTACACACTGATCGCAACGCTGCCGTGCGATCAGGTGTGCAATGACTTTCAGTTGCTACTATAGACGTCGAGCCAAAGCGATTCGGTATCAACAACGATCGTGTCCGTCGTTCGCTCCGCATCGTCGGCAACCCGTCGACTACGGCATCATCTCGCTGGTCTCGGGGGATCGTATTGAAACCGTGCTCCCAGTTACTGGTGAGAGATACGATAGATAATTGGTTATGCCGCTTCGAAAGCGACGATTCCCTCGGCGGTGGCGACGAGACAGATGCCACCAGCGAGGGTTACTGATTGGACACGGTCGTCACAGTCGTGACGTTCGAGGACGGCCCCACTCGCGAGGTCAATGAGGATGAGTTCGTCCACGACGGGAAGGAACACCGTTTCTCCGGCTACTGCCGCCGAGTGGATGCGGAAGTCGACTGCCTCTTCGGGGTCGAACACCCACTGCTCGCTTCCCGTCGTCGGATCGACCGCGCGCAGGCTATCCGAGCGATCCGTTCCATCGGATTCGATGACCAACAACGAGTCGTTCGAGACGGCGATCGGCTCGAGCTCCGGCGGGGCGGTATTTCCGACAATCTCCGGGTGAGTCTCCGGCGTCACCCAGTCCGTTTCGCCGGTGTGAGCGTCGACACCGATCAGGTCCGGCGAATCGTAGAACGCGAGCAGTCCAGCCTCGAGTAGCGGTACGACGTGGTCTCCGCTTACCGAACTAGTCCACCGGTCGCTCCCGTCAGCCGTGGCCACTGCTCTCGACACGCGCTCTCCGTCTTCGCGAGCGTCCCTCAGAAAGAGGGAATCGCCACCCGCCACGAGCGAGAGTCGGTATCCCGAGGTGATCCGTTTCATCCATTGCTCTTCGCCAGTGTACAGACCGTACGACCTGATGAAATCCGGCGATCGTATTCCCCCGACGAGAACGGACCCGTTGAGTACGATGGGTTGGCCAGGGTGTTGGACGTCGACGCTCCATCGTTCGGTCAGGCCGGACAGCGGTGCGCTTTCGGACGGCACTGTACGAGTGTTCGCTCCGTCGTAATTGGGGAGGGGCCAGTCGGTTGGCGAGACGTCCAACGGTGTGGGATTGCAGTCGTCATCGCGCCAGAAATTCGACCCGTACGCGAATCCACTGAGTGCACCGACTCCCACGCAGGAGCCACCGGCCACCAGCAGTTGGCGGCGAGACAGCAGACGACGTTGGTCGGTGGAGGGCACGTCCGTGCATTCTTCGTAGAGTTCAAAAACAGTTCTTGTTATCCTATCACGTCGTTTGATTCACGGACCTCTTCTCGGCCGGTTCATCACGGAGGGAGGGGCAGTCGATCTCGTGAGGGGAAATCTGCGCCACTTCCCAGCAAGACTCCTAACTCGCGTGATGACTTCACCGAACGAGAAGGTTCGGAACCAAGTGCTTCGTTCTGGTCGACATATCTTGCCCTTTACGGGCTCGTTTCGGTCGCTCGGTTGGGATCCGAGAAATCGTAACTCGTCCGCAGCGCTCGTCCAGCAGGTCGTCGATGAGTGATTCGAGTCCGTGTTCGAGGAATACGAGGTGGGACACCAGCAGAACGTAGCCGTCACGTCTAACCGAGTAGTGTACAAACTGTTCAAGTAACTCTCTGACGCTTGCCCGACTGCCCACCCATGAATCATGAACGCGAAACGATCATTTTGAGCGTGTGAAAACACTGTTCGATCCGGTTCGATCAAGGTACTCGAGTTGATCGCTCACTCCTAATACTGCTGTCAAGAGCACTCACCATAACCGTCAGAGACCGCACCAAGCCCTCGGTGGAAAGACACCAATCGAGGAGGTGTAGAACTAGACAGTGCCGTTAGAACCAATGTATTTAACATAATACAGGGATTTTAAATATATATATATATATATATATGGATCGAAAAGAATATCATCTTGTAGTAATAATCTTTCTATTAGCATCAATAATACAGGTGGTTGGTGATCAGCATACTCCTGACATGATTGCCATAATCTCTATAGCTATAGTTTATATATCTCCAATATATTTATTAATAAATTTAGTTGGAGATTTCCAATCAATGTTGGAAAATTCATGAGGTTTCTTATGGATATCCACTACTGCGGCACCAGCTAATTTTGAATACCCCCACTGGTACTTTTCTATCGAGAGTTTGATACGGTGGTTACAGTAATACATAAATCATTCAAGCTACTCACGGCCGTTCGACTGCCTGCCCACCCACGGGTTGTGGAAGCGGTCGATCCGCACGTTGAGCGTGTGAGACCATTTTCCGATGGGGTTTCGATCGGTCTAGTTGACCCGACCACACAATCCTACTCGAGCAAGGGCGATCCGATAGCTGAATTGGGCAACGAAAATCCTGCCTCGGTGTCTATCGCAGCATACAACCAAGACCGTCCGCCGTTGACCTTGACAGCGGTTTCGTCAACTGCGACACGCAACGGGGATGTCACCAGCGGGTCGTGTCTACTCATTCACCAACGATTCTTCCACATCCGGCGCATATCTCTCGCTGAGCAGGTCTGCGAACATTTGAACCAAGAGACGCAACGACCCACTCACGTCTCGAACTGACGCAACTAGACAGTGCCCAGAGGGGTGGTTCCCTGGTTAACAACGGTTTAGAACGAGTATATGTTGTCTACGATCAGTTAGTAGGTTTCTTACTACATTTCTTCTCGTTTAGGTCCAGCACAGTCTGCTAAGAAAGTATGAAGATACAATGGACAAACGGAAGGAAGCGTGTGGCACTACTGGGAGGGGTTCTCCTCGTCGCAGTGGCTGGGATAGGGATGATATCGCTCGCGGGCATTGTGGTTGACAATCCGTTTGCAGTGAGCGTGTCCGACAGTAGCACGGAAGCCCCCGCGCCCTCCGGAAGCGATGGCACCGTGAATGAGGGGGACACCCCAACGGACGAGGGGAACTCGGCGACATCGCCACCCACGCTAGAGCCAGGCCCCGAACCCGCGGACGACCACGTCGCGGCCAAGCCTGGGGTCAACTTCGTTCCGGGCGTCAGGAACTTCAACATTTCAATAGAATCGTTTGATGAGTCCAGCCCTGACGTTGAAGACGGTTTCGTAACCCCAGGCGAGCACCGACTCCTTCGATTTGACATGATCATCTACAATGTAGGGGACACGGATGCCGAATTGGGCAATCCGCTGGACCGTCATGACCTGTATGAATATTCGGACTCCCATGGCCACGCACATTTGAAAGGATTCAATAAATATACCCTATTCGATGAATCAGGAAAGAAGATGGACGTGGGGAAGAAACAGACGTTCTGTCTCCGGGACAATTTCCGAATATCGTCCCGCTCAAACGCCAGCAGTAGTCCCCAGTTCGATTGTGACTATCAAGGGATTAGTGCCGGGTGGGCAGACATATATGACTCGTCTCTCCCGGGTCAGTATCTGGTTATTGACTCGCTCTCCGACGGCAAGTACACGCTTCGGGCCACGACGAACGCGGAAGGCACGGTCGACGAGGCTTGCACTGGCGATAACACCGTTCGGGTTGACCTTCGCATCCACAACGGGACCGTTACGGAGACCGATACCTCACAAAACCGCTCAGTGAGAGCGTCTGCTTGCTGAAGACGTGCGCTCGCCTCGTTGAACGCAAGACGGCGTCGGGGAGAGAGTTACGAAGGTCCCATAGCGTGACACACGAGATTCGACAGTACCCCTCGCTGATGAGAATCGGTTTACAGCGTGAGCCGATGAGAGATCGCTCGGAAATCCGTCGGCGTCGTTCCTCTTGGTGGGTGGCAGCGTCGTCATCAGACCTCGAGGAGTTCTGATTGGTCCGAAAATTGTCGGGCGAGTTTCGGACGGCGTGGCTGTCCCGTGGGACGGTCAAACGTCTCCTATCCGCAGCCGAGTCATCGCCACCCGTGTGTTTTCGAGGGACGGACACGGTCGGGAGGTGAGTGCGTCCTCCCGGGCCCGAATACGCGAGGGGTCTCGTCGAAACGGTGCCGGTGAGTCGAGACGTGTCGCGGTCGGAACACCCCCTCGAGAACCCTACTCTTTAGGACGGGTGGAGAGTAGAACCGTCCAACCGGCGTGTGCGATCACCAGACACAGGCTACGTAACCGGTGGAGTCCATGTCGAACCACTACATCACAGCAGAGGAACATCTGCCCGACGAGGTCCAGACGGAGACGACGCTCCAGATCACCGACGCCGAGACGAAGCGGATCTTCGAGGCGCGGGTTCGAATCGCCCGCGACCCCGACGAACTCACCGATCCGCGGCCGTTACGGGTCGTCACCGGACCGCACGAGGACGTCAGCGAGGAACGGTACGTCGAACTCATCGACGAGATCGACTCGGAGGGAATCAACGAGGACCGCCTCCGTCGACTCGCGCGCGAGCAGGAAACGACCTCGAACATCGTCAACACCCGATCGGACGACCTCAAAGTGGTGCTCCGCTATCTCGTCGAATCGGGCCAGTACGAATCGACGGCCGAGGCGCTCCGAGAGCTCTCGTTTCAGCACCTCGCTGAGAATCGACCCGCACTGCTGGAAGCGTACGCGGACGTCCGAACCGAGTTCGAGGCCGACCCGCTCCGTCGTGTCCTCACGGACGGGGAATAGTCATGTCGGCCGATTCGTTTCGGGCGTATCTCCGGCGTCTCGAGGGCGAGGACGCCCTCGTTTCGTTCGCCGAGTCGGTGTCGTGGGACCTCGAGGCGAGCGCGATCACGACCCTCGCCAACCGGACCGACGGTGAGATCCCGATCTTCGAGTCGGTCGAGGAAACTCCGATCGACGCGGCGCTCGTTGGCGACCCGTACCGCGGTCCGCGGCGTCGACCGTGGGAACGCCTCGCCCGGGCGTTCGAACTGCCGGCCGGTCTGTCCGGAGCGGCGTACTACGAAGCGGTCATCGACCGGCTCCGGTCGCCCCGCGAGCCCCGGATCGTCGACCGCGACGGGGCCCCCTGCAAGGACGTCGTCCATACCGGGACGGACGTCGACCTCCTGTCGATTCCCTGGCCGTACATCCACCGGGGCGACGGCGGGCGGTACTCGAACCTCCATACCGTCGTCGGACCGGACCCGGAGACGCGGTGGGGACACTGGTCGAGCCACCGAATGATGATCCACGACGACGACCTCGCGAGCCTCCTCTTTCTGGCGGGCGAGCAGGCGCCGAACCTGTACTATTACGAGTACGAACCGCGCGAGGAGCCGATGCCGGTCGCGGTCGTCCTCGGTGCCGAACCGGCCGTCCAGTGCAGTACGGAGATGTGGATTCCGACCGGCCGAAGCGAGGCTGCCTTCGCGGGCGGACTGAAAGACGGGCCGGTCGAGCTCGTCCCGTGCGAGACGAACGACCTTTACGTCCCGGCGACGGCTGAGCTGGTGCTCGAGGGCCGCGTGCTTCCCGACGAGCGCCTCGACGAGGGGCCGTTCGGCGATTACTTCGGCTATATGAACGGCCCGCGACGGTCCATGCCAGTGTTCGCGGTCGACGCGATAACCCACCGGAGTGAACCGCGGGTACCGTTTTGCGTCGAGGGCACCGGCGTCGGCTACGGCCAGAACTCGAGCAGCACGCTCCAGACGGCCGCGGCCGGTCCCGACGCGACCCTCGGGTTGCAGGCGGCCGGCTTCGACGTCGCGCTGGCCGTCCCGTGGCGGTTTACCTCCCGGACCGTCTGGGTCATCGCGACGGATCGCCCCTATCCCGGCTCCCTCCACGAGTTGGCGAACTTCATCTTCACGACCTGGGGGATGCTCCACATCGATTTCTTCGTGTTCGTCGACGCCGATGTCGACCCGCTCGATCCGCGGGCCGTACTGACGGCGATCGCGCTCGAGGCCGACCCGGACGCCGACTTCCACCAGTTCGGCGTCGAGCGCATGCCGAAGGTACCGCTCAATATCTATCAGACCCCCGACGAGAAGGGCAGCGCCGACGTCGGCACTTCGAAGGCCAAGACCGCGAAAGCGTATATCGACGCGACCACCGACCGTTCGACGGGAGACGAACCCGAAGACGAAGAGCTACGACAGCGAGCGCAGGAACTCCTCGTCGATGCGGGCGTCTCGTCGGCGGCGTTCGATCTCCTCGAGCGGGGAGGTGATCGGTCGCGATGATCCCGTTCGCACAGTACCTGCGAGGGTTGGCGAGCGACGGTGAGTTGGTCCCCATCGACGGCTCCGCCGGCGTCCCTCCGGACGTCGTCGCGGCGGAAGCGCTTCGCGCGAACGGGCCGGCGCTCCGATACCGACGAGCCGACGGCGTCGATCTCGCAAGCGGGACGTTCAGCGGCCCGGATCAGATGCAACGTCGGGAATCGAAGCCGTGGTCGCGGCTGGCGCTGGGTGTCGGCCTGAATCCCGACGCATCGTTCGTCGCCGTACTCGAGACGATTACGGGGCTCGGCCCGTCCAGCGGCGACGCTGACCCGACGTACGCCGGCCAGGCGGCGTCGCGCACGGTCGACAGCGTCCGAGACCTGAGCCTGCCGCGGGGAACCGACGACGTCTGGCCCTCGGTGACGCTGGGCGTCGCGTCGGTATCGACGTCGGAGGGGTCACACTGGGCACCGATCCACGGCTCCGTCGTCAGCGACGATACCCTCAGAGTGCGGACGCCCGACGCACTGTCGTCGCTGCTGGACGACGACGGGACGCTCTCCATTGCCCTCGGTGTGCCACCGGCGGCCGTCGCGACCGCCTACCTGCTCGCCGTGACGGGGTGTGTCGACGTGCCCGTACAGGCCTGCGGCGTCGCGGACGATGTCCCGTTCGTCCCGACGAACGGCGGCCTCGTCCCGAGCGCGACGGAACTGGTCGTCGAGACGACGGTCGAGGACCGACACCCCGACTTCCAGTCCGACCGGCGCGAGGCGTGGGAACACGGCGTCGCGAGTACGCCGTTGGCCCTGTCCGTCGAGCGGATAATCGCAACCGACGATCCGGTGATCCCGTTCTCGCCCGTCGGACGGCCGCTCGCGGACGATTTGCAACTCGCGGGACTGGCGACGGCGGCGACGTTGTACCGTCGCGTCAACGATTACTGGGGGATCTCGCCCGTCGAGTGGGTCCTGTTGCCGGCGGAGGCCGAACTCGGGATCTGCTTCGTCGCCACGGACGTCCTCTACGCCGGCTTCGAGTGGCAACTCGCCAACCTCCTCTTTACGTTCTCGTCGCTGTTCGATACCGTCGTCATCGTCGACGAGGACGTCTCGCCGCGCGATCTCGGACGCGTCCTCGGCGATATCTGGGTGAAGGCGCATCCGTCTCGAGACTGGGTCTTCAGCGAACCGTCCGCGCCGGCCGCGAAACGACCCCGGTATCGCCAGGACGGGACGACCGGCGCTCGGCTGTACGTGAACGCGGCCTGGGACCCTCGCTGGGAGGACTCCTACATCGCCCCGCGGGTCTCGTTCGACCAGTCGTTCCCGAAGTCCGTCCGCGATAGCGCCCGGCAGACGTGGAACGCACGATACGACGCAGTGGCTGGCGACGACGACCGAGACGGGAATTGAGGGGTGGAGACCGAGGCGTCACATTCGTTTCGAACACATTTGCTCTCTTACTGGTCGTAAACGTCTCCGTTTACGCACGACTGCAAAGGATCAATACTCAATCTATCTATAGTTGTATTCAGTATGTGTCTTTTTCCAGCGCAGAATTTACCGGCACCGTTATATGGAGGAACGGAATCCGGAGCCGTGTATGGTGTCCAGCCACAACCTGTCCGACTACGAGACCGAACGGGAGCAGTTCTCGTGGGACGACATCTACGCGGAAGCCGACTGGGACGCACCGGCGGACCTGAACATCGCACACGAGGTCGCCGACCGACACGCGACCGAGCGCGAGTCGGTCGCACTCTATCAGGTCGACACCGACGGCGAACTCACGAAGCTGACCTTCTGGGAACTGGCCGACCGCTCGAGCCAGTTCGCGAACGTTCTCGAGGACCTCGGCGTCGAGCGGGGCGATCGGGTGTTCTCGTACATGCCGCGGATCCCGGAACACTACGTGGCCCTGATCGGGACGCTCAAACGGGGCGCCGTCTGGGGTAGCGTCAACGAGCGGTTCGGACCGGACGGGATCTCCTACCGACTCGACGACTGCGACGCGACGGTCGTCGTGACCACGACCGACAACCGTGACACCGTCGAAGACGCGCTCGACGATGCGCCGTCGGTCGAACACGTCATCACCGTCGACCGTGGCGGCGGCGCACCGGCCGACGACGTCGTGTTCGATCCGGCGCTCGACGGTGCGAGCACGTCGTACGACGCCGCCGAAACCGGCGGCGAAGACGACGCCTTGCTGTACTACACGTCGGGGACGACGGGGCTGGCGAAAGGCGTCTTGCACAAACACCGCTGGGTGGCCGGGGTCGCCGCGACCCAGAAGTACGCCGTCGACCTCCAGCCCGGCGACCTCTACTGGAGCACCGGCGATCTGGGCTGGTTGACGGGCGCGATCAACACGCTCGGAGCCTGGTTCTGGGGTGCCTCGCTGTTCACCTACGAGGGCGAGTTCGATCCGGAGGAGTGGGCCGACCTGCTCGACGAGTACCCGATCAACGTCCTGTTCTCGGTCCCGACGGCCTACCGGATGCTCCGTGAGAAAGCGGACGTCCTGGCGGACGTCGACCTCGACCTTCGCCACGCGCTCTCGATCGGCGAGCCGCTCAGCGCCGGCGTCGTGGAGTGGGGCGAGGACGAACTCGGCGTCACGATCCTCGACACGTACGGACAGACGGAGACGGGCAACATGATCATCAACAACTACCCGACGATGGCGGTCCGGCCCGGCTCGATGGGGAAGCCCCTCCCCGGCATCGAGGCCGACATCGTCGACCCCGAAACGGGCGACGTGCTCGAGCCCGGCGAGACCGGCGAGATCGCCCAACGAGGGGACTACCCCTGCTTCTTCGCCGAGTACTGGAACAAGCCCGAGAAGACCGCGTCCTGTTTCGTCGACGGTCCCGACGGCGAGTGGTACCTCTCGGGCGACCTCGCCCACAAGGACGAGGACGGCTACGTCTGGTTCGAGGGTCGGGCCGACGACGTCATCCTCTCGTCGGGGTACCGGATCGGCCCGTTCGAGGTCGAGAGTTCGCTGGGCGAGCACGAGGCCGTCGCCGAGGCCGCCGTCGTCCCCAAACCCCACTCGGAGCGGGGGAACATCGTGAAGGCCTACATCGTCCCCAGCGAGGGCGCGACGCCCTCCGAGGAGCTCGCGGAAGAAGTCAAGAACCACGTCCGGGACGAGTTGTCGGCCCACGAGTACCCCCGCGAGATCGAGTTCCGCGACGAGTTGCCGAAGACGGTCACCGGGAAAATCCGCCGGACGGAGCTCCAGGACGAGGCGGAAGCGGAGACCGGGGCGTCGCCGTAAGCGACCGCCGCTCGAGACGAACCGTCTACGAACACCGATTCGACACACCACACGATGAATTTCGAGTCTACGGACGAACGTGCGATGATCCGGTCGACCGCGGAGTCGGTCGCGGCCGAATACGGACCGGAGTACTGGCGAGAGAAAGAGGAGAACGGCGAGTTCGCCCAGGGGTTCTGGGACGAGCTCGCGGAGGCCGGTTTCCACGGCCTGCTGGTCCCCGAGGAGTACGACGGCGCCGGCATGGGGATGCAGGAGATGGGGCTGGCGATGGAGACGCTCTGTGCCGAGGGCTGTGGCATGGCCGGGACCTGGTATCTCGTGCTCACGGCGGGGATGGCCGCCGTCGGCATTCGCGAGAACGGGACCGAGGCCCAGAAGGAAACTTACCTTCCCGACATCGCGACCGGCGAGCGGAACTTCTCGATCGGTATCACCGAGCCCGAAGCGGGAACGAACACGCTGAACGTCGCGACGCGCGCCGAGAAGGATGGAGCGGAGTACGTCCTCAACGGCCAGAAGGCGTGGATCACGTTCTCGGACCGGGCGGACAACATGATCATCGTCACGCGCACGACCCCGCTGGAGGCGGTCGACCGCGGCACCGACGGCATCAGTCTCTTCATCGTCGACATGGACGATCCCGGGATCGACGTCTCGCCGATCCCCAAACACGGCATCAACTACTCGAAGTCCTGCGAGGTGTTCCTCGAGGACGTTCGGGTCCCCGAGGAGAACCTGCTGGGCGCGGAAGACGAGGGCTGGTGGGTGCTCGTCGACATGCTGAACCCCGAGCGAATCGGCTTCGCCGCCGCCGGGACGGGGATCGGGAAACTGGCCGCCGACACCGCAATCGAGTACGCCAACGACCGCGACGTCTTCGGTGCCCCGATCGGGAGCCACCAGGCCGTCTCGTTCCCCATCACGAAGGCCTACGCGCGGATGGAGACGGCCGCGCTGATGCGCGAGAAGGCCGCCTGGCTCTACGACCACGACGAGGAGTGTGGCTACGAGACCAACGTCGCGAAGGCGACGGCCGTCAGCGCCGGCATCGAAGCGGTCAAACAGTCGATGCAGGCCTTCGGCGGCTGGGGGTACGCCACGGAGTACGACGTCGAGCGCTGGTGGCGCGAGATCAACCTCACGCGGTTGGCCCCCGTCTCCCAGCAGATGGCGTACAACCACATCAGCCAGCAGCTCGGCTTCCCCAAGTCCTACTGATCATGTTCGAGAAAGTCCTCGTCGCCAATCGCGGCGAGATCGCGGTCCGCGTGATGGCAGCGTGCGAAGAACTCGGTATCGGGACGGTCGCCGTCTACAGCGACGCCGACCGCGACGCCGGCCACGTCGAGTACGCCGACGAGGCGTACAACGTCGGCCCGGCACCGGCCAGCGAGTCGTACCTCGATCAGGAGGCGATCGTCGACGTCGCCGAGCGAGCCGGCGCGGACGCGATCCACCCCGGCTACGGCTTCCTCGCGGAGAACGCCGAGTTCGCTCGTCACGTCGAATCGACGGACGGGGTCGCGTGGGTCGGCCCGCCAAGCGACGCCATGGAGACGCTCGGCGAGAAGACGAACGCCCGAACCGTCATGCAGGCGGCCGGCGTTCCGGTCGTCCCCGGGACGACCGAGCCGGTCGCCGACGCCGACGAGGTGCGGGCGCTGGGCGAGGAGTACGGCTACCCCATCGCGATCAAAGCCGAAGGCGGTGGCGGCGGCCGGGGCATGAAAATCGTCCGCAGCGAGGCCGAAGTAGCGGACGCTCTCGAGAGCGCCAAACGCGAGGGCGAGGCGTACTTCGGCAACGACTCGGTCTACGTCGAGAAGTACCTCGAGTCGCCCAAACACATCGAGGTACAGGTCCTCGCCGATCGGCACGGCAACGTCCGGCACCTCGGCGAGCGCGACTGTTCGCTCCAGCGGCGACACCAGAAGGTCATCGAGGAGGCCCCGAGCCCGGCGCTCGACGACGACCTGCGCGCGGAGATCGGCGAAGCGGCCCGCCGGGGCGTCAGCGAGGCCGGCTACACGAACGCCGGGACGGTCGAGTTCCTCGTGGAAGACACCGTTGCGTCGAAGACGCAACGAGCAGACGGCGAAGCCGTCGACGGCGAGTTCTACTTCATGGAGGTGAACACGCGCATCCAGGTCGAACACACCGTCAGCGAGGAAGTGACCGGCATCGACATCGTCCGGTGGCAGCTGCGGGTCGCCGCCGGCGAGAAGCTCGCATTCGACCAAGACGATGTCGAAATCGACGGCCACGCGATCGAGTACCGCATCAACGCCGAGAACCCAGCCGCGGACTTCGCACCCACACCCGGTCAGCTGACGACGTACAGGCCGCCAGCGAGCATCGGCGTTCGTCTCGACCACGCAGTCGCGCAGGGTGACGAAATCGGCGGCGACTACGACTCGATGATCGCGAAGCTAATCGTCAGCGGCGACGACCGCGACCACTGCCTCGAGCGCTCGAAGCGCGCGCTCGAGCACTTCGCCGTCGAGGGCGTCCACACGACGATCCCGTTCCACCGGCTGCTGCTCGACGACGAGACCTTCGTCGCCGGGGAGCACACCACGACGTATCTCGATCGAGAACTGGACGACGACGTGCTCGAGGCGGCCGTCGATCGCTGGGGGCCAACGGAGGCGACCGCCGGCGACGGCACGCAGGCGGAGACCGCAGCAGTCACCGTCGAAGTCGACGGCCGTCGATTCGATGTCGTCATCGAGGACGGCGTCCCGCGGGCGGCAGCCGGCGGCGGCGACGCTGAAACCGGTTCCGGCGGCGGGGCCGGCGCGGACGCAACTCCCGAAGCCACCACCGCCGACGCCATCACCGCCGAGATGCAGGGAACCATCCTCTCGGTCGCCGTCGAACCGGGCGACGAGGTCGCGGCGGGCGACGTCGTCTGCGTGCTCGAGGCGATGAAGATGGAGAACGACGTGGTCGCCGCCAGCGGCGGGACGGTCGAATCGGTCCCGGTCTCTGACGGCGACTCCGTCGACATGGGGGATACCCTCGTTACGCTGGAGTAGATACGATGCGAGTCAGAATTTCCGACGACGCGACCGACGCACAGGCACGGGCGATCGCCGAGGCGATGGCGTCGCAGTACCGGGACGACGTGACCGTCGTCACCGACGGCGGCGACGAACTCGGGAGCGCGTCCTACGACGGTGGGTCCGACGCGGCGACAGGGACCGAACCGGACGCGGACCTCGGACCGACGGCCCGCGAGGAGGCGCTCCTCGAGGAGATCGACGAGATCCTCGAGGGCGGCCCGGAGAAGTACCGCGACCAGCTCCCCGAGCAGGGGAAGCTGTTCGTCCGCGATCGGCTCGACCTCTGGTTCGGCGACGACTTCCTCTTCGAGGACGGGAAGTTCGCGGCGTTCGACGACTGGCATCCGAACGGCGCGAACGCCGACGGAGACACTGACGACCGGCTCCCGGCCGACGGCCTGCTTACGGGCGCCGCCGAGTTCGAGGGCCGAGACGTCCACTTCATGGCCAACGATTACACGGTCAAGCGCGGCAGCATGGCTGCGAAGGGCGTCGAGAAGTTCCTCCGGATGCAGCAACGCGCCCTGAAGACGGGGAAACCGGTGCTGTACCTGATGGACTCCTCGGGCGGCCGGATCGACCAACAGACCGGCTTCTTCGCGAACCGCGAAGGCATCGGGAAGTACTACTACAACCACTCGATGCTCTCCGGACGGGTACCCCAGATCTGCGTCCTCTATGGGCCCTGTATCGCCGGGGCGGCCTACACACCTGTCTTCGCGGACTTCACGGTCATGGTCCGGGACGTGAGCGCGATGGCCATCGCCAGTCCGCGCATGGTCGAGATGGTCACCGGCGAGCAGATCGACCTGCAGGAACTCGGCGGTCCGGACGTGCACGCCAAGTACTCCGGCAGCGCGGACCTCATCGCCGAGGACGAGGAGCACGCCCGAGAACTGGTCGCGCAACTCATCGGCTACCTGCCCAACAACAGCGACGAGACGCCGCCGCGGACGGACGGTCAGGAGCCCGCGGGTTCCCCGTCGGAGATAGACGCGATCGTCCCGCAAGCGCCCAACAAGGGGTACGACATGTTTGACGTCATCGACCGGGTCGTCGACGCGGGGTCGACGCTCGAGTTGCGGCCGCAGTTCGGGAAGGAGATCATCACCGCCTTCGCCCGGATCGACGGCCGCCCGGTCGGGATCGTCGCCAACCAGCCCGCTCACCGCGCGGGGGCGATCTTCCCCGACGCCGCCGAGAAGGCGGCCCAGTTCGTCTGGACCTGTGACGCTTACGACGTCCCCTTGCTCTACCTCTGTGATACGCCCGGCTTCATGGCCGGCTCGCAGGTCGAGCAAGAGGGTATTCTCGAGCAGGGCAAGAAGCTGATCTACGCCACCTCCTCGGCGACGGTCCCCAAACAGTCGGTCGTCGTTCGGAAGGCCTACGGCGCGGGCATCTACGCGATGTCCGGCCCGGCCTACGATCCGGAGAGCGTCATCGGCCTCCCCTCCGGCGAGATCGCCATCATGGGGCCCGAAGCGGCGATCAACGCCGTCTACGCGCGCAAGCTCTCCGAGATCAACGATCCAGACGAACGCGAACGGATGGAACAGGAACTCCGCGAGGAGTACCGCGAGGACATCGACGTTCATCGAATGGCCAGCGAGGTCGTCATCGACGAGATCGTCCCGCCGAGCAGTCTGCGGGCGGAGCTCACCAACCGTTTCGCGTTCTACGAGAGCGTCGAGAAGGACCTGCCCGACAAGAAACACGGGACGATCCTCTGATCGCCCGCGACAATTACCTACATTCCACAGATGACCGGCCGCTACTACGAGGAGTTCGAGGTCGGCGAGACCATCGAACACGAGAAGCGACGGACGATCAGCGAGCGCGACAACCAACAGTTCTGTGATATGACGATGAACCAGCAGCCGTTGCACCTCGACGCCGCGTTCGCCGGCGACACGGAGTTCGGCGAGCGACTCGTCAATGGCCTCTATACGATGAGCCTGGCCGTCGGGATCGCGATCCCCGACACCACCGACGGAACCATCGTCGCGAACCTCTCCTACGACAACGTCGAGCATCCGAATCCCGTCTATCACGGGGACACGATCCGGGTCCAGTCGACGGTCACCGACAAGCGCGAGACCAGCGACGGCGAGCGCGGGGTCGTCACCATGCACGTCGAAGTGTTCAAAGTGAACCATCCCGAGGAACCGCTGGTCTGTGAGTTCGACCGGACGGCGCTCTCGCTGAAACGCGAGCACGACGACTGACATCCCCACGGCGTGAACGCCGGGGCGACATCATTCGGCGACGCCGACGATCCATCGCCACCGCTGTTCGACGGTCCCCTCGAGATCCGCAAGCAACTCCTCCGCCTTCGCGACGCGCTCCTCGGCGGCGAGGTTCGGGTAGAGGCGCGCCGCCATCGCCGGGATGGCGTGGAAGCGCCGGACGTCCGCAGCCGTCGTCGCGAAGCGCCAGGTGCCCGCGGTGACGGTGAACGCGTCGTCGAGCGCCGCCTCGACCTCGTCGGCCCCCACCGGCGACCGCGACTCCCGCTCGAGGGTGGCGAAGACGTCCTCCCCGTCGGCATCGACCCAGCCGAGCGGCGCGACGGCACCGACGACCCCCTCTGGCCGAAGGACGCGGGCGGCCTCCCGCGCCGCGACCGCTGGATCGGGAACGAGAAAGAGCGACGCGGTAAACGCGACCCCGTCGAACGTGTCGTCGACGAACGGCAAGTGGTCGAAATCCGCCGCCACGCGCGGCGCGGACTCGAGTTCGCGCAACATCTCGCGACTGATGTCCAGCGCGACCGTCCGCTGGGTCCGGTCGGCGAAGACGCGCGTGCTCACGCCCGTGCCGGCCCCGGCGTCGAGGACGGCCGCGAAGGGGCCGTCCGCTCGAGCCGCCATCTCGGCGGCCAGCAGCCGCGCGAGCGCCGTGAATCGGCCGGTTTGGCGCTCGTAGGCGTCGTAGGCGGAGACGCTGTCGTCGAAGTTGGTCCGGACGACGGCCTTCATACGCCCCGAAACGACCGGTGGCGAAATAGGCGTTCCCATCGAACAGTCGGGCACGTTCGTCCGTCTCGCACTCGAGCCGACGGACGATCATGGCGCAGCCGACGAGCGCACACATCGGGCACGAGGCTTCGCTTCCGCTCGAGCCCGGCCCTGCAGTGCCGGCCGTTACAGCGGTAACGAGGCGAAAGCCCACCCCTTCAGGGGGGATGAAGCCGACAACTGGGAACCAAACCACGGGCGACGACCGGCCAGATATTCCCACGTTTTAAGACGTTCCAGAGACATATTTTACACTTGTAATCGTGGTCACGACGACCGTCACCACGACGTTCCACAACCCATCCCGAGAACGGCGAGTCGATGCTGGTGGCCGGTCGTGAGGCGAAATACGTCCGGCGCAAATATCGTTCCCTGCGCGATTCGCTCCAAGAAGCGGGTTGCGCTTCGCGCACGCAACCGCGTGGGTAACAAAGAAAAGCGCCGGATTCGGGACCTCAACCACAAGGCCTCCCGTCGCCTCATCGACTGGGCACAACAGTTCGAGAATCCCGTGCTGAAAATCGAAGACTTGGAAGGTATCAGAGAGGGGGAGTGACTGGCGTGGCGTCCACTCGTGGCACTTCCACCAGTTGCAGGAGTTCATCGTCTACAAAGCCGAGCAATCCGGGATTCGCGTCGAAGAAGTTGACCCGTTCGAGACGAGCCAACGCTGTTCGGCCTGTGGTGCGAAGGGCACACGAGACGGCGACCACTTTTCGTGTCCCGAGTGCGACCGTGGCCGTCACGCCGACCTGAACGCCGCCGAGAACATTCGTCAACGGGAGGGTGAACCATGCACGGCCTAACAGTTCGGCTGAGGCGAACCGTGCAGCCTCGTGGACTGAACACTCCACCGGCTGCTTCGCAGACGCCCGGCGTGACCGGGGAGGAAGGCCGCTTTGACCCGGCTGTACGTGCTGGAAAGCACGCTCGGGGTCGTAACCGAGCGGCGACCGCTGACGCGGGACGCGAAAGCGTACCTCACCGTCATCAGAACGCGCAGCGTTCTGATCGACACGTAAGACGCGGAGCGTCTTGCGAATGCCGAGGAAACGCGCAACCTGAATATCCCCTTCGGGGAATCCCACGCCTTTAGGGGTGGGAGGAGGTCAATCCGCCTGTCGGGCGCGTTCTACGATGCGTTCGGCCTGTGCGATGAGCGGAGCGTCGATCATCTCGCCGTCGACCTCGAACACGCCCGCGTCCGTCCGATCGCGGGCGTCCAGCACGCGTTCGGCCCACTCGATGTCCTCGACGTCGGGCGTGAACGCGTCGTTGATGACCGGGACCTGATCGGGATGGATCGCCATCTTCCCGTCGTAGCCGAGCCCTGCGGCGACCGTCGTTTCCTCGCGGAGGCCGTCCATGTCCGTGTAGTCGGTGTAGACGATGTCGATCGCGTCGACGCCGGCGGCGCTTGCCGCGATCACGGTCCGCTCGCGGGCGTACAACACCTCCGTCCCCTCGCTCGTGCGGGTCGCGCCGATGTCTGCCGCGAGGTCCTCGGCCCCGAACAGGAGCGCGTCGGTCGCGTCCGTCGCCGCGATTTCGTCGGCCCGGAGGACGCCCGCCGCGGACTCGATGAGGGACAGCACGGGGAGTTCGGCGTTCCGTTCCGCGAGCAGTCGGTCAACCGTTCGGACGTCCTCGGCCGCCTCCGTCTTCGGGAGCATCACGCTGTCCGGGCGAGGCCCCCCAAGGACCGTCTCGATGTCGGTCGCGGCCGAGATACCGATCGGGTTCACGCGAACGCAGACTTCGCACTCGGACTCAAGGTCGTCGAGCACCTCGCGGACGGCCTCGCGTGCGTCTTGCTTGTCGGCCGGGGCGACCGCGTCCTCGAGGTCGAAGACGACGACATCGGCGTCGCTCTCTGCCGCTTTCCGCATCAGTTCGGGTTTGTCGCCAGGGGCGAACAGAACGCTTCGACGAACCATATCAGTAGCTAGTACGCATTTCGATTAAGTCGTACTGGTCTCCATGATACGTCCGCTTCAACGGAGCAGCCAGTACGGACAACTACGCCTGATCTAGTTCGGTCGCATCGCTCGAAACGTCACGTTCGGGCGCGGTCGTTTCGCGGGCGGCAAGTTCACTGGTGGCTGGTCGGACAATCTCGACGGTCGGCGGTTTTTGCCCGTCATCCGTCACCGTCGCCTCCCAGCGTGAAGCAGTGTTCCCGTCGTCGCTGGTAACGGCCGCGTCCACGAGAGACGTGCCTGCAGTCGTCGAACGTGTGCGCGAAGAACTCGCTACAGACGGAGGTCACGGCCGACAGCGGCGAAATACGTTGCAGACCGCGGCCCGACTGGTGTCGTGACGTACTCGCCGTCACCATCCCAGTGCGTGGAGCCCTGTTGATCCAACATCTCGGCATCAATCTCGAAGAGAACCGTCTCCCTGGTTGAACCGTTCGCTCTTGATTCCGGTCAGGATAAACGCACTGGGGGTCACACGGGTCCACACCGGCGATGTCAACCATCGTCTCGACTCCACCGCTCTCGGTTTCGAGCCGGACCGGGAACGTCTCATCGACGCGTACCGGATACGTCCGAAATTGCAGAAACTCAACGGTCCGCGTCTCGCCGACCCCGACTGGAACCGTTCGCCCACCAAGTACGTACATCCGTCCGATTTCACAACAGGGCAGGGTTCACGTCAACGAAGTGCCGGCTGAGGGACGCTCATGCCCCTTTTCCAGTTTCCGTTATGTGTCAAGTATTATAGTGTCACCGGCCGAACCCTTGCAAACCGTTCTGAAAAGCAGCGGTGCTGCCAATGGTTACGTAGAGGCAGTTAATCACCTGGCTGTAAAGAGTGCTGTGAGTCGGTTTCTGTCTTGTACACGTTCCCTCGGATGCGGACTTCATCGCGTTCAAGCAACCGCTCACGTTCGGCTTCGTTCCAAGTAGACTGGGTCAGCTGCCAGAGCGGTCGGATATTGCAAAGCACGAATCCGACGACGATGAGCGCGAACCCAGCGACGGTCGCCGTAGTGATTTGCTCCCCGAGCAGGACTGCACCGAAGATCGTCGCGACGACGGGTGTTGCGTAGTTGATGAGGCTAATATTCGTTGCACCCGTTCTGTTCAACAACCTGAAATAAAGGAGGAAACCGCCTGCTGTCGCGAAAATCCCGAGGTATGTGAGCGCGGCGACCGCGGACGGAGTCCACGTCACGTCTCGGAGCGTCGCTCCCGAATAGGCGTACGCTGTCGCGTGTAGGAACACCGCACCGGTAACCATCGACCACGCGTGGAGTGCCATCGTTGGGAGACCCGCTTCCCAGCGTTCTGTCAGAACGGACCCGAGCGCAAAGACGACTGCGGACGCCAAGAGAAGCCCAATTCCGAGGAGTTGTCCATCGAAGGACCCACCGGCAACTGCGATAGCGATGACGCCAGCGAGTCCAGCACAGAGCCCAATGACATCCGTACTGTAGATTCGTTCCGTTGAGAGGACACGGATGGCGATGACCGGTGTGATAATCGGTGTGAAACTGAGGACGATCGCAGCGACACCACTTGTGACATAGCTCTGGCCGATGAAAGAGAACGCAAAGTGCGCTCCAATGACGAGAATGCCGTTCGAGAGGATGAGAGCGAGGTCTGCCTTCGTCCGGGGACGCCACCGGAGCCGGCTGAGCAGCACCGCTCCGATAAAAATGACCGCGGCAATATCTAGCCGGGCCGCTGCGAAGAGGAGCGGTGGCAGAGTTTCTAGCCCGATCTCGATCGCTGTGAAGGCTGTTCCCCAGACGAGCGCAAGCGCGCCAAACAACAGCACGTCTTCTACCTTTGTCATGTTATCATTGCATACTATGTGACTGCTTCATAGTCGATGTAGCGTCTATGAGTGGCTGAACTAAACGATTTGCGGGGACTATGATAACACAGTTCAACGGCAACGTAGCAATGTTAATAATTCACAAGACATGTCTCTCTGGCACGAACGAGTGGGGGATGGTTTCTCCCAACAGACGGCTCGATCTAGTGGGCAAAAGTACGTGAAGAACACCAGAATTGTTTTCGTCTCCGGGGGAATACGCTGGCCGACTCTGTGCGGACAGTTGTGAGGTCCAGACCACCTGCAGGCGGACGCTCGAGACGCTGCCGCCGCGAACCTTTTCGTCTCTAACGAGGCGGAACCGGCCGGCGATGACTCCACACTGCTCTACGATCTCGACGAGACGCCGTCGCCCCATCCGGCCGACCACTGGCCCCTCGCTCCCCGCCGCGGTACAAGTTGCCGCAGTAACGGGAAAACAACTTCTCGCAGCAGCTTGCAACCGAACGAGGCGGAGGTGACGAGCGACGTCGAACACCACCAGCCGGCCCCAACGAGCCTCTATGACCAGCGTGGGAACGGCATCGGCGACGAGGTGTGGTCAGTCTCACCGATGGGCCTCGCCGAAACGACTGGCGAGAGGGATTCGGATAGCCAGCGTCCAGTGGTCCCGACGACGAAGCATCTCGACCGTCAGAACTGCGGGAAAGTAACCGACCATCAGTTCAAGACCTGCGAATCGATGACAAAAATGCCCGGCATAGTCGGAGCGACGACATCTGCCGGACACCACGGTAGGTATGCCAACAGGCGCTGATTGGATCGATCGGGGTGTCACGCACGGCGGGGGTGCGCGACAACAAAGATGTCCGGTCCGACTAGTATCAATTCCTGCCCGATTCCCAGTCGCTCGAAATCGTCCAGTCCGTTCAACCAAGGGACCTCACATGCCACTGCCAATACGAAGGACACTGTTCCAATCCCCGACCGACGAACCGGGATGAAAGAAGGAAGGCTGGTGAATGACTGAGCCGCCACGACGGACGAGACGTGGAGGCGTTCCGCTGCATTCTGTGGCATTGTTCGTTGGGTTCGTTCTCAGATGGCCACTACATTCATGCGATACGGTACCTCTTACTCAGACGGCGGGGAAAGGTTCAGTCGTTCCACTAACCCGACCTGTCCACCACGACAGGCCAATCCTGCCTTCGAGATCGTCCCAACAGGGGGTCAATAGCCCTATTGTCACACGATCTCGGGACCACCCAGATCGGATTCCCACTATCAGGTTGGGAAGCTTCAACGCTGGCCTTTGGCTGGCGTTTTCTCTCGAGGATGCTTCACTGCGAGAAGCCTGACGATCTCGGGAACCTTGTTGATTGCAACAGCGGCCTCGCGAGACCGCCGACGGACCTTTTGATGCCCTCAAAACGGTAAGTGGGGTGGAATAGTCTCCGGATAGGGGGGGGAAGGGAGCCGGAGACATGCTATTGTTTTTGGACATCACCATTAATACTTTCGTATAGTTTCAGACGGCCAACAAATTGATGGTGTATCAATCCCAAGCCGGAGATGGCGAGGAAACTGACTCAGTCGTTGCCTCTGATCGAACCTGTCCGTCCGAGACAGACGGTCCTCGCCATCCCGAGATCGCTACGGCACCGCCTGATCCAAACGGTGTCTTTGATCTCGGCCCTCCCTACGATTGACACATTGTGGGAAGGGGGCTCCAACGCTGGCCTCTGGCCGGCGCTTTTCGTTGCGCCTAATCGTATAGGGTACAATTGTCGGAGTACAGTGACTGACGGTCTCCTACTACCGGTCCCGTTCCGTGTTCTCCATGATCTACAGCCCTTCGACCTCGGTAAGGCTGCTCTCACTGACCTCCTCAATGCACAGATCTTCGACGTATTCCATCAGCCGATCGAGGCCGCCCTATCGAGATTTTCGCGAACGGCAGTTGAAGCGAGTGTATCCACGGTGTTTCACGCAGTGGCCGCGTCTCGCTCCGAAATTCATCGATACGTAGCCTCACTGTGCTGAGCGAGTGACGGTCAGAACCTGTGAGCGGCGAAGGATTTTCAGCAGGGCAGCCCGACAGAATAGACCCAAGCTTCGGTAGGGCCAATTGGGCAGCTGTCCTGGGTTGCTCGACTGTTTCGACACCCCCAATACAACCGGTAAAAACAACGACATATGGGTCTCATCGCTGAGTTCGATATCGACTGTAAGGCGTTACCGCTCGCCGGAATGGCAGCAAGCGTCCCCGAAGCGACACTGACGCTCGATCTGCAGTTCAATCACGGGGACGGACCATTGTTCATCGTTACCGTACAGAATGGCTCTCGGTTGGACATTGAAAGCGCTTTCACGGAGGCATACGACGTCGAGGAGTGGGCGCTCATTGGGCAGGCTGGCGACACACGTCGATACCAAGCGCTCCCAGCGCTCAGTCTTGAGGGCCAACTCGGTGAACATCTCGACGATCTCGAGGGCCTTGAAGCCCTCGCGACGGCCGACGCGATTATCGAGCGGATAGATGTGGTACCGGACGGGTGGCGACAGACCGGCTGGTTCGCTGACCGGGAGGCATTCAGTACGTTCTCTTCGTTCTGGCAGCGGAACGCTGACTTTCGGTTACACCGCCTCACTCAGGACAGGGAGTCTGAACCGGCGGGTGACGGATTGACCGACCGCCAACACGAGGCGCTCCGAATCGCTTACGAACGAGGCTATTTCGACATTCCTCGGCAGGCAACCCTGAAAGACATCGCGGCGGAACTAGATATTTCTCCGTCGTCAGTCTCTGAACGACTGCGCCGGGCACAAACGCAACTCATCGAGGAAACCGTAGCCACGACCTGGCCGCCACTCCCCAATTGAAGGGGGAACCACTTGCTCTTTGACGAAATGGGGAATTTAAAGGCCCCCATGAATTCGAGAATCTCCTACCTGACTTCGTCTTGATGTCTTAATCGTTTATGCCATTGGAACAAGCACGACAACGATCCGAGAACGAGACGCACACCTCGCAGCGTCAAACTGCTATCGACGCAGAGGACGTCCACGTAACGTATGACGATGGAACCGAGGCCGTCCAAGGCGTCTCTCTGAACGTCAAAGAAGGCGAGTTCTTCGGCTTTCTCGGTCCCAACGGGGCCGGGAAGACGACCACTATCAGGACTCTCGTCACGCTGTTGTACCCGACACAGGGGTCAGTACGAATCAACGGCTACGATACGAAGAACAACCCGCAGGCTGTGCGCGAATCCATCGGCTACATGGCCCAAGAAACGAGCATCGACTTCGAGCTCACACCCCGTGAAAACCTACGTATCGCCTGTCGGATGTACGGCGTTCCGAGCGAAGAACGGGAGGAACGTATCGAGGAATTGCTCGACCTCGTTGACTTGCGAGGCGTTGCGGACAAGCGAGCAGAGACGTTTTCGGGCGGCATGCAAAAGCGTCTCGATACCGCGACCGTCCTCGTCCATCGTCCCCCAGTGGTCTTTCTTGACGAACCAACGACAGGTTTCGATCCCGAGGCACGGCTCCGGGTCTGGAATTACTTCGAGGAGATCAACGACCGAGGAACGACGGTATTCCTCACGACGCAGTACCTCGAGGAAGCGAACGAACTGTGTGATCGCCTCGCCATCCTTCAAGAGGGGGAAATCAGCCACACTGGGACACCTGCTGCACTCAAGTCAGCCGTTGGGACGAAGACCATCACGCTAGCACTGAAAGACCCGTCGGACCAGAACCGCCGCCGTGCGATGAACACCGTCCGGCAACTCACCGCACTCGACGCGGCGACTATCGAAAGAACCGCCGACGGGTTGGCCATCGAAGCCGACAACGCTCGCTCGGCCACGAGCGAACTCTTCACCGAGCTGTCCGCGGCAGACATCACAATCACTGGTTTCGACATTCGATCACCGACGCTCGATGACGTCTTCCTTACGCTGGCTGGAGAGGAGGATGTCGGAGGGAACGGGATAGCTACTGAAACGACGAGGGTACAGGAGGTGAGTCGATGAGCGGCGTTACCGACGGAGCGGGCCCCATCGATAGTGACTCGGCAAAGAGAGCGTCGGGGAACAGTTCCACAACAGACGCGCGGATCAGCTTCAAGCGGTGGCTCGTCAAGACCTCCCGCAATCCCTACGTGACGTTCACGTCACTGGTTCAGCCGATCATTTTCTTCGTCCTCATGGCCGAAGTCCTCGGCGCGATCGCGGGAGGTGCCGTTTCTCAGTCGGTAACAGGTGACGTTACGTACGTGACCTATCTCACACCCGCAATCATTATTCAGTCAACGCTGGCCGCTGCTGCTGTTTCCGGCATCGGACTGGTCGACGATATGGAGACCGGGATGTTCGACAAGACCCTCATCTCCCCGATGAATCGAGGCGCACTGTTCGTCGGGAAAGTGTCGTCCGAGGTCGTCCGAATCACCGTCCAAACGGGGATCATACTCGGTCTCGGGTACCTCCTTTTGACTCTCGAGTCGGGGGCGTCTGTAACTCGATATCTCCAGACGGGACTGTTCGGTGTGCTCGGCGTATTCGTCGTGACCGTCATATTCGGTGGTGTCTTCATGGCGTACTCGAATATCGTTGCGCTCGTTACTCGCGACCGAGAAGCCACCGTGATGATTGCGAACCTCCTGACGTTCCCGTTACTATTCATCTCGAGCGCGTTCCTTCCACTCGACGTCCTCCCTGGCTGGATTCAAGCAGTCGCAGTCGCGAATCCCATCACTTACGGTGTCGACGGCATCCGAGCGCTCATGCTTGGACGGGACGTACTGTCGGTTTTCGAGGTAACGGCGTTCGCTGGATTCTGGAACACAGTCGTTCCTGCTATTGCTGTTCTCCTGGCGTTCAACGTCGTTCTGGGCGGCATTGCTATCGGCCTTCTAAAGCGGGCCTCCAGGGCTGACGTTCAGTAACGGCGTCTCTCTCGTTCTTTGCCACTACTGAATCGCCAGTGTCCCGTGGAGACTGCGGCGGGTGCAGACCCAACTGATCGAAGGGCTGTGCGACTACTCCTCCCCGAGTTGACCTCCGTTCCGAAATCCCCCTTCCACTTATAAAGCACCGAACGACTGAGAGACAGGCATTCTCCGTTTCCACAATAACGATAAGAAGCACTAATGCAGACAGTCACTTCGGCAGATGGAACCAGTATCGCATTCGAACAGCACGGAGAGGGGCCTCCGCTCGTCCTCCTTCATGGAGGGTCTTCGCCCCAGTACTGGCAGCCGATCGTTCCGCTCTTCGCCGAAGACTACACGGTCATTATTCCCCATCGACGTGGTGTTGGGGAAAGCGGCGACGCTGACGAGTATTCCCTCGATCGTGGAGTCGAGGACGTTCGTGCAGTCATCGATGCGGCGGATGGAACTCCGGTTCTGTTCGGGCATTCGTTCGGCGGTCTGTTGGCGATCGAGACCGCACGAACTACTTCAGTAAAGAAGGTCATCGCGTATGAACCGGCTGTTCTTGTTGGGGAATATCGAGAGCATGCCGATCTCGCGGCACAGATGCAGGAACGAATCAACGACGGAGAACGACGCGAGGCGATGAAGTTCTACATCAGTGAGGTCATGCACGGTGGCGAAATCGATGACCTCGATGGCTGGCTCGCCGAGTGGCCGCCATGGCCCGACATCGTCGATCTGACGGAGAATGTCGCTCGAATCAATCGTGCTATCGAGCAGTACCGTCTCCCGGACTCACTCGAGATCGACGCGCCAGTGCTTTTGCTGACCGGGACTGAGGGCCCGCCTCACCTCCGAGACGGTATCCGTGCAGTAGATGCGGCTCTTTCAGACAGCCGGTGCACCGAGTTCGAGGGCGTCGGTCACGGCGGTCCGACAGAAGCACCTGATCGGGTCATAGCTACGGTGGGCGCTTTCATCAACGAGAAGGAGACGCCAGTTCCGGAGGGCTGCAACTAAATCCGAATCGGTCCTGTACTATCTTGTCGCAGATAGGTCCTTGTAAACTCTCACAAGCTGTGCCGCTGCTTTCGCAGATGATCTGCAGCAGTACTTTTCGAACAGCCCGCTTCGTTGCCACTATCTCGAACGGTCGTTTCGCGAGGGATTTCGTCGGAGCCACGTTTCCAGGCAACGTCACACTATAAGTGGGTCAGTATAGTTCTCACTCAGAACAATCACCGACTCAGTATGGTCTCCGACCAGATTCCCTCCAGCGAAGCGTTGTCTTGCCGCACAGTCCTTGCGTCCAGTGCAGTCATCGGTGCAACCGGGCTTGCAGGGTGTTCAGCTGATGCCAGTTCTGAATCCGCTGACTGTACGACAACAGCTCTCGAACACAGTGACGGGGATGTCCTACAGCAAGCGCCGTGGTATCCGATGAGTCAGTTGTGCTACTGGTCTCATTGCAGGAATCAGGTGACGCCCTCCTATCGAGTCGATTCTTCTCAAGAACTTTGAAGGCGACCTCCTCAACGAAATCCCCACAACCGAGGCTCGTGAGTATCGTATCACTATCGGCTCACCACCACACAACGGGCATCTCAAATTGCTCGCTGAAAACCACCAGCGTGACGAAATCGACTCGCTTGCGATCGAATACCACTGCACCTAATACGTAACTGACTCAACTGCTCTCTGCACCCTCTCTATCGTTCGCGCTCGAGTTCTAAGAGCGTCTCGATCCGTTCGTCGGTTGGCGGGTGTGTTCCAAAGAGATAGCGTTTGATTCGGTGTGTCCACGTTACGAGCCACCAATACGACGGTTCAGTGTCTCCGTCAGGTCCGAGCATGACTTTTTCGGGTTCGTTCGATTCGAGTGGGAGAACGGATAACGAAGAGACACTCGACGCTTCACGCAAATCACGAGTCGGTGTGTCTGCGATTTCTTCATCGAGTCGCTGCAGTGCGAGAGCGAGGACAGCAGGTGATCCGGTAACCTCCGCCGCTGCCCGATCTGCCGCTCGTTCTCTGGCACGGGACAGACGAGCCGTGATCGACCTCCCGACAACCCAAATGCCGGCTGACAAGAACCCAAGCGGTACGGTCACGATACCGACTGCCCCGGGATTTTCTATCCGTGTGACTCGTGATCGCAGTCCATCGGCGAGAACAACAGGAAGTGAAACAACCGTCATGATCATCGCGTCTCGGTTTCTGACGTGAGCGAGTTCGTGTGCAATCACTGCCTCGAGTTCATCCTGTCCGTCGAGTGCCTCGATCGTCCCGAGAGAGAGCACGAGGTGGATATTTTCCGGTCGGAACCCAATAGCTAATGCTTCGGGTGCATCTCGTTCCGAGATCGCAATCGTTGGGACAGGGACATCGAGTTGGGCAGCAACTCGCGTCGCTGTTTGATGCAATTCCGGTGCTGTCTCCTGATTCACTGGATAGGCATCTGCAAGCCGTTCGATCGTTTCGAGTTGCCTGTACTCGAGATAGCCGATCGTCAAAAGCGTTGCAACAGTAATAATGAGCGCGATCTGAGTCGCACGCGCAATCTCAAAAAGTACGAGTACACCGTAGAAGACAACCCAAACTCCCACGAGAAAGCCAACTGAGACGAGGGCAAGTCCAAGAAGGGCAGCGATCATCCGTAATTGAAGAGTGGTTGGTCTGGAGGGCATGGTAGCAAAATTCGAGTGAGTGTTCAAAGCGTTTATTGTATCAGTAGCTGATAATGACGAGCGACGTTTTTCATTCAAAATTGGCGTCGAAGCTGAGGAGGTCGATTCGGCAACGACAGTTGCACACTGAACACAGTCATCCGCCGTCCGGTAACTACAAACCCGGACTGAACGCTGCAGCAACCCATACGTCGGCAAATAACAGGAGTACGGCAAACCCTCCATTGAACTCGTGTTCAGTCGTTTGAACCGATGCATAGACGTATGCAGCCAACGCGAGGACCATATCTGACTTTTTCAACAGTTGCTGAAATAGTTGTTGTATTGATATTCGAACGTCTGCTCAACGTTCGATCGAACAACACCGCGATCTGTGAGATACCGTCCAGAATTGCTCGAGTCGCCATCGTCCAGGGGGTCGTCGCTGGAGTCGCCCTCGTCGCCACTGGCGTTCCCACTGCGCTGTTGTGGACGGCCGTCATGATCGTTCTCGCGATGGTTCCGCTCGTCGGCGCGATTCCCGTCTGGGGTGGGCAGTGGCCTCCCTGTCTCTCACGGACGAACCGCTGCCCGCCGTCGGGTTATTCGTCTACAGCATCATCGTGGTCGGACTCATCGACGACTCTCTCCGTCCATTCGCCGTCGACAGGTACGCCACGCTCAACCCTGCCGTCATCCACCTCGGCATCCTCGGAGGATTCGCGGTCGCCGCCCGCGCCCTCGAGACATATCCCCGAATCGCGTTCCGACGCGTGCTTCGAATATGTTCTCGAGTCGCTGAAACACGGGTCCGGGAGCGGCTATCCGAGATTGTGCTCGTCCCGTGGTACGTTTCACGCTGGCGCGGCATTCGCTTATGAGATGGGGCGGTGTCCGTTGCACATGGCAGATTCGAACGACGATACGGCCGACCCGACGACGCCCGGACAACGGGAGATCGGCCGCGAAATGGTCGAAGAGAGCACAGGCCTCGGCTCGGTGATGGCCCACGCGTACCGGGGCGAACTTGGCCGGGTGGATACGTGGCGACAGCGACTCGATCAGACGACAACGTGGGCGGTGACTCTGATGGCGGCGATCCTGACGTGGGCGTTCTCAAGTCCCGACAACCCTCACTATATCCTGTTGATCGGAATCGTGGTCGTCACGGTCTTCCTCGGCATCGAGGCGCGGCGGTACCGGGATTACGATGTCTTTCGGGCGTGTGTTCGGATGCTTCAGGAGAATCTGCTCGCAACTGCCCTGGACCCGTCACGGGACGTCGAACACACCGACTGGCGAGTCAAATTGAGTCAGGACTACCGTGAGCCTACGGTGAAAGTATCGATGCAAGAGGCCCTCGCGAATCGCCTTCGGCGCGTGTATCTCGCGTTGCTTGGCGTCCTCCTCGTCGCATGGGTCTTCAGAGTGACCGCGTTCGCGGCGCGTGAAGACTGGATCGAAACCGCCGCGATCGCTCGAATCCAGGGACTGGTCGCGATCGTGGTCGTCGTCGTGTTCTACGTCGCGCTGCTCGCAATCTCGCTGTGGCCACGAGAACGCCAGGCGAAGGGCGAATTCCGCAAAGGAAAGGAGGGTGACTGGAAGGATCCGGACGCGAAGGACGAGTCGCGGAACGGATGACCGATCGACCACACAAAACCGATTCGAGTCCAACCGCCCGCAACTAGACTACGGGCACGTTTAGCTGACTGACGAACTCGTCCGTCATCGTCCTGAAGGGTTTCGATCGGAAACCCAGCCGCCGGCGTCTTCGTCGTAGAGTGAGGGACTCTATGCGGTCAAGGGATCGGATCTTGTCCGGTTCTCTTGACCGGTGTCGAACACGTCTTTCGGTTGTGTCAAAGGTGTTCTGCCAGTCGCCCTCCGCCACGATTTCTCCGACTTCTCGAGGTGGTTCTTGGCCTTCTTGGAGGCTTTAACGGTTTCGTCATTAAATCACGTGCCTATGGGTTCAGTTCTTCTAGCCCTACAGCCCCTGATGAGGGAGCCATATAGCGGTTCACATATCCCGTGTTCGAGGTCCCCGAATCGATCAGTACAGGTCGTTATTCGAGCGGTTCGATCGTGTCGCCCGGTCGAATAGTCCCGCTTTCCAGAACGTCTGCTCGAAGCCCGCCACGGTGGGCCAGCGCATCGAGGAGATCCTCACCGGTGAGGTCTTGCAGATAGCTGCAAGGTTCGCAGAGACGGTCACCCCTACAGATAGCGTCGCCGACGCGGAATCGCGTGCCGACGAGATGGTTGAGTGCAACGTCCCGAGTGACGACGTTCCGCCGGTGTTCGCCGGACCCGAGTTCGATATCGGCGTCGCGTTCGATCGCGTCGATGGCTTCCTCCTCGATGAGCGTCAGGTCGTAGCCGTCGTGGCGGTCTTCTTCCGACTCCCAAGTGACGAACGTCCCGGTTTCGATTTCGCGGAAATATCTGTCACCCCGAAGGCCACGGCCCGCGACGGCTTCGATTTTGCTGCGTTCGTCCATCTCGACGCCGGCGTCAGGCGCAGTGAAGATGCGTTCGGCAGTCCCCATACCCTTCATACTTATTGTGTCTAATTCCACCGAAAAATATCTTTGCTGTACTCGGTGTTCCGCCAGCGTGAGCGCTGCTGGACTGAACGACTGACTCACGGAGAGTGCCAATAGAGGGGCCTCGCGCAGAACCCATATAGCGGCTGAGAGACGATGACTTGGTAATGGACGATTCCCCCTCAGCACAGACGCAGCCTCGCATCCACACGGCGCCACGAACTGACGTCTCGCAGCATCAGGGCAAATTCCGGATCCATCTCAACTTCCCCGGTCGCGCTGTCCCGGACCACGACGACCACGGCTACGGCCCGCTCGCCACCGTCGTCGAGTCGTTCATGGACCCCGGAACGCTGATTCGGATGCACCAGCACCGCAACGAGGAGATCATCTCTTGGGTGCCCGACGGCGTGATGCGCCACGACGACCGGCAGGGAAACTCCCTCGTCACTGACCCCGAGCACCTGATGGTGATGAACGCCGGCAGCGGCTTCTGGCATTCCGAAGAGACGCTCGCGGACGACCCGCCGCTGCGGATGCTCCAGATTTTCGTCCGGCCGTACAGCCTCGATCTCGAGTCGGACATCCAACACGAGCCGATTCCAGACCCGGTCCCCAACGAGTGGCGGCACCTGTTCGGTCCCGAAGGGAGCGACGCCCCGCTAGACGTCCGCAACGATGTCCATTTCTACGACTGCCGACTCAACGCCGGTGCCACGACCACGCTCCCGTCCCGGGCGGGCTGGGATACCTACTGCTACGTGTTCGAGGGGGCGGTCGAAATCGGCGAGAAAGCGGTCGGGGACACCGAAAGTGCACTGGTGACCGACGATAGCGACGTATTCGTCACCGCAACCGAGGACTCGACCGTCGTTGGGTTTTCCATCAATCCCGACGCCCCGATCACTCGGCAGGGTACGATCGGCCGGTGACAGGAGTCGAGGACCGGACTGTGGGGAGCTACTTTTGACACCCGTTGAGTGGGCGGGGAGCTCGGTCAATCGATCGAGCTACGCTGGTCAGTTCTGTTCGGACAGCTGTGAGATCCGCTACGAGCACATGCGAGCGGACGCTCGAGAGGCTGCATGATAAGGCGACGGATCAGTACTGATCCTCGAGTCCCGCTTCTCGCACCGTCCCTCGAGTGTCTGCGGTCGTCGACCGTAACGGTCTTATCGCCAGCGGCGTTACTCGGGAGTGGTATCACTAGGATCGTGATACCTCGAAGGCGCTCATTCAGCGTCTTCGTGCGACATCACGACTCACCAGCCGTGGCTGTCCGCGACGACCGACGCCCTCGAGCGTTCTCCATCGTCCCCCTACGATCGACGGTATGATTCGTCTCCCCGAGTGGTGGATCCTCACGTACTTATTTGATCACCACGGCCGTTCTACTCTGCATACGAAATGGGATCGATGACTGAACCCACAGCCGCAATGTCGCGGTCGCCGGTCCTCAGGGTCGCGACTGACCCGACCGCGTCCCGCCGTGACACTGGCTCCGAAACAGCGCGTCGGACAGCCACCGCCGTCCCGGTCGTCCGGACGGGACCGACCGGCATTGCCGCGTTCGAACCGCTGTTTCTCGCGACCGCCGGCGGACGAACGGCGTTCCATCCGCGTCCGGACCACGAGCGGATCGAGGGGATCGTCGGTGCGCTCGAGCGCGGCGAGTTGCTGCCCGAGGTTGCCGCCGCAGTCGTCGAACACGATCCGGGGACGCGTTCGCTTCCCGCTCCCGAAACCGGTCCGTTGTCCGTCGGCTGTCGGGAGGTCCTCGGATCGTGTGGCTGGGTCACACCGCTCGTACCGGAGGACTACGACCTCGTCTCGCCGGAACGGGATGCAGGGCCGGTCCGGGACCGCGGACTGCTCGGGCGCGGTCGCGGCGACGCTGCCGCGGACGAGGACGTCGGAGCGACGTGGGCCACGATCCGGGAGACCGACGGCGATCCGGTCGTCGTCGTCAACGCCAACGACACCGACGACCGACAGCGGATCGATCGGACGCTGCTCGCGAGCGTCCCGATCGCCGTCCTCGACGGAATCGCGGCGATCGCCGAGTACCTCGGCACGACGGACGCAGTCCTTTACCTAAACGGGAGCGAGACCGGACTCCATCGCCACCTCGAGGCGGCGATCGACGCGGCCGCCGCCGAGCTCCCGGTCGTTCCGCAACTGGTCGCCGGTCCGGACGAGTACCGCGCCGGCGCACCGACCGCCGCCCTCGAGGCACTCGAAGGGAACGACCGGATCGAGCCCCGGATTCAACCGCCCTCGCCGGCGGTCCACGGGCTCTACGGCCGGCCGACGGCGGTCCATTCCGTGCGGACAGTGGCACACGTTCGACGGCTGCTGGGGAACGACGCGCCGTCCGACGCGACCGACCGCGATCCCGGCACCCGGCTGTTTACCGTCACCGGCGACGTGGCGGCACCGGCAACCGTCGAACTCGGGTCCGACGACAGCCTCGAAGCCGCCCTCGATGCGGTCGAGCTCCAGGGAGCCGTCAAGATGGCCTGCGTGGGCGATGTTCTCGGCGGCATCACCCGGGGGCTCGACGTGAGTGCAACTCGAGACGCGCTTGCGGCGGCTGCCCTCGGAACCGAAGGGGTGGTCGAGTTGCTGAACGAGGATCGGTGTGCGGTCGCGACCGCCGGCGAGCGCGCGACGTTCGCCGCGACCGAGAACAGCGGCCGGTGTGTCCCCGGACGCGAGGGAACGAAACAGCTCGCGGAGCTCCTGCGTGAGATCTATCACGGATCGTTCGACCTCGCGAAGATCCGCGAACTCGGTCGCACGATGGAGCGGACGAGCAACTGCCGGATCGGCGCACGCGCGCCGCGTCCGGTGACGACGGCGATCGACGAGTTCGAACCGGTGTTCCGCGCACACGCCGACGGTCGCTGTCCGAGCGGTACCTGTTCCGAGAACCTATGAGTACGAACGATCCCCTTCCAGGCGTTCCAGACCTCGATGACCCGCGTACAGAAACCCCGGTCACGGCTGAATTCGAGACCGGGAGCGCGAACGATCCGGACGTCGGGACGCGCGGCACCGACCCGACGACCGTGACGGTCAACGGCGAACCGGTGACCGTCCCGCCTGGGTCGACGATCATCGACGCGATGCAGGCCCTCGACGACGACGTCGTCAGCGTCGACCCCGGGACGGACGCCCTCGAGGAAGACGCCGACGTACCCGCCCTCTGTTACTACGACCGCGGCGGCGACTGTAGCGACGAGATCGGCCCGCGAAGCGAGTGTCGGACCTGCATAGTCGAGACCGACGCACACGGGCTCGTCCCCTCCTGTTCGTTCCCGGCGGAAGAGGGCCTCGCCGTCGAGACGGACACGCCCGACGCCGCGGAGAGCCGGAGCGTCAACCTCGATCTCGTCCTCTCGAACCACAACCTTCGGTGTACGACCTGTAACGGCACCGGTCGCTGTGAACTCCAGAGCGCGGCGATCAGCGAGGACGTCGACCACCCGCGCTACGGCGTCTTCGACGAGCGCGACCAGTACGACCCCCTCGACGACACCTCGTCGTTCATCCAGATCGACCGCAACAAGTGTATCCTCTGTAACCGGTGTGTCGACGGCTGCAACGACGTACAGGCCGAGGGCGTCCTCCGGATCGAGGGCCACGGCGAGGACACCCGCATCGGCTTCCAGTCCGACGCCGAGACGATGGCCGACTCCGAGTGCGTCTCCTGTGGTCACTGCGCGACGGTCTGTCCAACCGGGGCGCTGACCGAGAAGGGGATCGGCGGTGCCGGGACGCTCCCGTTCCCCGGCTTCACCCAGCGGAACTCGATCGGGGACGTCATCGAACACGTAGACGCCGAGACCCTCGACGACACGACGTCCCCCAACCGGTCGCCCGCGCCGGGCGGCGACGCCACGGTTGGGTCCGCTGGGACCATGAACAGCGACCAACGCAGCGTCGCCGGGGTCATGGAGCGAGCGAAGCGGAGACTCGAGACGACGGCGGCAACGGTTGGACGGAACGCGTTCCTCGCAGGCGAACACACGGCCGAATCGATCGCGGCGACCACGCTCCCGGAGGGATACCTGTTCGACATCGCCGAGGCGATCAGCGACTACCGGCTGGGCAAGATCGACAAAGCGGAGACGACCTGTGGGTTCTGTGCCGTCGGCTGTCGCTTCGAGATGTGGGGCAAGGACGACGACTCCCTCGGCGTCGTCCCCGTCGACGATCCCGACGACGCGCCCGCGAACAACTTCTCGACCTGCGTGAAAGGGAAGTTCGGCCACGAGTTCGCCAACAGCGAGAACCGGGTTACGACACCGCTCGTGCGCAACGACGACGGCGACCTCGAGGAAGCATCCTGGGACGACGCGTTGGAGCTGGTGGCCGAACGGCTCACCGACGTTCAGAACGACCACGGCGTCGACGCGGTCGGCTGCCTCGCGTCCTCGAAGGGGAGCAACGAGGAAGCCTACCTCGTCCAGAAGTTCGCCCGGCAGGTACTCGGCTCCAAGAACATCGACAACTGTGCGCGGCTCTGTCACTCCTCGACGGTCGCCGCGCTCCAGCAGACGGTCGGCTACGGCGCGATGACAAACCGCATCAACGAGGACATCGGCGAGGCCGACGCCTACCTCATCAGCGGCTCGAACACCACCGAGTCCCACCCCGTGTTGGCGACTCGCATCAAACGGAACGTCAGGGACGGCGCGGACCTCGTCGTCTTCGATCCGCGGAAGATCGGCATCGCCGAGCACGCGGATCAGTACACCCGGACGACCCCCGGCTACGACGTGACGTGGCTCAACGGGATGATCCGGTACATCGTCGAGCACGACCTCCACGACGAGGCCTTCATCGAGCGCAACACGAAGCACTTCGAGGAACTCAAAGAGAAGGTACAGGCGTTCACCCCGGAGAAAGTCGAGGAACTGGCCGGCGTCTCCCCCGAGGAGTTGGCCGCGGCCGCCGAGACGCTCGCCGAAGCCGACTCCGTCGTCTTCGGCTGGGCCATGGGAATGACCCAACAGAGCACGGGCACCGAGAACCTGCTCGCGATGGCCGACCTCGCGCTCGTGCTGGGCCAGCTCGGCAAGCCCGGGGCCGGCCTCTCGCCGTTCCGCGGCCAGAACAACGTCCAGGGCGGCGGCGGGGACATGGGAACGCTCCCCGGAAGCCTCCCCGGCTACCAGGACCCGGCCGACGACGAAGTCGGCGAGAAGTTCGCCGAGGTCTGGGGCGAGCGCCCGCCCGAGGAGCCCGGCCTCAAAGTACCGGAGATGCTCGCGGAGGCCCGCGAGGGCAACCTGGAGGGCATGTACATCGTCGGCGAGAACCCGGCGCTCTCCGAACCCGACGTCGATCACGCCGGGGAGGCCCTCGCGGCCCTCGAGTTCCTCGTCGTCCAGGACATCTTCGTGACCGAGACCGCCGAGCACGCCGACGTCGTCCTGCCGGCGGCGACCTCGCCGGAGAAACACGGGACGTTCACCAACACCGAGCGACGGATCCAGCGGGTTCGGCCCAGCACCGAGCCGCCGGGGACGGCCAGACAGGACTGGGAGATTACCCAGGCGCTGGCCGCACGACTCGGCTACGAGTGGGGGTACGACCACCCACGCGAGATCATGGTCGAGATCAGCGATCTCGTCCCCATCTACGGCGGCGTGAGCTACGAGCGCCTCGAGTCGGGCGAGGAACACGGCCTTCAGTGGCCGGTCCCCGACGCGGACCATCCCGGCACCCCCTACCTCTACGACTACGAGGAGGGGAACTTCAACTTCGAGGACGGGAAAGCGCGGTTCGTCCCCGCAGACGGTGGCCACCCCGGGGAACTCCCCGACGAGGAGTATCCCCTTACGCTCACTTCCGGGCGGGTCCTCTATCACTGGCACACTGGCCAGATCACCCGCCGCGTCGAGGGGCTGATGAGCCACGTCGGCCAGAGCTTCGTCGAGATCCACCCCGAGACGGCCGCCGAACTCGGCGTCGAAGACGGCGAGTACGTCCGCGTCGAATCCCGGCGCGGCGAAATCGTCGTCAAGGCCCAGGTCACCGAACGCGTGGGCGAGGGAACGCTGTTCATCCCGATGCACTTCGCGACCGGCGCGGTCAACAAACTCACCCAGGAGACGTTCGACCCACAGGCCGGCATCCCCGAGTACAAGATCTCGAGCGTCCGGCTCGAGGCACTCGGCCCGGAGACCGACGAAGCGGTGTTACGAACGCCGGACGTCGCCAGCGACGGCTGAGGACGCTGCGATACTGAACTCGCTGTTGTGAGCTTCGATTCGAGAGCAACTGGCCGGTGTGTGGGATCACTACGCCGTCGTCGCTGCCGCGGACGCAGTTGTCGGTGGGAACTGCGCTCTTAGTTATTCGTCAGTTCGAAGAATCCCTGGTCGTGCGTGATCACGCCCGCATCGTGGAGCGTCGAGATTCCCCGACTGACGGCCTCCTCGCTGTAATCGTACTTCTCCGACAGCGTGAGCCTGAGTGACTTGTGGGTCTGTCGCTCCCGCTCGAGTTCTTCGACGATCCGCTCTTTCAGGAGGTCGGGATCACTCATCGGTCTCCTGGTTGGCGTATAGCCGCGCAGCCACCTCACGGTTGGGGGACCAAGCGGAAGAGCTCGGTGAGACACTCGAGCTGGGGCCGTCATGTGACTCTCGGGGACGAGAGGGGACGGAATTTACCAAATAGTATTAGACGATGTGGACGAATCCCTTTCAGAGATGAATGTCGCAGTTCCCACAGACTGATTCCCCCACTAGCAGTCCGTACTACGACAGCGGGTACGAAGACCAGCGTGACGAGATCGAAGCGGCGCTCGACCACCTGTCTTCGGAGACGGACATTACGTTCGATAGTCTGCGCCATATCGAGGCGTTCTCCTCCGACACGACCGCCACCGATGGATCCAGTGCCGTCGTGTTCGCAACGACGGTCGACGCGGTTCCAACACGGCTCGAGCAGGCGACCGTCTGGGTGACACCGGATCCACAGGCGGCCGGGGACGCTATTCGGGCAGGTGCCCTCGATGCGATCACCTGGCGGCCCGGCGCGGCACTCGATCTGCTCGTCGCGAAACTATCGCGTCTCCTGTCGACGCCAGCCAAATCGGGGACAAACGCGTCTGAAGACGCCGACGTCGGCGACGGCGATGCGGCGGTGCGAGCGGTCGAGCAAATCGACGACGCCATCCTCGAACTCGACACCGACGACCGCATCACGTATCTCAACAGCGCGGCCGCGGACCTCTTCGATCGCACTCGAGAGACGCTGCTGACCGTCCCCGTGTGGCGCGTGCTCTCGGAGTGGACGACCGACGACGTTCGCGAGGCCGTCGAACGGGCACGAACCGCTACGGAGGTCCTCAGCACGGAGGTTTCGACGAGGGACGGGCGCTGGTTCGACGTGACGCTGTACCCCCACGACGGACGGCTCTCCGTCTACGTCCGCGAGATCACCGCCCGCCGCGAGTCCGAAACCGACCAGGCGATGTACGAGTATCTCATCGAGACCGTCGGGGACGCGGTCTACATCCTCGACGACGAGGGGCGGTTCACGTTCGTCAACGATGCACTCTGCGAGATGGCCGGGTACGACAGGGAAGAGCTACTGGGCTCGTCAGTACACCACATCAAGGACGACGAAACCGTCGAGCGAGCCGAGGACGCTCTCAGGGAACTCCGCAGGGAGTACGACGGACCGAAAACGGGCGAGATGCCGATCGCAAAGCTCGACGTGGATCTCGTCACGAAGGACGGCCAGCGAGTCCCGTGTACGGATCGGATGACGCTGCGCCCCCTCGAGAACGGCTCGTTTGCGGGGACCGTCGGGACGCTCCGAGACATCAGCCGCCAGCGGCGTCGAGAACGAATCCTGAACAATCTCCTGCGAGCGACACAGGACATGGTCGCCGCGGAGACGCCGACGGACGTCGCCGAACGCGTCGTCGACGTCGCGATGAACACGATCGAAACCACCGGCGCGGTCGTCCGCGAGTACGATCCGGCGACCGACGAGCTCGTCCCGATCGCGGTTCCCGAGACCGTCCGCGAGCAGCTAGGCGACCGACCGCGGTACGACGCCGACGAAGGCCCCGTCGGAACGGCGTTCACCGAGAATCGGGTCGTCAAGGTCGACGCCCTCGACCACATCGACACCACGTCGATCGATGCGGGAACGTATCTCCCCATCGGGGAGAACCGAACGCTCAGCGTCGGGCACGACGACGGCGACGGGTTCACGAGAGACGAGCGGCAGTTCCTCGAGTTACTGACGACGACTGCCGAGTCCGTGTTCGAACGCGTCGAACGGGACCAGGAGCGACGCCGATACGAGGCCGTCGTCGAGAACGCCAACGACCTCCTCTTCACCCTCGACGCCGACGGCGCAGTGACGCTCGTCACCGAATCGTTCGCCGCCATGCTCGGAACGACGCGCTCGGCGCTCGTCGGGACACGGATCGCCGACGTCCTCGCGGACGAGACGGTCGCCGAGCACCTCGCGGCAGGAACCGATGGCTCCTACGCCACCGAAACCGACTTCGTGGCTCGCGAGGGGCTCGAGATCCCGACCCGGATTTCCGTCGCCCCGCTCGAGGACCCCGACGGCGACGGCGTCGTCGTAACCGTGCAGGATATCCGCGAACTCCGGATGGCCAAACAGGAGGCGTCGCGACAGCGCCGCCGGTTCACCGAGTTGTTCGGGACGTTGACCGACCCGCTCGTCGAGCTGGCGTTCGAGGACACCGGCACCGAAATCACCACGGCGAACGATCGGTTCCTCGACCTCGTCGCCGTCGACGAGGACGAACTGCGGGACGCGCGCCTGGACGCGATCAGCGACGCGATCCCAGCCGCCGTCGGGGACGCACTCGACGAGATCCACGAGACGAGAGCGGCGGTGGAGCGGGAAGTTCGCGTCCAGACGGACAGCGGCGTTCGGTTCTATCTCCTCCGGAGCGTCCCCTACCAGCACGACGACGGCGAGCGGGCGTTCGTCGTGTTGACCGACATTACCGAAGTCAGACAGCAGGGCACCCATCTGCGGGTACTTCATCGCCTCCTGCGGCACAACCTGCGCAATCAGACGACCGTCATCCTCGGCCGAGCAGAACTCGTCCGAGCAGCGACCGACGACGAGGAGATCGAGTCACACGCGGCGGTCATCGAAGCGGCCGGTCGATCGCTGGTCGACGCCAGCGAGACGGCACAGTCGATACAGCGGATCCTCCAGACCGACCACGTCGACCCCGATTCGCTGTCGCCAACCGAACTCGCGGAGCAACTCAGGGGGGTCGTCGAGTCGGTCGTATCGGACGTCGCTGTAGAGATCGACGTCTCCACCACCAGCAGCGTCCCGTACGACGACTCGATCGGGAACGCCGTCAGCGAACTGCTCGAGAACGCCATCGAGTACGGAACGCCCGACGATGGGTCGACGATCGGGATCAGCGTGACCGACCGATCCGACGCGTCGGTTCGGATCGCCGTCAGCGACGACGGCCACGGAATCCCCGAGGAGGAGTGGTCCGTCGTTGCCGGCGACGGCGAGATCACGCAACTCCGGCACGGCTCGGGACTCGGCCTCTGGCTCGCGAAGTGGGTCGCCGATAGGCACGGAGGGACCCTCCGTCTCGTATCGGCCGGCGTGGACGGGACGACGATCGCGATCGACCTTCCGACGGAGTAGTGGGTTGTCGCTCCTGCTTGCGATACCGTCTCGTCCCGGAACCCGCGGTCGATCTCCCGTGAACATCACGACGCGGTCAGTCGTCTCACTGACCTCGCGATTTAGTGCGGGGGAGGATGTCAATCGTTCGGCCAGACGGCGAGCTGGACCTCGTCGACGAGGTCGCCGTCGATGTGGTAGTGACCGTCCCGGGTCGACTCGACTGCCCACCCCTGGTCCTCGAGAAACGAGATCGCGCGCTCGTTCGTCGCCGGAAGGCTCTGGTGGATTTTTCGGTAATCCTGACTCTGGGCCCATTCGAGCCCGCGATCCATGAGCGTCGAACCGAGCCCGTTTCCGCGATAGCGTTCGAGAACGCCGACCGTCAGTTCGGCCGTGTGTGCCAGATTCGGAAATCGCATCCCCTCGACGTGAAGCCAACCGACGGTGTCGTCATCGACGGTCGCGACGAAGAACACCCGATCTTCGCTCTCGTTGTGGCGCAGGAGCACTTCATTGCGGCTGATTTCGTCGGCCAGTTTGGCGGCGACGACGTGCGTTTCCCCGGTCGCGATCATCTCGATCGCGCCGACGATACCGGTGATGTCTTCCTGCTGGGCGGGTCGAACGATCGCTTCGAGATCGTCGAACTCGATAGTCGTCTCGTCCGCGTTCATCGGGAGGGCGACGCGAAGTTTGCCGTTTCGTTCGTCCAGATACCCGTCGCGCTCGAGAACGGAGACGTGGTGGGTGAACTCCTCGGTCGACATCGTCACTGACGGGTCGAGATCCGATCCCGACCGTGCGGGTTTGGATTCCGTCTCCGGTCGTATCAGGACGTTTCGGCGTACTGACTCGGGTTCGACGGCACCGTTGCGCTCTACGTACTCGTAGATCCGACGCCGTCGGTCGTCAGTGAACCGATGTCGGGTTCCCATGGGCGTCAGTTATTCACATCCGCACATAATCGTTCGTATTGGATCGCTGGGTAGTATACGACCGTGATGTATCAGGTGTTCCCTCGGAGGCGGCGTCGACTGGGACCCGACCGTCACGACGAGGACGCTCATACGGTTTGCTGTCCCGATGTCCCGGTGGGGCCGCAGGGCGGTCCCGATCCCACCGGCACTGACGGACAGGAGACCGTCTCAGTGGTCCGGGATCGTGACTCGGAGTTCACCGTCGACCTCGTAGAGGTAGCCCCGCTCGAGCAATCGGGTGAGTGCGTAGTCCGCGTCCTCGGGTTCGAGAGTCAGTTCATCGGTACTACAGAGGACCTCGAACGCTCGTTCCCGGGGGACCGACGGCACGTCTTCACCATCGGCCGACGTGAGACTGTGCGTACAGAGGATATCGTACGCGTCCAAGATCCACTCGGGAAGTGGTGATCGCGGATCGGTGAAATCGTTCATTGCCGCTTCCTAATCGCATTCTTCAGTATCTAGCTGCTTAAGAATATCCCCCGATTGTGGGTGGGGCCCGATGTAACGCGAGACGAAGCGGATCGGTTTCCATAGCAACCACGCAGGGATCGGTGACGGCATCGGAACGAATGAAGACGAACGGATTCGGCAAACGACTTTCACGACGTCTCATATGAGTACGTACCGAACGATGACTTCCGCAGCGTCGCCGGCCGATATCCCCGACACGGTCATACCGCGTGATTCGCTCAGCCCGACAGCGGGGTGGTATCTGCTTACCGTCTCCCGGCTTTCCTCGCGAGGTGACCGGCAGGTTCGAACCGGCGAACTCGCCGACCGGCTGGCTATCAGTCCCGCGAGTGCGACCGAGATGGCGGGGACGCTAGCCGACGACGGACTCCTCGAGTACGAGAAGTACGCCGGCCTCGAGACGACCGCTCGAGGAACGGAGATCGCCGAGTCGCTCGCGTGGCGACAGTGCGTCGTCACGTCCTTTTTCGATCGTCTCCTGGCGTACGAGATCGACGCTCGTACTGCGTACCGAATCGGATACACAGTGCCCGAAGACGGCATTCACCGGCTCCAAGAGCGGATCGACGAGCCACGCATCGAAGCCTGTCAGCGTCTTCGAGGGGACGACGACGAGTGTCTCGTGGCGACCCGTGTAGAGAGTTAATTCGGTCCCGAGGCCCGATTGGAGTCTGCGAGCCCTCACACCGCCGACGGCTGCGTCGTCACCGGTCCGAGACGTGCTCGAGGTGGACGGCTTCATCCCCCGGCCCTCCCGTGGGTACCGGCCGCCGAGGTCAAGGGAAGTTAGCCGGATCGAACCGACTCCGACTCGGTGGTCTCGGACGGGGGCCACACTGCCCAGAGCAGTACGGCGAGGACGACTGCGATTCCGAGGACGGCAGTCTCGAGGGCGGAGAGCGTGATCCCGAACCACGAGAGGGCCGTCCGGAACTCGACCACGAACGGGATGAGGACGGCGATGACGACCAGCAGCGCCCCCTTCGAGATGCGCATCTGTTGGATCACTGCTCGGAGAGAAGCCGCGAGTACGCCAAAAGATGGTGGCGAATATGTTCGCCCGCCTTCATTCGGGCCGGTCCGTTCGGCAACCCGTCCCCTCTCCGGCCGAGCGCCTGTTCAGGAAGGCGTTGCCGGTTCCATCCGGTGGTCGATCGGCGACGGGACGCCGGGGCTGTCGGCGTCCCGTTCGGGAATACGTTCGCGCCTCGTGGCGGCGATTCGCCCGGTCACGAACGCTACTCCACCCCGCCTCGAACGACGTGGCGATCGGGACGGCCGTTCAGGCGCGCGAGCGGGTCGCTCGGGGTGAGAGCACATCTCGTCTCGGGGACCTGCGACGTTCCGATGCGGTAGAACCCCAGCGGGTACCCTCGAGACGGAGTCAGCTAGACCCCGCGAGGGTCCAGCCCAAACTGTGGATCGTTTTTCCGGTAAAATAGCCGACGAGCGCCAGTACGCTAGCCGTTTCGACGGTACCACCGGCCAACCCTGCCAGCGCCCCGATCAGGCCCAACAGGATCGCCGCACGACGATACAGCCACTGACCGCCGCTGAAGTCGCGTTCGACCGCGGTCATCGATACATCACCGACCGAAGCTGGGTCCGTCGGATCGAACGGCACAGCAGCCCATCGTTCAGCCGCCGCGTGAAAGCGGGGAGTCTCGACCGATCGCCACAATCCATACTGAACGGTCCCGTCGCAAACACAATCTATTACCGCCGAATATGTTCCCCACTCGTCGGGCAATCAACACCGACGTGCGAGAGAGACTGCCTGCAGCTGACGGGTATACTACTATTTCACAGCTTCGAGCCCACTAGCGATGCTGAACGTGAACAGAATCGACTATGGACCTCACGAACGTGTTGTCAGAGCGGCTTCCCACCGGTGGTACCGATCGAGAACGGCCGACCGATCACCTGACGGATCGCCTCGAGACCGCGACGGAACGCAACACCGAGTTCTCGAGGAGGGTCCGGACCAGTGCCGGCGAACGTATCGCTGGTGTCCTCGGTCGGGGCGGAAACGAACGGCGGTCCTGGCGCGAGTTGGGAGATCGACTCGTCGAACGGGCCGCCACCGAATTATGCGACCGGGTTTCGGATCGTCGCCTCGACGAACGCGGTAAGCCGGCCGACCTCGAGTCGGCCGTCGACGATCCGCTCGCGCGTGGGCTCGACTCGTTCCTGCGTCGCTACGACCTGGACGAGACTCGACTGGACGACGAGACCCTGAGCGCGATCCGAGACCGGATCGCCGCGGAGACTTCCCCGGACGAAGTGTTCCAACGGCTCGTCGCCGACGGACTGGAAGAGGCGTCGGCAGCGTCGAACTCGGATACGGGCTCGCCCTTGGAGAAGGGGATCGCCGCCGACCACGCGCTGGCGGACGCCTGCTCGCACCTCTGTGCGGAGTTGGACGTCGAGACCGACCAGCCCCTCGAGTCCGTCGTCGGGGACCTCCTCCAGCGAGACGCCGTCGTCGTCGGCCACGCGATCGAACGAACCCTGAGGGCGGAGCTGCCACAACTGCTCGGTGAGCAGTCGGTCGACGCCGCCGGAATCGAGGACCAGTCACGGAGACGGGGAGATCGGTCGCGCGACGCAACCGAAATCGGAGCGGCACAGGGGGCCGATCGACCAGCGACCGCACTGGCGCTCGCGGCAACGATCTTCCTCTCGGACGCCGTGGCGGGCGATCGATCCCTCGCCCGTCTGCTCCCGATCTCGCCGACGCTGACTGACGGGGGGAGCGAAACCACCCTGCTCGAACGCGCCCTCCTCGAGGCATGCTCGAGTCCGCTACTCGAGACTGGGGGCGGCGTCGACCTCGACGCGCTTCGGTCCGAGTCGACCGGCTCGGTGGCGCTCGTCGCGTTGTTCGTCGCCAATCTCGTCGCGATGGGACTCGGTGCGTGGATATCCCACGAGCGCGCACCGCCGATCCCCGACGAGATCCGGGGACCGGACGGAGAGGCGATCGTCACGGCCGAGCACGTCCAACTCGGCAAGAAGGCGTTTCAGGCCAACGGGCTCATGAACCTCGGCTCGATCCTCGGCAACGGCTCGTACTTCGGTGTCGATCTCACCGCGGACGCCCTGGCGTTGAAAGCCGAGTTCATGCGCGAATACTACGCCCGCCAGCGAGGCGCGGACACCTTCGAGGGGCTCGCCGACGACGAGCGGGCAGCGGTCGCGGAACGCGTCGAACGGGAACTCGACGCGGATGCGCCCGACGGATCGGTCGCCCGGTACTCCGCGGCGGAAGTCCACGCGCACCGCCGTATTCGGGATCGGTACGTCGATCGCTACCACGATGGCGCACCCGAGCGCGGGATTCCGTCGGGGTTCGTCGGCTCGGCCGACCACGCCGAGCGGATCGCCGACTTCGCGTGCTGGACGGCGTGGATGGCCCACACGAACCGGCCCGGCTCGGATCACTCCTACACGAACGACTGGCCGTACGTGCCCGCGACCGGGAACCGACGACCCACCGGGCAGGTCCTGGTCTGGAGCACGATCAGTGTCGTCTTGCTCATCGCCGGCGGCGGTGCCGGCGTCTGGGCCTACCACTCGTTCGACTTCGCCGAACCGACGACCGAACTCGTCGACGTCCCCGCCCCCGACGCGGTCTCGATCACGCCGACTCAGTACGCCGCGGCGTGGTACGTTCCCGTCGCCGGGGCGTTGTTCGTCGCACAGACGCTCGTCGGCGCGTTGCTCGCACACTACTACGTCGAACGGACCGGCTTCTATCGCATCGGGGACGCGCTCGGGATCGACGTCGTCTCGCTGCTCCCGTTCTCGGTCGGCCGCGCCTGGCACGTCAACCTCGGCATCCTCTGGATCACGTTGCTGTGGCTCGCGGGCGGTCTCTTCCTCCCGGGGCTGTTCAGCGACCGCGATCCGCCCTGGCAGGCCGCGGGCACGACCGCACTGCTCGCCGTCCTCGTCCTCGCGACGGTCGGCGCGTTCGCGGGCGTCTGGCTCGGAACCCGCGGGAAACTCGGGTCGCCCGAGGACGGCGACCGCTGGTGGTGGTTTGGCTCCGAGGGTCTCGAGTACCTCGAGGTCGGCCGCTTCTGGAAGCTGGGACTGCTCGGTGCCTTCGCCGGCTGGACGGGGCTGGTCCTGCGTGGCGTCCGCCAGCTGGACGAACCGGCGACCGGGTTGGGCCACTTCATGACCTACGCGGGCGGCTCGATCGCGCTCATGTTCGCCGCGAGCATGCTCTACACCCCCGAAACGAACATGGCGGTCACGGAGTTCTGGCGGTGGTGGGTCGTCCACATGTGGGTCGAAGGCGTCTTCGAGTTCTTCGTCACCGCCGTGATCTCCGCCGCTCTGGTCTCGATGGAACTCATCGAGAAAGGGGACGCCGAAACGGCGATCCTCTTCGAAGTGTTCGCGATCATGGCGGCGGGCATCGTCGGCGTCTCCCACCACTACTGGTGGGTCGGCCTCCCCGACTTCTGGGTCCCGCTCGGGACGACGTTCTCGACGCTGGAGTTCGTCCCGCTCGTGTTCGTCCTCTACCGGAGCCTCGGCGAATATCGATCCCTGCGGGCGCAGGGCGAATCCTTCCCCTACACGCTCCCGCTCCTGTTCATCCTCGGGAGCAGCGTCTGGAACTTCGTCGGCGGCGGCGTCCTCGGGTTCTTCATCAACCTGCCGGTCATCAACTACTACGAACATGGCACCTACCTGACCGTCGCTCACGCTCATACGTCGCTGTTCGGCGCGTTCGGGCTCCTCGCGCTCGGTCTCGGCGCGTACATCCTGCGCGTCGTCACGCCCGAAGCCGCGTGGGATCCGGCCTGGTTCCGTGGCGCGTTCTGGCTGACCAACGTCGGACTCGTGATCATGACCGTCGCGTCCCTGCTCCCGGTGGGGTTCGCCCAGCTCCGAACCGCCTATCGGGACGGGTACGACGCCGCCCGCAGCCTCGAGTTCTACGAGCGAGACCGCATTCAGACGTTGCTGTGGGCGCGAACGCTCGGCGATACGCCGATGATCCTCGGCGCGCTCGCCTTTACCGTGGGGGCGGTGCGACATCTCTACGCGGCTCGCCGGCACGTACGGACAGATCGGTAAGAGGGCGTCGTAGAACAATTCGAAATGCGTTCATTTCGCCCCGTTTGGACCGAACTATCCGTTCGCCGTATGTGCGGACCGAACACCGAAGTACCAGAAAACACTTACCATCAATTAGATGATTGTTGTTTAGATGAAAGTGCGATCCATTCTGTCGAGGTCACTCATTATCGCAATTCTCCTTACAGGCACTATCTTCTATTCCGGTGCGCTCACGAAACCGTATAGTGGGGATAGCGAATACTATGCTATTGCACACGAATCGTCAGCGGCATATAACGAATATATCGACCACGCCTCTCATGGAAGTGATGGTGGTATTCCTGTAGAGGATTTTTCTGAGAACCAGCGAAGAGCCTTCGAAGAAGCGAAAAAACAGGAACCAAGCAGCTCTGGGAGACAATCATTAGGGAAGCCACCTGTTTGCTCTCCCACACTACTCCTGTGCGATGAGTATGAGGAGTTTCCACATCCAGCCAATGATGGAAGTCATGATCATGGATATATTGCTGTAGAAGACTCTACCGGAGATCAGTTCATAGTCAAAATAGGCCAGGCAGACCCAATTGGGGGAATAGAGCAGGTGGTTATGTTCATCACAAAGGTGTTCGTCCTCGGCCCATATGCGCTCTTTCTTGCATATCGTGGATGGTCCGACCGCTCACCTGAACCAACGTTCCTCTCAGTAGGATATGGTGCTACCCTCTTAACGATAGTATTCGCGTATCCGTATATCCTGATGTTCACAGAGATCTCTCTCCCGTCATGGCACCTCCCGTTCTTAGCTATAGTAACATGGAGTGTGATACTTGCGGAGGTTTATCGGGATCGGAACAAAATTAATCAAAACTAAGTTACATCTGCGAATAGTAAAGTTGAAGCAATTCCCTGCGTCCGAGGATGGTTTCCTTTTGCACCCAGTGTCAGTTCAGGCGCTAAGTACTCCACCTGCGCTTACCGTTCGCGGGTAGTTATGAGAACTGTTCTATGACACCTTCCGGTAATGGTACTTCAAACGTATCCGCGGCGGCGTCCGAAAGACGCGAGTAAGTGAATTATAGCTCCGCTTTCTCACGGAACCCCGTTCCAGCCAGTCGGCGGAATCGACAGCCGACCGGCGTCCTGTTTCGACTCGGAGGACTGGGCCGGATGATCGACGGCACCCGTATCGCTACGACTCCGTGTCGACGAGTTCCGCTTCCCCGTGCGTGTCGTCGACGGCGGTGACTCGAACCGTAGCCTCGATCGCGACGATATCCGCCTCGAGGAAGAGGACGAATCCGCTCTCGGTTTTGCAGACGAGAGTCCCATCGGCTTTCTCGTCGACGATGTCGACGGTAACTTCGTCACCCGGCTCGGGTTTCCCACCGAGGGATTCCCCACAGCGCCAACAATCCGTATCGTACTCCGCGGACCCCTCTGGAGCGTTGTTCGCCCCGCATCGAGGCACGTCACACTTGATAAACGAGTCGTGTTTTCCCGGATGATAGCGTCCCACGCTGGCATCGACGCTACCGCCTGATAAAAACGTGGCGCTCGTTTGGTGACCCAACAGATGACCGGAGCGGCTGCCCTTCTCGAAAACACACGACAGCTGCCGGACCTTCTCTAATTTCGAATCTCGTTGAACTCGGTACAAATCACCCCATCGACGGTACTCACAATGGTGGTGTTTCGTGAAGCGTGAAAAGTGAGGCGTGCCGATTGTCAGCAGATGCATGACAGCAATCGCATACCTCTGCAGTAGTAGCGCTTGGATCGATTCGGGTTTTGTGGAACGTGAGTAGACACCCCGTCGGCTGATAGATCTCGGTATTCGACTCCACCTCGCTCTCTTATCGATTTTGAATGCTGTTCGGGAATTATACAAGTCCGGTGTCGAACACGGTCGAAAGGCAGTTCGTGATCGGGTTCGCAAGCGTGATCGACAGCCGGCAGTTGATGAGAATCCGAATCACGTCACGCTCGACGGAACCGTGATCCAACTCGACGAGCAGCGCTACTGGCGGTACGTTGTTGTCGATCCGATCACTAACGAATTTCCCCTTTTCCAGCCCGATTCAGCACGTTCGACACCACTTACCGAGATGTTTTTGAGTGAGTTCAAAGAGAAACACGGCGTCTTCGATGTCGTACTTCTCGTCGACTCAACTCCGTGACTCGAAGCTGCACTCCGTCATCTTGGACGCCGATTTCGAGACGAAACACATGGTGATCGGAAGGCTGTCGAATGTATATTCAAAGAGATAAAACGATATTCCTCCCAGTTTGGAAACTATTCGGAAACGCCGATCCAGCAGCCGCTGAAAGATGGTTGCAGAGCGACACATACTGCTGGAACCAGCTCATCTGAACGATGCCCAAGTGGCGAGTCGCAACACTGACAGTTACCATTGAACGATCCGGCTCTGTTAGAATCCTCTTCTGTAGACGTCTAATCTCGTGAGAATACTGCGCACTCTACGTGCGAACTGAACAGAGACGAGCGAGGCAAACGGTTTTGTTTTGGCGGTAAATATTTGTAACTAGTATCACATATGATGCACTATGAATCGTCGTGGGTTCCTTGCTGGCGTCGGTGGTTCCTGTCTCACAGCTATGAGTGGCTGTTTTGCGACTGATGTTGGTAGGACCCCTCAGGTCCTGTCTCTTGCCTCTGTGGACTGCGACCCCGAGCCGTTATCCTTCGAGATCACCCTCCTTGATGAGAAGTTGACGGAGACTGACGTTCCGAAGTTAGATATTACAGTCACAAATTTGGGGAAAAAGCCTGTGGGATGGACGTATGGTGGCGGCTTCGGCGAGTTGCCGTTCCCAGAAAGGGTATATTCGGAGGACGATAACCTTGTAATTGGACTAGAAGAGCATATACAGTCTCAATTACTGGACACATCACGTGGCTGTGCACGCCTGAAGCATTTTTCCGCTGCTAACGGGTTCCAAAAGACCAGTCTCGAACCCGCCGAGACTATTACAAACCGATATGCGATAGTCGGAATTGCTGGAAATTACAAGGGAGTCTGCCCGGAACCGGGCTCGTATCGAATGAAGCACGGTTTTGGGGATTACGGAAAGTGGGGGTTCAAAGTAAAACTGAAATGAGGAATCCGTTCGATTATTGTATGAAATACGGACTGCACCGAACGGCATGTGTTTCCTCTGTACTGCTCATTAGATAATTCGGTCGAGATTGTGGACGATACGGGCGAGGGCGAGTCCACGATGTCCACCAGCGTCGTGAACGGACGAATGCACCGTATTTTCGCTTGGGTCGAGAGTTCACCGTTTCGGTCTGGCTCCGTTACGTGGAGTTCGGCGTTCAACCGAGCATTCCACGCTTTCTGCAGTGAGGAGAACTCACGGTGTTTGAGTGGACGAATCCCGCCCTCTCGGGCCATTGCTCGAATCTGCTGCTCATCGTATCCCTTGTCTCCAAGCAAAACACCGGCTTCAGCTGCAGTGCGGTTGATGAGTGATGGTGCGATTTGCGTATCGCGTTTTCGGGTCGTTGTGACGGAGAGGTCAACGATCACGTCTGCTCTCGTCTCGACGAATGGCGTGGCTTTTAACTGCTGACTCGTCAATTTTGAGCGTTTCGTGTAGTGTTTCGAGGCCCAACTTCGGTCGAAACCCAAGGCGCCGATCCCTGCAACACCGGTAGTCGGGAGCAGTGACACAGAGAGATCGAGCAGCACTCGCCAGACAGCCAGATCGAGCCTATCGAACGCTCTGCACAGCGTTGACGGCGCAGGAAGTTCGGTGAGGTTGATCGCGTTCCGAATGCGGGGCATCTCGACGAGTCCGTCGAGGAGCATTCGATACGCCCCGTTCTTCCGAATTTTGAGATACAGGAGAACGATGTGTCGATCGAGCGTGTAGCGGTGTTTCGAGAATTTCGAGGAGTGCGCACCGATACACAACCCACTCAGCTCCCAACATTGATCAAATTCCGCCGCGTAGCTCTCGCTAGGCAGGTTTGTGGGCGTTGGTTCAAACGCACTCTACGACCCGCTCGCTTCTCGAACTCGCCCAACTAGAACACTGCCGCCCTACGAGAAGTTTTTCAACAAATTACAACAGTGTGGTTGTAAAAGGCACTATTCCTACCTATCTGTCGGACCGGTGGTGGCGTTGAGTGGTACACCGACAAACGTTTGAGGGGATTTCACGTCGATGAGGGATTTCCTGAGTCGAAGACACCATCTCCGCTTCAGAAGACCACCGGAAATGTGACCGGGGATTCGAACAGGCCACCATTGTTTTACATATGTACTTTTGTAATCGCTCTCCGGGACAGCCAGTTAGTAGCTCTCTGGACACTTTCCGACGATTTCGAAAGCCGGAATTTCCGGAATTACTCGTGCTCGAGGGCTACCGAACCTGTATATCGATTTGACCTCCCAATCGAATCCGAAACTCTGTCCGCGCTGGTCGAAAACGTTCTCTGAACGCTCCTGACGATCACGTCGGTTCGATGACGGCGTACGTGATTACTCGATCACCGACCCAGACTAACGAACGTTACGCGATATTGGAAAACGAGGCCAGCAAGATACTGCCCAATGCCGATTCAACTATTTCGAATCAGCTGCCGTTGCTGCTCTTCTGTTAGGGTTGTACACCTCGCTCGTAATTCGCACTGTCCCACGAACCGAAGAGCGAAATCGTCATATTCTGCGGCCAGAAGCGCCGAAGATCGGTCTCAATCGATACCGAGCGCACGAAACTATCTTCGGAGAGTCTTCCGAGATAGTCGAAAGCTTTCTATGGGAATCGGTCGTTGGATACGCCAATGACGAACCAATCGAATCAATCGGTCCGGCGGGCCTTCACACTCGTGGATGAGCTAGCGGAGAACGGCCCGCGGGGGGTTTCAGAGCTGGCGAACGACCTCGACATGCCGGTCAGTACCGTTCACGACTACCTCCAGGCACTCATTACGACGGGGTACGTCACGAAGGACGACACCGACTACAGGACGACGACGCGGTTTCTGGAGGTCGGACACCGACAATGTCACCGGCTGGAGGTGTATAAGGCGGTCAGCGACGAACTCGAGACCGTCGCCGAAGAAACCGGCGAACACGCCACGTTGTTGATCGAAGAGGACGATCAAGCGGTAATCGTCGCTGTTCAGGAGGGTCCGGACGCAATCAATCTGTTCGCGTATCCGGGGGCTCGGATGCCGCTACACGCAACGGCACCGGGAAAGGCAATGCTCGCGCACATGCCGAGGGAGCGCGTCACGGAGATTATCGACCGTCACGGGCTGGTCGAAGTGACGCCTCGGACCGTCACGGATCCAGACGTGCTGTTCGAGCAACTCGAGGAGGTCCACGGCAAGGGGTACGCGATCGATGTTGGAGAGCGTATCGCGGGGATGGTGTGTATCGCGGCACCGATCCGTGACAAGGAAGATCGGATCCGTGGGGCGATATGCGTCTGTGGCCCGCGGAGCCGACTCGACGAGGACCGACGGACCGAGATCGCCGACGTCGCGAAGCGAGCGGCGAACGTGACGCAGGTGAACCTAGACTACGTCTGAGAACCGAGCGACCCCCTTTCGGCTGCTATTCGTTCGCGACCGGAGCGAGCGCTTGCATCGTCCCCTCGGCCAGATCGTCGGCCGCTTGCTCGGGAATCGTCAACAGCGGTCGATCGACCGGGGTCTCGGCGACGAGATCGCGAAGTCGCTGGCGCGCGTCCTCGGGCGTTCCCGCAACGCCGAGTTCGTGGACCATCTCGTCGGTGACGAGATCGGCAGCCGCATCCCGATCACCGTTTCGCCAGGCATCTGCGACGCGCTCGGCGCGGTCAGGGAACGCCGTCGAAATCGCGTTCCGATATCCGTCTGCGCTGCCGGCGTAGTAAGCGACGTGACCGCGAACGGCGTCGTAGGCTTCTGTCCCGTCGTTGCTCACCGCCGCCGGGACGTACGGGGCGATCGTGATCTCGTCGGGATCGCGCTCTGCCTTGCGCGCCGTCTCCTCGATGGTTTCGAACGCGTCCTCAAGACCGGAGAAGGGAATGTTATGCGGCATCCAGCCGTCGCAGAGGCGACCGACGACGCGACGGTTCGCCGGTCCGAGCGCCGCGTGATAGATCGGGACGTCTCGATCAATCGGTGGCACACCGTTGACTGCAATCAGTTCCCCGTCGTAGTCGATGGGTTCGTTGCCCCCCAGAATCTCCTGCATCACCTCGATGGTCTCGTGAGAACGGCGGACGGGGCGTTCGAACGGCATCCCATGGACGTTCTCAACGGCGGTCGGGGTACTCGTACCGACACCGAAAGACGTGCGGCCGTCAGCGACCTGATCGAGCGTCGCCGCGGTCATCGCTAGAACAGCGGGCGTCCGCGAAAAGACGTTCACGATTGCGGTTCCGATCTCGACTCCGTTAGTTCGGGCGGCGATCTCCGAGAGCTTGATCACGGAACTCGTTCCCCAGAGTTCGCCCATCCAGACGGAATCGTACCCCTGCGCTTCGGCGTCGACGGCGAGGTCGGTTGGATCGTGCGACGCAGTCCGTGGCAGTACTAGCCCGAGATGCATGCGTCCCCTTCGATGGTCGGTCTGATAAATCATTCTCTAGTGACGATATGATCTCGGAACACCGGAATCACCCACCCGGTTCGTGGGTGTTGGACCTACCGGCCGACGAAGTCGGGCTCCTCGTCGGCGAGGAATGCCTCGAGTCCGCGTTCGTAGTCCTCCGTCCGGGCCGCTGCGGCGATGGCGTCGGTCTCCGCGGAGAGGTGTGACTCGAGGGAGCGCTCGTAGCTGTCGGTCAGTAGTCGAGTGGTCGTCCCGAGCGCCGTCGTCGGTCCCGACGCGAGTTCGCTCGCGAGTGAGTCGAGGCGGTCGTCGAACTCGTCTGCGGGCGCGACCTCGGTTGCGAGTCCGAGTTCGACAGCCTCCTCGGGGCCGATCGGTTCGTCTTTGAGGACGATTTCCGTCGCGGTTCGCAGGCCGACGAGCCGCGGGAGGAGGAACGTGGCCCCGCCGTCGCCCGTCAGACCGATCCCCGTGTAGGCGAACTTCAGCGTCGCGTCTTCCCCGAGCACGACGAGGTCCGGCAACAGGGCGAGACTGAACCCGATTCCGGCGGCGATGCCATTGATCCCGCCGATCACCGGCGTCTCCGTGCGGTGGAACGCGACGATCGCCTCGTGAGCACGGCCGGCCAGTGTGCGGAGTGTCGCCGCGTCGGACGCGTCACCCGAGAGCTGAGAGAGATCGGCCCCGGCACCGAAGAAGTCGCCCTCGTGGGTCAGAACGATACATCGCACCGACTCGTCGGCTCCGAGTGTCGACGCGACCGAGATCAGTTCGTCGGCCATCTCGAGGGTCAGCGCGTTCCGACCGGCGGTGCTCGCAAGCGTTACCGTCGCGACGCCGTCGTCGCGATCGACGGTAAGGTTCTCGTAATCCGGCATGTCGATCGACGATTCGGCGTGTCGGAAGTTAACTGTTTTCGACCGCGCTTACTCGATCGCGTCGGTCAGATCCATCGGCTCGGCGCGGAACAACCGCGGATCCATCTCAGCGATGTCGTCCGCGACGACCGGGGTGCACTCGAGTCGGTCGAGCACATCCGCCTCGCGGTCGACGCCTGGGGCCACCTCGACGAGGGTGAGCCCGTCTTCGCGGAGTTCAAAGACGGCGCGTTCGGTGACGTAGACGATCGACTGGTCGATCTCGCGTGCGTACTCCCCACTGAACGTGATCTGCTCGACGGCCTCGAGGAACTTCGGCTGGTCGCCTTCGCGTTCGATCGAGAGTTCGCCGTCGCCTGCGCTGATCTCGAGGCCGCCCGTCGTGAGCGTGCCACAGAAGACGACTTGGTTCGCGTTCTGCGTGATGTTGATGAACCCGCCACAGCCGGGCAGTTGAGAGCCAAAGCGACTCACGTTGATGTTGCCGTCGCCGTCGACTTGGGCCATCCCGAGGAAGCCGTAGTCCAGCCCGCCGCCGTCGTAGAAGTCGAACTGCTGGGTCGAACTGACCCGCGCCTCGTGGCCGCTGGCGGTTCCGAAGCTGATCCCGCCGGAGGCTGAGCCCCCGATCGGCCCCGATTCGACGGTCTGAGTGATCTCGTCGGCAATGCCGCCCGCAGTGGCGACCTCGGGGATGCGTTCGGGAACGCCGACGCCGAGGTTGATCACGGAGTCGGCCGACAGCTCCATCGCGGCTCGGCGAGCGATGATTGTACGCTCGTCGAGATCGTCGACCGAGTCGTTGTCGCTATCGCCAGCGCCCCCGGCTGGCGGGCGGATCTCGCCGCTGTAGGCGGGGTTGTACGGCTCAGCGTAGGTCTGTGGGTGATGGGAGGCAGGCGCTTCGACGACCGCGTCGACGAGCACGCCCGGGATAACCACGTCCGTCGGGTCGAGCGTACCCGTCTCGGTGATGCGTTCGACCTGGACCAGAACGGTCCCGTCGGAGTTGTGTGCCGCCTGGGCCATCGCCAGCACGTTCGACTCGAGAGCTTCCCGCTCCATCGTCACGTTGCCGTTCTCGTCGGCGGTCGTCCCGCGGAGGATCGCGACGTCGATCGGCACCGACTCGTAGAAGAGGTACTCCTCGCCGTCGACCGTAACGAGGTCGACGAGATCCTCGTTCGTAACGTCGTTTGCCTTCCCGCCGTCCTGTCGCGGATCGACGAACGTGCCGAGACCGACGTGGGTGAACGTGCCGGGTTTCCCTGCCGCGGTGTCGCGGAGGAGGTGATCCATTGCGCCGAACGGGAAGTTGTACGCTTCGACCTCGTTCTCGACGATCCGTTCCATCAGGTCCGGTGTGAATCCCCAGTGGCTGGCGATGGTGCGCTCGATCATCCCGTCCTGGACCAGGTGGGAAATACCCCGCCCCTGGCGGTCCCCCTCGGCCGCAGGGTGGTAGAGCGTGAGGTCGCCGGGCGAGCCGGTCTCGGCGTAGCGTTCGCCCAGTCCCTCGAGCAGGTACTCCGGAATACCGACCGCGACGAACCCGCCGACGCCGATGGTGTCCCCGTCCTCGATCCGTCCGATGGCTGCGTCTCTGGGCTGCAAGACTGTCATACGTCCGTGTCTGGGGACGACGCCCATTTCTACCTATCTATTGCGGACGGATCGCACGCTTTAGTACCCCGCTCGCGAATGTGCCCGTATGGAGCTGACTAGTGAACAGGAGCTCATTCGAGACACGATCCGCGACTTCGTCGAGAACGAAGTCGGCGAGAACGTCCGCGAACTCGACGAGGAACAGACGTTCCCGGAAGACGTCTGGGACGGACTCGCGGAGTTGGACTTCACAGGGATGACCGTCCCGGAGGAGTACGGCGGGCTCGACGTCGACGAGGTGACCTACAGTCTCATCAACGAGGAACTGGCCTACGGCCACCTCGCGGTCGCGACGGCGCTGTCGGTTCACTGTCTCGCGACCTCGTGTATCCGACAATTCGGCTCCGAGGCCCACAAGGAACGGTGGCTACCGGAGATGGTCGACGGCCGCCCCGTCGGCGCGTTCGCCCTCTCGGAACCCGACGCGGGATCGAACCCGGCCCAGATGAGCACTGAGGCCCGAAAGGACGGCGACGAGTACGTCATCAATGGGAAGAAACAGTGGATCACCAACGGCGAACGCGCCGGGGTCGTCGTCCTCTTCGCCAAGACCGACGCCGACGATCCCGATACCGTCACGCAGTTCCTCGTCCCCAAAGACGTCGACGGGCTCGAGGTCGGAAAGAAGGAGGACAAACTCGGGCTCCGCGCGAGCGATACGACGACGCTCATTTTCGACGACGTCCGTATTCCGGCCGAGAACCGCCTGACAGAGGTCGGTGCCGGGCTCAAAGCCGCCTTCTCGATCCTGACCGGCGGGCGAATCGCGATCGCGAGCCAGGCCGTCGGCGTCGCCCAGGCGGCGCTCGACGCGGCCGTCGCGTACGCCAACGAGCGCGAACAGTTCGGCCAGCCGATCGTCGAACACCAGGCGATCGGCCAGAAGCTCGCGGACATGCAGACGAACGTTCAGGCGGCCCGGCTGCTCACCCGCGACGCGGCCCGCAAGAACGAGGACGGCGTCGATCCGATGTCGGCGGCCATGGCGAAATACTTCGCCAGCGAGACGGCCGTCGACGTCGCCAACGAGGCCGTCCAGGTCCACGGCGGCTACGGCTACACCAAGGACTTCGACGTCGAGCGCTACTACCGGGACGCCAAGATCACGACGATTTACGAGGGAACCTCCGAGATTCAGAAGAAAATCATCGCGCGCCACCTCACGGATTAATCCGACTGACCTCCACCCTCTTCCGACACCGGGAGTCGCTCCCCTCGAGTACCGACGGTCTCGGACAAACCAGTTCGCGCCGCCTCGAACCGCCTGCGTCAGGGAATCCGGACCGCAGGAAGCGAGGCCGGTGCGACGATCGGCCGCTGGCCGTCTAGTCGTACTCGTAGAACCCTTCGCCCGTCTTCTTCCCGAGGTCGCCGGCTTCGACCTTGCGCTTGAGCAGATAGGCCGGTTTGTAGCGATCGCCGAGTTCCTCGTGCAGCGTCTCGGTGGCGTGCAGACAGACGTCGAGTCCGATGTGGTCGGCGAGCGTCAGCGGCCCCATCGGAACGTTCGTCCCGAGTTCCATTCCGGCGTCGATGTCCGCCTTGGTAGCGACACCCTCGTCGTAGGCGCGGATCCCCTCGTTGATCCACGGCATCAGGATGCGGTTGGTGACGAATCCCGGCTTGTCGTCGGACTCCCAGGTCGTTTTCTCGAGGTCGTCGGCGATCTCGTGTGCCAGAGCGACGATCTCGTCAGTCGTTTTCTCACCGACGACGACCTCGACGCCCTCCATCACCGGAACGGGGTTCATGAAGTGGAGGCCAACCACGCGCTCGGGGCGCTCGAGGTCGGACGCGATCGACGTGATCGACAGCGTGCTCGTGTTCGTCGCGAGCACCGCGTCCTCGTCGCAAACGTCCTCGAGGTCCGCGAAGATATCCCGCTTGACCGTGAGGTCCTCGAGCGCCGCTTCGACGACGAGGTCGCAATCCGCGAGATCGTCGAGTGATGTCGTTCCCTCGATTCGGCCGCGAATCGTTTCGGGGTCGTCCTCGAGTGCGTCCCGGCTCTCGAGGCGGCCGAGACTATCGTCAATGGTTTCGAAGCCGTCCTCGACGAACTCGGTCTCGATGTCGCGAATCACGACATCGTAGCCGTGGGTGGCGGCGACCTGTGCGATACCACTGCCCATCGTCCCGGCGCCAACGACGCCGATTCGATCGATTGTTTCGACAGCCATCGTGAAATGGTGGTCCAACGGCGATTATAAGTGTGCCGACTCCACGACTGGCGTCACCGGCCGAACGGGGACGATACACATATCACGCCGGCCCCGAAAGATCGGCATGGTAGCAGATGTCGAAAGCCTTCATCGCCGGATCAGAGACGACTGCGTTCGGATCGTTTCCCGATCGAACCGGGCGAGACCTGTTCGCCGAGGCCGGCCGCGCCGCCCTCGACGACGCCGGGCTCCCGCCCGATGCCGTCGACGAGGTCTACTACGGCAACTTCGTCGGAACGCTGGCGGAGAACCAGGGCCACCAGGGCCCGCTCGCCGCGGAGGCGCTCGGCACGACTGCCCCGTCACGGCGGATCGAGAGCGCCTGCGCCTCGAGCGGACTGGCCGTGCGAGACGCCGTTCGGGCCGTTCGCAGCGGCGAGGCGGACCTCGTCGTCGCCGGCGGAATGGAACGGATGAGCAACATGGGCACTGCCGGCGCGACCGACGGGTTGTCCCGTGCCGCCGACGACCTCTTCGAGATTCGGGCCGGTGTCACCTTCCCCGCGGCCTACGCGCTGCTGGCGCGGGCGTACTTCGAGACGTTCGGCGGCGACCGCGAGGATCTCGCGGCGATCGCCGTCAAGAACCACGACAACGCCCTCGGCAACGATCACGCGCACCTCCAGGAGTCGATCGTGGTCGACGACGTGCTCGAGGCACAAGAGATCGCGGCCCCGCTCGGACTGTACGACGCCTGTCCGATCAGCGACGGCGCGGCCGCGGTCGTGCTGGCGTCGCCGTCGTACGCCGCCGACCACGGACTCGACGCGGCCGTCGCTATCACCGGGTCCGGACACGGCGGCGACACGATGGCGCTGCAGGACCGTGACTCCCTGGCGAAGACGCCGGCGACCCGCGAAGCGGCGGAGATGGCGTACGACGAGGCGGGGATCGACCCGGACGACATCGACCTGGCCGAGGTCCACGACTGCTTCACGATCGCCGAGGTTCTCGCGCTCGAGGCGCTCGGTCTGTACGGCGACGGTGAGGCGATCGATGCGGCCGCAAACGGCGAGACACGACGGGACGGTTCGCTTCCGGTCAACCTCTCGGGCGGCCTGAAGGCCAAGGGCCACCCGGTCGGAGCGACCGGCGCGGCCCAGATCGCGGCCGTCAGTTCGCTGCTCGAGGGAACGCATCCTCGTTCGGACGCGCTCGAGGACGCGACCGTCGGCCTCGCACACAATGCGGGCGGCACTGTCGCCAGTGCGACCGTCCACGTACTGGAGGTGGTTGCGTGAGCGAACGCAGTGGCGCGATCGCAACTACGCCGGCGCGTTCGCTGGAGGTGGTCGCATGACCGACGCTAGCGACGGCGAGTACGACGTGTTCCTCGACTCGCTCGCGGACGGTCGCGGCTACTACTACGCGTGCTCGAACGGTCACGGGACGGTGCCGCCGCGGCGGGTCTGCCCCCACTGTGGCGACCGCGACCTCGAACGGATTCCATTGCCGGAGACGGGCGAAATTCGCACGTACTCGACCGTCAACGTGCCGACGCCGGCGTTCGACGATGACGCGCCGTACGTCACCGCTATCGCGTCGTTCGGCCCCGTCAGGCTAACCGGGATCGTCCGCGGGTCCGATCCGACCGACGTCGAGATCGGCACTCCCGTCGCGGCGACCGTCGAACCGCGAGAGACGACCGACGAGCGAACGATCACGTTCAGACCCGACGATGGCACGCATAACTGAAATTACCGCCGACTGGGGCGATACCGACGCGGACGGGTTCACCGACAGAAGAAACGGGCCGAGTGCCTCGGGGTCGGACGGAACCCCTTCGCTCTCCCGTGATAACGAGCGAGCTTTGCTCTCTCGAACCACTCGACGAGCGAGCGGATCGTCTGTGCCTGGCGAAACGAGTCGGGATCGAGCGTGACGACCGGGACGAAATCGAGACGTCGATCGAGTGTCCGACCGGCGACGGGAACATCGCCCTTGGGGGTGCGATTTCGGGACTGATAGAAGGAGTGAAGCGAGCAAAACGGCACACGGTCGACCAGCCGTTCAACTGTATTTTTGCTGTTCCTGCTCGCGGAGTTCGACGCGGCGGATCTTGCCGCTCGAGGTCTTGGGGAGTTCGTCGACGAACTCGATTCGTCGGGGGTACTTGTACGGGGCCGTCTCCGCTTTCATGTACTCCTGCAGTTCGTCTTTCAGCCCCTCGCTTCCCTCGTAGCCGTCGTCGAGGATGACGTAGGTCTTGACGACGCTGCCGCGTTCCTCGTGTGGGCTATCGACTGCGGCGGCCTCTGCGACCGCGTCGTGGCTCACGAGCGCGTCCTCGACCTCGAACGGACCGATTCGGTAGCCCGAGGAGATGATGACATCGTCGGCCCGCCCCTCGAAGAAGACGTAGCCGTCCTCGTCACGTGAGGCGAGGTCGCCGGTGCGATAGTAGTCGCCCGAGAGTTTCTCCTCGTCGAGTTCGGGCTTCCCGTAGTACCCATCGAAGATCGCAGGTGAGTCGACGGGGACCGCAATCTCACCGATCTCGCCCGTTTCGACCTCTTCGTCGGCATTCATCTCGATGATCGTGGCGCCGACACCGGGCGTCGGCTTGCCCATGCTGCCGGGCTTGACGTCGATCCCGGGGTAGTTAGTCACGAGCGCGACCGTTTCGGTCTGCCCATAGCCGTCGCGCGGGGTGACGCCCCAGGCTTCCTCGATGCGCTCCATCGGCTCCCGATTGAGGGGTTCACCGGCCGAGAGCGTATCGTCGAGTTGGACGTCGTAGGACTCGAGATCGGCGTTGGCGAACATCCGATACTGGGTGGGCACGGCACAGAGCTTGGTGACGCCTTCCGCCTCGAGGATCTCGAGGAACGTCTCCACCTCGAACTCGCCATCGTAGATCAGTTGCGTCGCGCCGGTGGTCAGGCCGACGCCGACGGGGCTCCAGAACCATTTCGCCCAGCCGGTGCCGGTCGTCGCCCAGAGCAGTTCCTCCTCGAGGTCGGTGTCCTCGTCGATACCCCACCAGTACGGCGCATTGACCCGATTGAAACAGTACTGCCAGCGGTGTTTATGGAGAACGGGCTTTGGCTGGCCGGTCGTCCCACTGGTGTAGTTGATCGACATCGGATCGTCGGCACCGAGGTCGGGTCCCTCGTAGTCGGTCGACTGGCCGTCGACGACCGATTCGTAGGTCGTCCAGCGATCGTCGACGAGATCGTCGTCATTGCCGTCGAGGACGATCACGCGCTCGAGGGGAGTGTCGTCCAGAACGGGTTCGACCATGTCGGTGAGGCTCTCGTGGACGACGATCGTGGTCGCCTCGCAGTCGTTGGCGCGAAACTCGATGTCCTTTGAGCGCAGCATCGAGGAACACGGAACCAGCAACCCGCCGGTCGACAGCGCCCCGAGCTGGATGGCGAACGTCTCAGGGTGGCGCGGGAGCAGGTGCATGACCCGGTCGCCCTCACCGACGCCGAGTTCCTCGAGACCGTTGGCGAAACGATTCTTGTCGTCGCGTACGTCAGCGTAGGTCCGTTCGGTCCGATAGCCCTCCTCGTTCATGAAGTGGACGGCGACCCGATCGCCGAACTCCACAGCGTGCGACTCGACGGTCGACATAACCGTGTACGATTCCGGAATATCCCATTCGAACGCCTCGACTGTGGCATCGTATTCCACACTCATGTGTGGATAATCATACGATCTTCGTATTAATGTTTTGTTGTCCGTGCCGATTTACACGGAAAGCCGACCAGTGGACCAAGATAGATTCGAGAATCCGTCCTGTGTCACGTAGTGGGTAGTCTATCGAACGGTCCGGCTGCCAGTGTCCAAACGAGCGTGCGCGAGCACACGAACGTGTGTTTCGACTGATCAATAACAAGATTTTAGACACCGACCGATGATAATCGCAGTAATGTTCGACTCGAACGAGTTGGACGACATTCGCCAGCAACGAGAACGATGGGAAACAAACACTCTCGAGCCCGCACTCGAGGCCCATGGAGAGCGAAACGAACGCTTCGCGACGGTTTCAAATCACGAGGTAGACCGATTATACACCCCTGAAGACATCGACGACGTAGACTTCGACGAGGACCTCGGTTTCCCCGGTGAGCCGCCGTATACGCGTGGGCCGTATCCGACGATGTACCGCGGCCGGACGTGGACGATGCGGCAATTCGCCGGATTCGGTACTGCCGAGGAGACCAACGAGCGTTTCCACTACCTGATCGAGGAGGGCCAAACCGGGCTCTCGACGGCGTTCGACATGCCATCGTTGATGGGGCTCGACTCGGACGCGCCGATGAGTCAGGGAGAGGTCGGGAAAGAGGGTGTCGCCGTCGACACGCTACGGGACATGGAAATCCTCTTCGACGGGATCGACATCAGCGAGGTCTCCACGTCCTTTACCATCAACCCCTCCGCAGCAGTCATCTACGCGATGTACATCGCGCTGGCCGACCAGCAGGACGTTCCGCGCGAAGAGATCCGGGGAACTCTCCAGAACGATATGCTCAAGGAGTTCATCGCCCAGCGCGAGTGGGTCGTCTCCCCGGAGCCGTCGCTCGATGTCGTCACCGACACGATCGAGTTCGCAGTCGAGGAAACGCCGAAGTTTCATCCCGTTTCCATCTCCGGCTATCACATTCGGGAGGCCGGCTCGACGGCCGTCCAAGAGGCCGCGTTCACGCTCGCGGACGGATTCGCCTACGTCGAGGACTGCCTCGATCGCGGCCTTGACGTTGACGAGTTCGGTCCACTGCTTTCCTTTTTCTTCAACTGTCACAACTCCATCTTCGAGGAAATCGCGAAGTTCCGCGCGTCCCGCCGGATTTACGCTCGCGTGATGGAAGACTGGTACGATGCCGAGAACCCCGAGTCGAAGCGGATGAAGTTCCACACGCAGACGGCGGGTCAGTCGCTAACGGCCCAACAGCCGCTGAACAACATTTCTCGCGTGACGATCCAGGCACTGGCGGCCATCTTCGGCGGCACGCAGTCGCTGCACACCAACAGCTTCGACGAGGCGCTCGCGCTGCCGAGCGAGAAGGCCGTCCGCGTCGCCCTGCGAACCCAGCAGATCATCGCCGAGGAGTCCGGCGCGGCAGATATTGTCGACCCGATGGGTGGCAGCTTCGCCATCGAGGCGCTGACGAATGAACTCGAGGAAGAGATCATGACCTACATCGAGGAGATCAGGGAGATGGGCGACGGCTCGGTTCGTGATGGTGTCCTCGAAGGCATCGATCAGGGGTACTTCCACCGTGAGATCGGTGAAGCGAGCTACGAGTACCAGCAGCGGGTCGAACGCGGCGAGGAGGTCGTCGTTGGCGTCAACGAGTACACCATCGAGGAAGACACCTCGCCGGACATCCTCGAGGTCGACGAGACGACTCGCGACCGCCAACTCACGCGACTCGAGGAGGTCAAGGCCGAGCGCGACGACGAAGAAGTCGACGCGACGCTCGAGGCGCTGTCGGACGCGGTCGAGAACGACGAGAACGTCATGCCGTCCATCATCGACGCGGTGAAGGCCTATGCGTCGATGGGGGAGATCATGCAGGTGTTCGAGGACCACTACGGCGCCTACCAGGAGAACATCACGCCGGTCTAAGGATCGATACGCTCGCTGTGGTGTGCAGGTGTGATGTACACGCAGAGGATGGTCCCTTCGTTTACGTCGATCCCTGGGCCGAGCGAACGAACCTGGTGACCCACTGCCTCGCTCGGCGACTACCATGAACGCCTTCGCCCAGACGCTCGAGTCCCGAGCCGCTCGCCGATTCCCACGCTCTTCGGAAGCGAATTGATGGTCGAACAACGCTGCCGCTGTGGAAGCGTCGCGGGTAAGGACGATGCATCACTTTACGCGACTCTATTCCTCGTTGAAGTGGTCTGTCGGATGGGAGTTTGGGATGTCACTCGTCGATCCGTTCAGCGAGTGCGACGCGGCGGAATTCGATGGACCTTGGGAGCGGACGGTTGCGCGCTTCGAGAGACACAAGCGGATTTTCGCTCGCTCGACGTCGAACGCGCTCACCACGTAATCTGGTACTGGGGACATCGACTGGCTGATAGCGTCTCATACCCGCTGACGTCCACGAGAGCTTCGCTCTCGTGTGGCCTCTTGGAGCGATTTGCGCCCCAATGGTCGGCGAATCGTTGATTCGCCTCGACAGCAGAACGCGAAACGTTCTGAGGACGGCGAAGCTGTCGCGGGTCGCTATTGATGGGACTGCTGTCGAGATCGATGGCGAATAGTCTTGAGGACATACTGCAACAGACCGTGGCTCACGGCTGATTCTCGATGTCGCGGTTTTCGGACGACGAAGTACCGATCCAGTCGCGACGTTCCTGCAGAAATTGACCAGGAACACGATCCCTCTGAAGCTGTGTTTCTGGTCGATGGCTACGGGAATTTGATTGCCCTCACTCGAGTGAGATTGAGCGGTCAGCTCGACTATGTCGACCGAACCCGTATCGAAAAGCGGTTCCACACGCTCAAACAGCGGGCCGACCGCTTCCATAATTCCTGGGTTGGCAATCGGGCCAGCGTCAGAACGTCACTTGAGCAGTTCGCACACTACTACACCACACAACGACTATATTGATTACTTAATAGATAGATACAAACAATGGTTCTAAGCTAGACAGTTCACGAAGGCGAACGATCTCAACTACTCGTCACGGGTTGCCTTGGCGTTGCTAAAACAGCCGATAAAGAGTGAGTCCGCCGTTTCACCTCTTGAAAAATACGCTCTACGCTGTTCCGGTTTCCGTGGTGATCGCATCTGAAATCGGGGCCATGTCGAGAGCAGGCGTCTTGGAGCGGTGTGGACCCATCGACGAGAAATACGCCGTCATCGACATAATCTTTCTCGCACAGTTCGGCGAAGAACGGATGTGCAAAAACGCTCGTTCTCGCCGATTCAAGCTTTGTATGGAGCAAATCGTTTGAATCTGAATCGACGGCTGTGTTGAATCGCCATACAGCGGTGGATTTCACTGTTTGACAGCCCGCTTGATGTTATAGACGACACACATCAGGGTAATTTCACGGAACTCTCGATACCAGGTACGCGCTCGCACGGCGTAGCCGAGCGAGCGCTTGATGGCGGAGTTCACGGTTTCAGTCATTGATCGCTGAGCGTACCGATCTTCGTCAATACGAGCGTTGTGAGCGTGATCGTAGGGAGCGAAGATCCGGTGTTTGATCAGCGGGCGAATGTCGAGTTTGCGGAGCTGGTCGCGGAGCGCTTGCTTATCGTAGCCCTTGTCAGCGGCAAGGGATCGCAGATCGCCCGCGTTCCGGCGGGCGATCTGCTCGGCGAGGTCTGCGTCGCTTCCTTCTAACGTCGTTGAGCAGTGAAGATCGAGAACAGCTTGCGTTGCTGTATCGACGAGTTTTGTAACTTTGAGCGTTTGAACGCGGTAATTGGTTCGGTGGCAGTAGTGGCGGCTCGCACGATCACGTTCGTAGAATGTTGCGTCGATAGCAGCGTGTTCAGAGGGGTTGTGCAACTGCGCCGACTGGTGCAGTAGCACTCGACAGACACTCATTTCGATCCGATCAAACGCCTTACACAGCGTAGATGGAGCGGGGAGATCGGCCACGTCAAGGCCGATATCCCCTGTTATTTGCGGCATTTCCTTCAACAGATCGATCGTCATCCGGTAGGACGTATCGAGGTAAATCCGGAGGCAATGCAGCGAAATGAGGGCATAGTCGGCGAATCCGCCGCCACCAGTCGGGGCGGCGGATTCGCCTCGTTCACCCGTAACTCTTTGTGCAATCGAGACGCAACGCTCGGTGAAGCGGGAGATTTGTGTCATGGACAACCAAATTTTCCCGCTTCAACTCCTTCGATTTACTGACCTTCCCCGACGCCATCTAGTGATTCAACGCAGCCGAATCGACTGCAGCGTACAGCCAATATCGCTCCTCACCGAATTGGATCACGGTCGCGTCAATCGCAACGTGATCCGGGCTTCGTCCATCTTCGGGCTGTAGGTCGGCTTTGTTATTCCAGTTGTGAACAGTCGAACACGTCCCGTTCAATACTATTTATCAATAGTAGAGATTATATTTAGAATAGATATTTCTGCAGGACGCGACGAAAAAGCGTGCCCGCACGAGGGCAGCCGTGACCTCGTCCGCTGGCGCACCCTCTGCCAGCGATTCGAGACGCATTACGCCCAGCGGGCAGTGCGATGGCGCCGCTCCCCGAGGTTGACGGCGGTAAGCCTGGCGACCAGCAGGCCTGGACGGCCAAACAGCGTCACGCCCTTCCTCGTCACGTCGGCGAGCGGACCCGCGACGCCATCGAGACGGATACGATACTCCCGGCGGATTCTGATTCCCCTCGAGAGGCAGCGAGCACGTACACGGCGCTGAAAGCAACTCGTGACCGTGCCCTCGTGTTCGTCCTCGCGTACACGGCTGTCCGGGTTGGCGACCTCCTTTGGAACCCGGAACGACCCGCGCCGGCGCGGGGTCCGGTTGGAGGGAATCTCGCTCGCCGACGGGATTCGAAGCTATCGAAAGCTGATGGATCCACTACTCGAGCGCTGGCCAGTGCTCCCGACGTTCGATCAACGGGCGTTCGCGACGCTCGTGCAGAACGAACTGGCCGACCGAGGGGAACGCCCGGAGAGAGTCGACGAGCGACGTAACTCGTACGTCAGAGACCTCCTGTTCGCCCTCGAGGTGGGCATCCGGCCGCAATCGATTACGATGGACGGCGCCCGCACGGTCCGCAAATGGCACTCGGACGACGTGGCGATCGATATCGCCCATCCGAAATGACTATCTCGCGCCCCACGGCAGTCGCCGCGGGACAGGCGAGGTCCTGGCTCGGGCCTCCGGCGACACCGTTGCTGCCCCGTACCCGTCGGTGGTCGACTGCCGCCCCGTACGTCCGTTCTGGGGCGACCGATCCGCTCTACGCGCTCACTCCGCGAACCACGACAGACGTTCGCGGAGGATCTCGGCGGCGAAATCGTACTCGTTCCCGACGCTCAACAGTCGATACCCTCGCTCGATAGCCTGCTGAATGCCCCCTCGTCCGGTGAAGTTGCTGTGATACATCCCGAGCATGGGGATTCCCCGGTCGCGGCAGGTCTCCTCGACGTACTCGATCCGATCACTGACCGCGGGGTGGTCGTACTCCAGCGGATGGCCCATCGATACACCGAGGTCGCCGGGCCCGGGAAACACGAAGTCCAATCCCGGCACGTCGAGGATTGCAGGGAGGTTCTCGACTGCCTGCTCTTCCTCGATGAGGGCTCCCAACTGAACGGCGTCGTCTTCGGTCCGGTAGTATGATGCACTATCCTCGAGGAACGCTGTGCCGTAGCCGCTCGAACGACCTTGGGAGAGCCCACGCGCGCCGGATTCGTCGCCGTACTCGAAATAACAGGCTTCGGCCGCGCGCCTGAGGTCGGTTGCCGTCTCGATACGCGGAATCACGACGTTTCGTACGCCTGCGTCCAGTACCTTCCTGACCGTCGCAGGGTTACTATCGGGGAGCCTGACGACGAGTTCGACGTTTCCACACTCTCCGGCCCGGCTCAGTCGCTCCAGATTGGTTCCGTCCAACGGGCTGGCGTTCTTGTGTTCGAGATCGATCCAGACCCAGTCGAGGCCGACCAGCCCGTACAGTTCGATCAACGACTCAGCCGCCGTCTCGACGGCCGCCCCGACGTATACCGTCTCACTGTCGCCCAGACTTGAGAGACGGTTCTCTCGAGGACCGGCTCCGCTCACGTCGGCTCCCCCGATTCGTCCCAGTGGCCGAAAGCGCTGCGAGGATCGTTTGTCGACATGTGTCCCAGTATTTAGGCAAGCCTAAAGATAGGTGTGGTTCGTCACGGAACGTGGGTTCCGTGGGAGGATGGTCACCCATGGAGCAACTCGACGCAGTCGCGCAACGACGGGATGGAACCGGCTCCGACGAGACGCCACACCACGACGACGGAGGCGAGGGAGAGCGCTGCGATGGCGAGGAAGGGGGCGAAGAACCCGGCAGGCGCCAGCACACCGGATACGAGCGGGCCGAGGGCGAACCCGACGCTCGACGCTGTCGTCACGAACGCCAGCTGTTCGCCGGAGTGTGCCTCGTCCGCGACGTCTGCCGCGAGCGCGTAGCCGGGTGCGACGACGGCGGCGACTGTCGCACCCTGGAGTCCTCGGACGAGGACGAACGCGCCAAGCGTGTGGACGAGACCGGTCGCTGCCACGAGCGGGACGCTCGCCAGCAGGCCGCCCAGGATCATCGGCGGGCGACTGTACCGATCGGTCCAGCGTCCGACGGGGAACTGGACTAGGAGTCGAGTGATGGTGGGAATCGCGAACACGATCCCGAACCCGGTCTTCGAGCCCCCGAGCCGACCGACGATTGTCTCTTCGAGGGAGACGATAGCCGAGATACCCATCATGAGTACGGAGACCGCGACCGCAACTCCGATGAGCGTCCGCGCTTGCCGACTGCTCGTGAACTGGGGGCGCAATCCGCCGTCGTCGGACTCGGACTTGCCGCTGCTTCGACCGGGGTTGACTGTTGGAACGGCCAATCGGATCAGGAGAACGCTGCCGCCAACCAAGAGCGCGCCGCAGGCGAACGCCGACCTGAGCCCGAACTGGTCGGCCAGTGCGCCGCCCAGTACTGGCCCGACGCCCCAGCCCAGCGTCCGGAGCGTCGAGATCGCGCTCATCCCGCCGCCCCGGTTGTCTGTCGTCGTGAGCGAATCGACCAACGCCATCAACGCCGGTGTTGCTGCCGCCAGTGCGATTCCTTGGAGTACACGCAGGGACAGTAATCCCCCGACAGTGCCGACGAAACCGTACCCGAGGACAGTGGCGCTACTGACTGCGAACCCGATCTCGAGCAGGGAGTTCCGGACGCCGAATCGGTCCGAAAGCCGTCCGAAGGGGATCTGACAGATCGACCGGACGGCCCCAAGCGTCGAGAAGAAGACGCCGACGAGGAGTTCGTTCGAGACGGCGATGCCAACGACGGTCGCCGGAACGAGTGGGGAGTGCAACCCGGTGATCAGCGACGCCATGAGCGGGACGACCATCGACGCACCGGCCGCCGAGAGCCCCTGACCGATCCCCAGACCCGCGACGCTGCGGGACAGGCCGGCAGCAGCGAGCCGACGCCGGACGACTTCGAGCGTCCCACTCACGGATGTGTCCCCTCGATCGGGCAGTCGTCACGCTCGCGGAGGATCTCCACTGGCGGGCGATTCAGCGTCACGGGTCCCATGTGTTTCGACATTTTAGGTAGACCTAAAAACTATGTGGGAGAGGGTTCGATACGAAACCGTTCCATGAACAGTCAGGCGATTGCGGATAGATGCGAACAAGCAGACGTCGAACTGATCCGACTCCTGTACGTCGGCAACGACGGCGTCGTCCGCGGCCACGCGGTCGAACAGGACCACGTACCGGACGCGCTCGAGTCTGGGGTCCCGCTGCCGGAACTGGTCCAGTCGTTCAACGCGCTGGGCCACCGCGTCAAGGACGCCCAATTCGATGCCGTCGGCGAGGTGCGTCTCCTCCCCGACTGTTCGTCGTTCAGGGTGCTCGACCACGAGGACCGGGTCGCGGCGGTGCTGTGCTCGCTCCGAGACAGCGAGTCGGGGCATCCCTGGAGCGCCGACCCGCGCTCGGCGCTGTCGCGACAGCTCGCCGACCTCGCGGACGAGGGACTCGAGGCGGCCCTCGCGCTCGAGAGCGAGTTCCACCTCGTCACCGACGGGGAGGAACCGTCCCCACACGGCGATCAGGGCGTCTACTCGACGGCAAGCATGCGCAACGGACACGACGTGATCCTCGACGTCGTCGACGCACTGCAGGCCCAGGGGATCAACGTCCACAAGTACTATCCCGAGTACGCCGCCGGCAAACACGAGATCGTGACCAAGTACGGCCGCGGGATTGGGGCCGTCGACGACTACGTCTTCCTCCGGGAGACGGTGGCCGCAGTCGCCGAATCCCACGGCCTCGGAACCACGTTCCTTCCGTACCCGTTCGACGGTGCGACGAACGGCTGTCACGTCCACCTCTCCCTGTGGGACGGGGACAACCGGTTCGCGCCGTCGGACGGGGATCGGGCACTGAGCCCGATGGGACGGCACTTCGTCGGTGGAATCCTGGCACATGTACCGGCGTTGCTCGCACTCACCTCGCCCACTGTCAACTCCTATGCTCGGCTGAGGCCACAGGCCGGAGCGGCCGCGTACGGCTGCTGGGGTGTGGAGAACCGAGAGGCGGCCGTGCGGATTCCGACGGCCGCTCCCGGCGAGCGAGACACGGCGACGCGCGTCGAGTACCGCCCGGCGGACAACACGGCCAACCCGTACCTGTCGGTGCTCGGGCTGCTCGCAGCCGGCCTGGACGGCATCCGGAACGAAATCGATCCCGGCCCCCCGCTGGAAGCGGACCCGGCCAACTGCGACGAGGCGACGCTGACCGACCGCGACATCGATCGACTCCCGACGACGCTCGGGGAGGCCCTCGATGCGCTGGCCGACGACGACGTCCTGCGATCGGCGCTGGGAGAGGAACTGACCGAGTCGTATCTCACGGTCAAACGCAGCGAGTGGGACGCATTTACCGATAGCGCGGCGACGTGGGAACGCGAACGGCTCCGCGACACGTTCTGATCTAAACGCCACCGTCACACGTATCCCAGATGTTCGAGCCTTTTTTCGACGGCATCGTCGATATCCGTCCCGTCACGGTCGAGGTCGTCTAGGGAGGGTCCCTCCCGTTCAAGACGGCGTCGTAGCGTTTCTGCGCAGTCCGTACCCCGGCAAGTGAACCCGTCGCGGGTCTCGTACCCGTAGCTGTCCGCGGAAACCATGCCACGGAGCGGGGAGTCGTAGCGTTCGACGAGTGTCTCGTCGAACCCCTGATCCAGCAGACTCGAGCGTTGCTCGGCGTGCGTGAGCCCGTGATACTCGGTCCGACAGTGATCGCGGCCATCGACCTCGCCCAGCAGCGACTGTCCCGGCCCGTCGGCGTCGACCCCGGCCGCGTCGAGGACCGTCCGGTAGACGTCGGCGACGCTGACGAGGGCATCACAGTGTCCGTCGTCAGCGTCGGGGCCCCTGACGACGATTGGAACTTCGACGAGATCGGGATACAGTCCGTGCGGGTGCCCCCAGACGCCGTCAGTTCCGAACACCTCGCCGTGGTCCGACATCGTGATCACGTAGTCGAAATCGGCGAGTTCGTCGTGGATGTCCCGATAGACGTCGGCGAGATAACGTGCGCAGTCCTCGTAGGCCTGCTCGTAGGGTGCCGGATCGGCAGGGCCGTCGCCGAGTGTCATCGCGAGGTCCAGGTCGGTCTCCTCGGCGTCGTAGGATCGAGACGCGTAGCCACCGGGCGGAACGTACGGCGTGTGCGCCTCCATGAGGTTGAGGAAGACGAACGCGTCGTCGTCGAAGGACCGCTCTCTCAGCAGCGACAGTGCGTCACTGGCTCCATCGTCGACGACGCCGGGGCCGATCCCGTGACGGCGTCGGAGACGGCGGATCCCCGCCCGAAGCGACGGTCGTACGTCGTAGGAGCCACGGACGGTCTCGACGAGTCCGGACGTCACTGCGAGGGGGAGTGACAAATCGCGCTCGGCCGCGTGATCCCCCCACGGGAACACGTCACAGTCAGTCCCTCGCGTCCGCGAGTGCCGTTCGAAGACGTCGAAACCACGGTTGTAGTCGAACGACGGGACGACGTTTCCGTTCGCGCTGAAGGCGACAGTCTCGTAGCCGGCACCGCGGAGCCGTTCGGCCAGAACCGGCTGTTCGCAATCGAGCGCGATTGAGCGGGCGTGGACGCCGACGGTCGACGGGTACCGACCGGTGAACAGCGACGCGTGGGCCGGGACTGTCCAGTGACTCGTCGACCACGCGTTCGTGAACGTCCGGCCCGGCACCCAATCGAAGTGTCGCCCGAAGGTGTCTTTCCGGAGCGTGTCGAGGACGATCAGAGCGATCCTGGTCACGTCAGATCACTCCGGTCAGTCGTCGAAGCGAGCGGGCTCGCGGCCCCGTCTCGCTGGCCCGTCGTGACGAACTGCTCGACGTCGAAATCCTGGAACACGGTGTCTTTGTCGATCGGATACACCTCGCGACTGGCGAGTTGCTCAACGACGACAGCGTTCCGGTAACACCCGAGACCGAGATCCGGGGTTCCGACGCCGTGAGTGTAGACTCCGGCGTTCTGGACGAATATCCGGCCCTCACAGTCGCTTTTGACACGGTAATCCGCCGTGATACGGAGTCGCTCCTTCGAATCACGATCGAGCGCCGCTTCCAGCGGCCCCAGAAACGACGGGGTCGGGCGGTGATATCCGGTCCCGAGAACGACCGCATCTGCTTCGTGGACGAACCGCTCGTCCTGCTGGGTCTGGTGACACGCCAAGCGATACCCGTCGCCGGCGGGCTCGATATCTTCGACGGCAGTCATCGCGAGCATGCCGAAGTCGGGGTCGCGCGAACCGATGGACCGTTCATACAGCGTGTCATAGATACGCGCGCTCGTCTGGACGTCGATCCCCTTGTACAGGAGGTCCTGCCCGGAGAGGGCCTCGTCTCTGGTGTCTCGATCGAGGTCGTAGAAGTACCGGGTATACTCCGGCGTGAAATGTTGCAGGCCGAGCTTCGAGTACTCCATCGAGAAGAACCCGTCCGAGCGAGTGAGCCAGTCGAGGCGGTAGCCGTGATCGGACTGTCGTTCGAGCAGGTCCAGCACAACCTCGGCGGCGCTCTGGCCGGAACCGACGACAGCGATGGCGTCGCTATCGAGGACGCCGTCGCGACGGTCCCGGTACCGGGCGGTGTGAAAGATAGACTCGCCGAGGGAGTTGCGGAACTGGTCGGGGACGTAGGGGCGCGATCCGACGCCGACGACGAGGTCGTCGGCAGTGAACACGTACCGGTCGCCCGTTTCCGGGTCGACAGCTTCGACGCGGAACCCCGTGTCGGTCTCAGCGACGCTCGTGACGCGTCGGCTGAACCGACAACTCTCGAGTCGATCGGCGACCCACCCGAGGTAGGCGTCGTACTCCCGTCGGGGCACCTGGAAGGTCTCGTAGAAGTAAAACTCGTAGATGCGGTCGGTCTCGCGCAGGTAGTTGAGGTAGCTGTACTCACTGGTAGGATCGGCGAGCGTAACTAAGTCCGCGAGGAACGGTACCTCCAGGGTTGCCCCCTCGATGAGCATCCCCTCGTGCCAGGCAAACGTCGACGCCTGTTCTAGGAACGCCGCCTCGACGTCCGTCTCCGCGAGCAGAGCCGCCAGCCCGAGATTGAACGGCCCGAGGCCCACACCGAGGACGTCGACGTGGCCACAGTCCACCGGATCGGTGCCGGCATCGGAATCTCCCGCGTGCGTCGGGCCGGTTTCGGCCGCGCCGGACACTCGGTGATCGTCGCCGTCAGTCATTCGCTGTCACCTCCCCGAGGTCCGCGCGACCGTCAGGCCAGATCGTTTCTTCGAAGGTCTCGCGGTGGCAGAGCATGAGCATCGCGTCTTTTTCGTCCATGGCGATCTCACGGACCGGTTCGAACCCGCAGCGTCTGAATACACGCCTGACGACGTCGTTTCGGACGTCCGGTTCGACGACGACCCGGTCCGTCTCGGCGTGTGTGAACTGGAACCGGAGCATTGCCCTGACGAGCGGGACGGCCAAACCGTTCCCGAGGAACTCCGGCGGGCCGATGAGGAGGTGCAGCCCCTGGTCGGTTGGGACCGCGTCGAAGTGCTCACCGACCTCGTCGTCCGCGGCCCAGTAACACTCCCAGTAACTCATCGGGACGTGGTCGAGCGAGCCGACGTAACAGCCCAGTTCCTCGGTCGCCAACTTCTCCGCGATCGTCTCACGGACCACCGACAGCGGCTCGGCGATGTCCCAGAACGGCTGGACGTGCTCGGCGTTGAACCACGCGTGCAGCCGCCCGAGATCGTCCGCCAGCGAGACTGGCCGGTACGCGATCGTCCGGTCGATCGTCTCGTCGTCGACGTGGAAACCGTAGTCGTGAGACACCGACGTCGCAGGCGCCGTCATCGGACCACCTCCTGCTCGAGTTCCCGGACCAGTGGATTCGGCACCGAGGCGTATACCGACTGGTCGTCGAGCGAGGGGGCGTCGAGTTCGTCGAGCCCGCGGAATCGCGTGAGCAGGTTCGCCTTGCGAGGGACGGTTTCGGACTCGAGGAGCGGGTCGAGCAGGGACGACGACGGACGATCGAACCGCTGCAGCGACTCGAGCCGGTCACGGAGGACCCCGAGCAGACGACGTTCGTCGACGAGGCCGGCTGTCCCGAAGGCGTTGATCACGCCAAACGCGTTGTTCAGGACGACGTAGTAACGGATCCGCTCGTCGGCGACGGCGTCCGGGCAGAGCGTGTCGGCCCGCTCGCCGACGCCGGGACAGACATCGTGGATCCGATCGTAGGCGCCTTCCGGGAAGTAGTACCCCTGGTTGTCGCGGTAGAATCCGTGGGCGGGATAGCCGTCATCGTCCAGTTTCAGGACCGTGTTCTGCTGATGGGCCTCCAGCCCGAGTCCCCAGTCGAGGAACAGCCAGAGAACCGGCTGGACCACCGTCTCGAGGTACTGGTCGAACCAGTCGACGCTCACCACGTCGACGGCTCGTCCGTCGCTGTTGGCGATGTCGCGGACGACTCGCTCGAGGCGGGACTGCCCGGTGATTCCGTCCTGACACAGCGCGGCGATCGGCGTCACCTGCTGCTCGCCGTCCGGGTAGAACGGGTTTTCCCGCAGGACAACCTCGAACCCGGACTCGGCGCTCCCGTCGTCCGTCTCGACAGTCAGGTAAGCCGGGTCCCGAATCACGTCGAAATCGGGGAATCGATCGTCGATCGCGTCCCCGAGTTCGGTGTCCAGCAGCTCCGAGATGGCGACGCCGCGGTCGAGTTCCGGACGCTTGTTCGTCCGCTCGGCGTTCGTGATCTTGACTGCCAGCGAGCCCTTGACCATGAACGGCGACTCCGGCGCGTACAGCGTCCGAACAGACGAGGTCGGGGCGAACTCGCGTCCAATCGGTCCGAGCGACTCGAGACGCCCGTCTTCGAGCCAGCGCTGTGCCGGTTCCCGGTCGAACAGGTACCTGGCCTGCCAGGGATGCAGCGGGATGAGTACGCGCCCGTCGTCGACGTGCCGGTCGACGACTGCCTCCGGGACGGCCGGGTCGTCTCGTAGCGCCGATTCGACCCACTCAGCGGCGCTGTGCTCGCGCGTGGAGTCCTGGCTGACGACTGCCGACTCGGCACTGACGTAGTGCAGCGGGAATGACGTGCCGAGTTCGGGCGCGTAACGTGGCCCATCCCGGCCCATCCCGCGGCGGCTCTTCGGCGTCGGGTGCATGAGGTGGCCGAATACGAGGGACTGTTCGGCCTCGCGGAACGTTGCCCCGGGATCGGTGAGCGCTTCGTCTCCTCGACGGGCGTCGACGAACCGTTCGACGGCCCGACAGCTCGAGACGACTCGGGCGAGGAGTTCGTCCCTGTCGGCGTCGCCGCCGCGGGTCAACTCGAGTTCTTTGGTCAGGAGCGTCGCGAGCGTGAGGTAATCACAGTCGTGGATCTGCCCCTCGACGCGGTAACGCACTGGCGTCTCGAAGAGGTGACGTCCAGTCGGCGAGCGGTGCGCGACTGGTGCGTACAGATCGACGCCCTGCTCCTCGAGGGGACAGTGCAGAACGATCCCGTCGGCGTCGATCGGTGTCTCGTCACCTGGCCGGAACTGCCCGGTACCGGTCTCGTGGCAGTAGCAGTTCAGGAAACTGTGTGTCGTAGCGTGGCGCGCGATCTCGCGCGCGGAGTCGTCGTGTCGTGTCATGTTGATCTCTCTCGTTCGATCTCGGTGCCGTATTCGACGACCGATTCAAGCAGCCCACGGAGCGACGAACGCGTCGCTCGCGGGTTCAACAACGTGAACTTGAGCGTCGCTTCTCCGTCGACCTCCGTGCGGGCGATCACGGCCCGTCCGTCTCGGAGCAGGCGACCGCGGATGGCCGGGTTGATCTCGTCGGGGTCGCCCTCGTCGGGTCGATATCGAAACAGGACGGTGCTCAGCTGTGGTTCACACACCAGTTCGAGGTCGGGGTGGTCACGGACGTCGGCGCTCGTGGCGGTCGCGAGATCGACGACGTACTCGACCCAGTCAGCGAGGCGCTCACGTCCCAGCGTCCGGAACGTCACATACGGTTTCAGGGCATCGAATCGACGGGTCGTCTGGAGGGACTTCCCGACGAGGTTCGGGATGCCCGACTCGTCGTCGGTCTCGGGGTTGAGATACGCCGCATTGCGGTCCTGTAACCGGAACCGGCTGCCGTTGCGGAGCAGGAAGGCACCACAACTGATGGGCTGGTAGAACAGCTTGTGGAAGTCGACCGCGACGGAGTCCGCTTGCGCAATGCCGTCGAGTGTGGCCCGCTCGCGGTCGGAGAGCAGCAACGCCCCGCCGTAGGCGGCGTCGACGTGGAACCAGAGGTCGTGTTCAGTTGCGCGGCGGGCGAGTTCCGACAGCGGATCGACCGCGCCGTGATCAGTCGTCCCGGCAGTCCCGAACAGCGCGAACGGTCGGGTGCCGTCCGCGCGAAGGTCGGCGATAGTCGAATCCAGCGCGTCCAGATCCATCCGGTAGCTGTCGTCGGTTGGCACCTCGACGACGCAGTCCTCGCCGAGGCCCAACTGCGCTGCGGCCTGGGCAGCCGTGAAGTGAGCTGCCTCGGAGGTGACGACGCGGAGGTCATCGGCTCTGGAGGGCAGTCCCTCGGCCTGAACGTCACGGTCGAACCGGTCGCGACAGAACCATGCCCGGGCCAGGAGCAGTCCCTGAAAGTTCGACTGCGTGCCGCCGCTCGTGAACACGCCGTCGGCGCCGGCAGGGAACGCAACCAGGTCACAGAGCTCACTGACGACGCGTTCTTCGCAGACGGACGGCGCCGGCGCCTGGTCGAACGAGTCCATCGACTGGTTCGTCCCCGCGACGAGCACTTCCGCCGCGAGTCCGGGAATCGTGGGCGGACACTGGAGGTGTGCGACACAGCCCGGGTCGAAGACACCGACGACGTCCGAGAGTACGTCGTCAGTGACCTCTGCCAGCGTCTCTTCGACGGGCTGTCCACTCTCGGGGAGGACACGCCGGTCGGCAAACCGGTCGCGGAGCGCGTCGGGATCGGCCCCCGAGTAGGGCGTCGCGCGGTTGGTCGCGGTCACCACAGCGCGCGTCGCCGCGTCGGTCGCGGCTGCGTAGGCAGCGCTCCCGGCGTCGCTCCCGAGGAACGCGTCGTCGAGCGGCGGCTGGTCCAAACGCTCCTCTCCGTCGAGAGACTTCTCGCCGTTCATGCGAGTACCTCCGTCCGTTCGTCGGCGTCGATCGCCGCGCGAACGCTACGGTGGAAAATCTCGGCCAGATCGTCGACCTGCTTCGGGGAGATGACCAGCGGCGGGAGGAACCGGGCAGTCGCGCCGTCGCGCCCGCCAGTCTCGATGATGAGGCCGCGATCGAACGCCTCGGCTTGCACACGTTCTGTCAGATCCCCGTTAGGCGGGTGGTGTCCCTGCGGGCCGGGGTCGGCGGTCGGATCGACGAACTCGACGCCGAGCATGAGGCCGCGTCCCCGGACGTCACCGACTGCCGTGCTGATTGCGGCAGTCTCCTCAAGGTGCTCACGGAGTCGTTCGCCCATCGCCGCGGCGTGCTCGTCGAGGTCGTTGTCGAGGACGTGTTGCATTGTCACCGTCCCAGCGGCCATCGCGAGCTGGTTTCCGCGGAACGTCCCCGCGTGGGCCCCCGGCTCCCATTCGTCGAGTTCCTCGTCGTAGACGACGACTGCGAGGGGCAACCCGCCGCCGACGGCCTTCGAGACGGTGACGACGTCGGGAACGATGTCGGCGTGCTCGAATCCGAACAGCTCACCGGTGCGTCCCAGCCCCGTCTGGATCTCGTCGGCGATCAGCGGCACGTCGTGCTTGTCCGTGAGACGGCGGATCTCTCGCATCCACGGGGCCGGCGCGGGGACGGCGCCCCCCTCGCCCTGGACTGATTCGAAGACCATCCCGGCGGGCGAGACGACGCCGCTGGCGGGATCCTCGAGCACTCGTTTGACGTACTGCACGCTGGTTCGCCAGCACTCGTCACCGCCCTCCCCGAACGGACATCGGTAGGTGTAGGGGTACGGAAGGTGATGGACCGCCGATGGCAATCCCGGCGGCTCTTTCGGTCCGGTGTTGCCCATGAGACTCAACGCGCCACTGGTCATCCCGTGGTAGCCACCCTGAAACCCGAGGATCGGTCGGTCGCCGGTGGCTGTCCTGACGAGCTTCAGCGCCGCCTCCACGGCGTCGGTCCCGGCGGGACTACAGAACTGGACTTTCGCGGTGTCCGTGAGTTCGTCGGGGAGACAGCTGAACAGCGTGTCGACGAACCGCTCTTTCTCCGGTGTCGTGAGATCGAGCGTGTGGATCGCTCGCCCCTCCGCGAGCATGCGCTCCATCTCGTCCACGACGGCCGGGTGATTGTGCCCCAGCGCGAGTGTCCCCGCTCCCGCGAGGCAGTCGTAGTACTCGTTGCCTTCGACGTCGACGACCGTCATTCCCGAGGCCTCCTCGATTGCCAACGGGAGATACCGCGGATACGTCCGTGCGCTCGATTCACGGTTCGCCTGCTGGGCGAGCAACTGGTCGGCTGTCGAGTCGGCGTAGTTCACTCGCGATCACCTCCGGCCCGGGAAGCCATGCTTCCGAGCAGCGTGGTATCTTTCGCCATCAATTGTTTTAGGCAAGCCTAAAAATAAAAAACTACTGGTATATACCAGATTACTAGTAAATTTTAATGTAATCTGATTATAGATGTGAAATGGGCAAGATATTGCGTACACACGGAGCTAACGCGACCGCACAGGCGGCGGAGCGAGTAACCTACCAGCAGGCGATCAGACGCAAAGCGCGCCCTGAATCACCGGATCAGTCGTTGAGTTCGGCTAGCGCGTTCGTCACAGTCCCGTAGGCGGTCACCTCCGGTGGCTCGGGGCCGTCGGCATACTCGTAATCGGTCAAGCGGCCGCGGTTCAGACAGAGGCGGGTAAACTCGGGTTTGAACAGGTCAAAGCGGTCGAAGCGGGGCTCTAGATCCGGGTGAGCCGACTGGTACCGTTCGATGCTGTCGCGCACCTGTCGCCAGAAGACGGTCTCGTCGTACCCGACCTCCCGTTCGAGGAGATCAGAGACGTACCGGAGAACACAGATGAACACGGTGCCGAAGATGTGCTGGCACAGCGCCTCTGGTTCCTTTTGATGGAGGATCTCGGGGTGATCGTACAGGTCGTCGGGGATCACTGATGCCTCGGGAAGGCGCTCGTCGCTCAGCGCGATTTCGTCGACGTAGTCCTTGACGGCGATCCGGACCGGCTGACCGTCCCGGTGAATCAAGAGGACGTTCGTCCCGTGTGGCATGAACACCAGCCCGTACTTGTACAGGTAGTGCAACAGCGGCGGGAAGAGGACATCGAGGAACTCCTCGATCCATGCCGCCAGCGAGAGACCTGCTCGAGACGCGAGCGACGAAACGACTGGCGAACCGTCGACGTCGCGATGTAACAGCGCAGAGAGCGGCAGCGCCTGCTCGGACTCTGTCGTGAGCGACTGGACGCTCTCGCGCCAGACCGCGCCCAGCAGTTCTTGGTACTGGTACGGTGCGGCGGAGAGTTGTGAGAACTGGGGGTGCTCGTAATTAATACTCGCGATCTCTCCGGGCAGGACGAGGTCGCAGTCGTCTCTGAGGAACGGATCCTGATCGCAGATCCCCTTGACGACCTCGGTCACGCGCGGAGCGGCCAGGGCTTGCTCGCCCGGGAGACCGCGGTACACGATCGTATTCAGGATCCGCATCGGTACCTTGACGTGTGGTTTCGTCGGGTCCGAACGGTTCGTCAGCGTCCGGATCGACTGCTGGGGAAGGTACGTGTCGGGCCCGGATCCGAGCGGGACGATCTCGTCTGCCGCGATTGCAGGCGCGAACAGTTGGGCCAGCGTGTGTTGCCACTGCCACTCGTGAACTGGCATGAGGTAGTACTCGGCGGGCTCGAGCCCCTGATTTGCGATCGTCCGTTCGAACTCGCCGACGTGATCGCCGAGGTGGGTCTCCATCAGAGAGTCGTACTCGAGGTCGTCGACGCTCGCGAACGTCGCCTCCGACTGCCGGACCGCGACCCACTGGAGTGACTGGGGCGTCTGGTTCTCGGGCGCGTACTGGAGGTAGTCCCCGTAATCGAATCCGATACGTCCCTTGTTGACTGTGAACCAGGGGTGGCCCCGCATCTCGCCTTCGACCTCCATCGCGTCGAGGTCGACGATACTCTCCACGTCGTCGGGGGCGTCGTCGGCGTCGATGTGCGTGTCAGCCAGGAGGGTGTTGTTGTACTCCCGGACGAGGTAGCTCGCCGTCTGGTCGTCGATCCCCAGGGTCTCGCGAGCGTCGAGCAGGAATTGGATCGCGTCGGTTGCCTCCGTCCACTCGCCGTCGCCGACCCGTTTCCTGATAGAGTCCGGGTCGACACGGTAGCTGTCGAACACCCGCTCTTTTGCGCGGAACTCGTAGCTGACGTCGCCGAAAGCCAGGCGGTAGGTCCGCCAGTCGCTGTCGACGGCGTATTCATCGGGTTCGAGCAGTCTCTCGTACATAAACTCCGCGAGCATCTTCGCGAACAGTTCCTGATCGACACTCCGCCAGCGCTCCGCCTGGAGCGTCGTCCGAAGCCGCTCGACCTGTGTACTCGAGACGCCACGACTGGCCTCTCGTTTTCTATGAGATACCATCCGTTGATATTTAGGTCAACCTAAAACATAATAAGCGTTCCCCTCACCCTCGAGCGCGGCGGCGTCGGCCGGTAGTTTCGGCAGAAACGAACGGCACACGGACTGGCAAATCACGTTGCACAAAAGACCTGCGCGACGAGCACCCCAGTGTGACTCGTCGGATCAGTTCGATCCAGAGACGATATCGGCGAGTTCCTCGCGGTCGAACAGCCATTCGTCCTCGGGGATCTCCGGGAGTTCGCCGGCGGTGACCTCGCCAGGCCACTCACCGAACTCGTCAGGGTAGAGCTGTTTCCCGAGCATCTCGGTCTGGAAGAGGTTGATGATCGGGCCCTGGTACGCCGAGCCGCCGACGTAGAGTTCGTCCTCCTGGACGGCGGTGAGTTTCTGTCCCAGTGGGCTGTCGCGCATCCCTTCGACGGTCTTTCGGAGAGCATCGTCGTCGTTCCAGTCGCGGTAATTGACACCGAAGTGGAACACGATCACGTCGGGATCGACCTCGAGCAGCGCCTCGTAGTCGATCTGGATTCCGGCCTGGCCGCCGTACTCGCCCTCGAAGGCGTCGACGAGCCCGAGATCCCGGTACTGTTTCTTCCCGTACGTCTTGTCGATCGCAGTCTCGGGATTGTAAGCGCGGAAGAACCCCTCCGTGTCGGGGTTGATCTGTGCGTTGAGCAACGCAACGCTCGGACGCGCGGACTCGGGCGGGACGCGCGATCGCATGTCCTCCAGCGCCGTCCGGTAGCGGTCGTTGATGGCTGTGGCCGTCTCGGACTTGCCGAACAGATCCCCATACCGGCTGACGAGTTCGGGGATATCGTAGTAGGCGTAGGGCTCATCGCCAGGCCAGGTCGGCCAGTCGTCGCCGCGCTTGCGGCGGCTAGCGTTCCCGAAGAAGGGCGCGATCGAATCTTCGATCTCGGAGATGTCGTCCTCGTCGGCGCCGTAGTACGAGATGAACCGGTTTGGGTCGACGGCGAACAGGTCCGGGTCGAGTTCGTAGAGAAACTCCGTCTTGAGCGACCAGTCGTCCGTCCGGACCAGATCTAACGATCCGGGATCCGGCACGTCTACGCCTGGGAGCTGATCGTAGAACCCGGTGAACCAGAACTGGTTGCCTTCGGCGGCGACGAGCTTGTCGGCCTCCCCCAGTGCAGTCAAGATGTCCTCCTCGAATCCCCACCCGCCAACGATGCGCTCGGGTTTCGACTCTAGTCTGAGTTCGCCGACCGGCGCCATCGTCCCCGAATAGGACCGACCAGCCTGTGTCTGAGTTTCGTCCGATTCGGCGACCCCACCCGAGAGGTCAGAACAACCTGCGAGCGAACCGGCGGCCAGCAGCGCGGTCCCGTCTTTCATGTACTCTCTCCGGGTCGATCGATTCCCGTCTCTTTCAGCTTCTGCCATGAATTTTAGGCCAGCCTAAAGGAATAAATATCCTTTGGTTTTAGCCCGGCCTAAAATTGCTGGCTCGAACGGCTTCGACCGACGGGAGCCTCGGGACTACCACCAATTTATTGCGAATTTGTGGACCTGATGAAAATAAGATGGCATCAATATGCTCTATCTGATCCACGGAAGGCACACCGGCTCGCACGACTTGCGTCACTATCGACGAATCAGGATCATGCTGCTCCTGCTGAGAACCCCGATACGTTCAGGGGAAAGCCAACGTGGGAACTGCGAACGGGTCGATGACCGGCGAGAGCAACTGCCAGTTGTCGGTACTCCGGTCCGTCCGGAACCGTCATCAGTCAATATGCGCACGTTCATACATGTACGATCTCACTGCATTCCAGCGTAACCCGCAGTACGTGATCGCCGGCCAAGACGAACCACATGGCCTCGCGATCAAAGATGGGCTCGAGAAGTGCTACCAAAAAGGGATTCCTCATGGGCGTCTGTATCCAAATCTCGACGATGTCGTAAGGGCTCGTCGAGAACGGCCAGGTCGATCGCCGGACGAACTCCGACACGATCACAGCACGTGATCAACGCGGACTCGAGGCCCGGCGCGAGTGGAATCCGGTTGGGGGTGTCCGTCTCGTCGCACTCGGTGTTGGTTTGTCGCGTGGGAGATCAAGGGATTTGCTATGCCACAGATACGTATCAAAATCGGGCCGGAGAACGCGCACCGTTCGGTAACACGAAACTTAAACAGCGACGGTCCGGCGACGGGTGGGTGGTGCCCGCCGCCTGAGCCGTCGCAAGGGTCGGTAGATGATTGGATCGATGTCGCGCTCACCCACGCGACATCGTGTTATTCGGATCGCCGGTTATCAATTTCTGGCCGATTCCCATCCACTTGGAATCGCTGTAATGAACAGTCGTTGGTGCTACGATTCGGCACCGTTGAAACCCTCTTTTCAGCCATCGTTCATCGTGTTACTACTACCCACGACACCTGCGTATCGATCATTTCAAGTGGGAGATCAGATACGAATCTGATCGTCGCACGAGCGTTCCTTGTCAGCGGTATCCCTCTCAGAGCCAGCAATGACCGAAAGTGACCGATTGGACGTCGGAGGACTGTGGAACGGCCTCTCGTATGTTATTCTCGGTCTGTTAGCGATAGCCGTATTCGTATTCTATGAGAACCCAGTCGATACTGGCGGAGTTGTAGCGGGCGGTGTATTCGTACTAATCGGTATTGCGGCCGTATTCGCCCCACGGATATTGCCACTGTTCGCCAAACTGAACAACTACTGGACTGGACTGTTTTGGGTGCTCTGTGGGCTCGGGACTCTTGCTATCAGCGTCGTGAGTGCGGACACTGGCGGTAGATGGATTAGAGGACTCGTTCTCGGCGGTGGGATCGTAATCTATGGGATTCTCGTCGCACTCGGTCGATAGACCGACGCTCTGTATTCAACAGACCGTTTCTAACGTCTATCCAGGATATGGGTGGGGACCTCCGGTAACGCCTTCACCTGTACTCGGGAGTTTTGGGAAATCGCCCTGCTGTGTGTCGGACATACTATAGTAGCAACTGAAAGTCATTGCACACCTGATCGCACGACAGCGTTGCGATCAGTGTGTAAATCGTTTCAGTTGCTACTATATCAAGCGGGCCATCGAACGGTGAAATCCACCGCCGTATGGCGATTCAACACAGCCGGTAGAAAACACATATCGGTGGACGGAAACGGAGTCGGGAAATGGGCTTTCAGTTGGAATTACCGCCGATCGAATCGGGTTTATTGTCACCACACCACTGTAGCTGACTTGGTGTTGCAGAGTATCTCCTCTCGCTGTCGTGTGGTGCTCAATCTCTCCTCCCGGACAGCCACTCACTATCTCCCAGGAAGAGAACGAACAGCAACAACAGGAACGCCCCTAGCAGCAACGCGAGCGCAGCAATCGGAATCGGTGGTAGCTGCACACTGGAGACGGCCACCGCGACCGTCCCGGCAGCCAACCCAACTCCTAGACTCCCCGCCAGATGAGTGACCGAAACGGTGTATGTTCGCGCACTCCGTCCGACGTCATCTCCAAGCGTAATCGCGTGTTCGGCAACATCCCACGTGACAATCGTCAGCCCCACTCCTAGCAATAACCGGGGCCCGCCTATGTTCGTGGCCCACGCGAGGCCGACAAGACTGCAACTGAAGAGTGCGACACCGATTCCGACGAGAGGCCGCGTCCAGGATCGGTACAGCGGAAACACGCCCAGTACGACACAAGCCATCGCGACCGTTCCACCGAGGAAGGAGAGCCGCTCGAATGGACCACCCGGCGCCAGAAAACTCAGGCCGAGTGCAAGACAGACGATACCGCTCCCACCAACCACGAGGCTACCGCCGAGAACGCGATAACCACGACGTCGAACGACACCACTTCCCAACAACAGGAGTGAACCGATAGTTTCGACACCAGCGATCGATACCTGAACAGATCGACTTGCAAGCACGCCGGTCACGCAGGCCGCGGCGAGTACGGCGAACGCGCCCCCCGCATATGTCGGCTGCTTCACGATAGATGAGGGCCCCATTAGCTCCCCCTGTGGTGGCCGACAGGCCAGAATAGCGGCTTCTCGGGCGACCAATCCGCGACCGGCACCCGTTGATTTCGGAGCGCTTGAACGCGATTCGTGCGCTCGATCCCCGCAAACTCCGCACTGGCAGTCGTCTTCGTCGTCACGTCCGGACTGATTACTGTTACTGCATGTCCGTTCGCGTCCAGTTGCTGCACAGCAGTCTCTCCGAACGCATCGACCAACGGCGAAAACACCACGACCTCGAGGTTCTCCCGGGTCTGCGCGAGTAACTGCTGGAGTTGAGCCGTCGATCTACCCGTGGCGTCCTGGTCGTCGATCGGTGCTGGCCGGTCGTATTTATTAGAGAGCAGTAGTTGTTCCGCGTGTGTGTACTGCTGGTGGCCCGCACTCGGCGCGAGCCAGTCGAACTCGGTTCCAAAGACGGCGACACCAACCCGGTCACTCCGCTGCTCGAGCGTCGAGAGAACCTGCCGTGCAGCAGCGACACAGTATGCGACCGCGTGTGGGTCCGTCGGTTCCGCCGCTCGCATCGCTTCCGGTCGCGCATCGATGCAGAGTACGACGGCTGTCCGGTGCTCCTCACGGAACTCGACTGTTGTGAGATCGCCGCTCCGAGCGAACTGCTTCCAATCGATTCGGTTCACTGGGTCACCCCGTTGATAGGATCTCGTCTGCTGGAACTCGAGCCCGTCTCCACTAGAACCCGTGGGCGTTTGCCCGGGAAACTGTCGAGCTTGGCGACGCAACTGGAACGCCCGGAGGTCAACCGTACACTCGAGTGTCCGTCCCTCACGCATCATCGTCGGCTCACCGGCAGCGACCTCGGTTTCGACGCGCACGTTCCCGCTGATATCGTGAGCGATCACCGTCGCTGGAGTGAAGCGGTGGCTCCCGTGTTTCGCGGCGATTGTATACTGAAACGTCGCCGTCGCTCCCGGGCGAAGGGTGGCCGTGTGTCGTGGCGTCCCATTGGTGACCGCCAGGAGAGCCGGTACGCCATCGATGATCCGGAGGTCAGCGAGCGTCGCCGATCCGGTATTCGTCACAGAGACGGTCACTGTCACGGAATCGCCGTGGCTGGGCGTCTCGGCCGATACTGTTCGTGATAGGTCGAGATCGACGGTTGGTGGGCCGACGAGGAGGGGGTAGCCTGCATACGCGACTCCCAGAAGCGACGTCAGCAGGACTAGCGGATCTTCGAGATACAACCCGGACGTACTCGTGAACAGGGTGAACGCGTATGCCGCTCGCCAACGGTGCGTCCGCTCAACCGCTGTCACGGTGTACGTTCCTCCGTGTCTTCGTGATGATGTTCGTAGGCGATAATTTCGTGGACGGTTCGGCGAGCGCCGTACCGAAACGCGAGTTCGTCAGAGAGACGCGCGTAGAGGCGAACTGATCGAGGTGGGGACGTCTCACCGAGGAACCACGCGGCGACGGCGTTTTCCGTCCAGTCACCACGTTGGATGGTGTCTCTCGTTTCGCTCATTGCGGCCCCCGTGTGTCGGCGAATCGTGCGAGTAGCGGTTTCTCGGAGCCGGGTCCGGATTTCCCGCTGTTCGGAAGGAGAGATGTGGCGTTCAAAGAACGGACCCGTCATTAGCGGCTCGAGGTCTGCACCCGCGTATGGAATCTCGGGCGTGACTTCGGGCTCGTATGCATCAGTGTTGTCGTCCTCGGCGATCTCATCCACCGGGAGGAGAAGGAGTGACCCGCCGGAGATAGCGACGACGAGGAACCCGGTAATGAGAAAGATATCATCCCGGGGATGGCGAAGCGCGTTGCGTAGTGAGGGGGAAACGGCGGCGAGACCAACGAGAAGGACAGCAATAGCGATCAGGGCGAGCGCTGTAAGCATTATCCAGCGGCGGAGAGCGACACGTGAGGGGTTATCCATATGTGGCTTCCTGATGCTCATCGAGTCGCTCGAGCGCGACCCGGACATGGTGGCGGCGAGCGTCTGTCTCGCTGGCGTCTCCATACTGAACTTCACGGAACGTTGCGGTGATCGTCTTGACAGCATCGGGCGGTAGACCTGCATCGATCGCGATCTGCTGCCATTCAATTGCCGTTCGCGACGACGGCTTATCGACGTCGGCATCGACACGGCGAATCATCGCGACCCAGGCCGCTTGAACCGATCCCGAGGGTGTCTCGGGCGACAAGCCAGCACTTGGGGTCGCTGTCGACGAGGGTTCCGTGGCTATCTCAGCGGACTCGCTCGTCGGCTGGAGGGGTCGGGGGACGGCGAGATGGTAACAATACTGATAAAGAAGGCCAACGACCGTAAAGAGAAACGCTATCGCGATGATCAGGAGCCGGTACTGGTAGAGGGCTCGGAGGCCGATGAATACCAGCCCGAGGAGGGAATCACCGGAGAACTGGCCCGGGTGTGGGCCGAGGGAGATACCGAAGGGCGCAAGGATCTGGTTGAGGAGTTGGTAGAGAAGGGCGAAAAGTGAGATGCCGGATGGTGGTGTCGATGACGGCGGTTTGGGAGCCACCGTAGTTGATACCGAAGCCGTGAGTGTGCTTGCGACGACACCCAGAAGTCCCATACAGAGGGCGATGAGAATCACAGACAGCAGGCGGTCCCGGGAAGCAGTTGCTGGCCGTTTCATCGACGAACGGGGCGATAGGGGGAGATCGTCGTTTGTCCGATATGCTGCCAGCGCGAGCGGCCGGTCGGTGCAGCACGGAGGCGCTTGGAACAGTCGGGCGGTACCGTCGGCCGACTGAACGAGCGAGGGCAGAGCAGTGGAGGGGCATTCGTAGCGTTCATAGTCGGTTTGATGGTATCATCAACGCGCTTCCATTTTAAGAATTTGGACTCTTGCTCCTCTGGGTCGTAGTCGATAACTCGTTTCTCGAAGTCGTCAGCGACGATCTGCAGCGGGTACGTCCCGTGTTCTTCGACGCGAACGAGTGCCTGACGATAGCCGAGATCTTCTTTCCCGGCATCGGCACCCCTGACGTACCGGCGCTGCTCTTCGGTTAGGCCGATCTTGTCGGCTGTCCGATCATCCAATTCAGGGTGCTTGTGGAGAACCTTGATCGGGCACATGCCGATGATCTTCTCCGCCTGCTCAGTTTCGTAGAATTCCTGAGCAGTTTGGGAGAACAGCACCATCCAAAGCCCCGCGTGGCGTTGGTGACGGAACGCTGTCTCGCGGAAATCGAGATTGGCCTGGTCCGCAAAGAGGTAGTGGGCTTCGTCGATCGCGAGTTCGACGTTTTGTTGGGTGTTTTTCGCCTGCTGGTAGACCGTCGACAGCAACAGTTGCATCAGGAACGGCTGGCGATCGATCCCCGACGCGCTGCCTTCGATCTGACCGAGGTCGATATAGACGACTGTGGTGTCGCCCTCGAGGAGTAACACTGAGCGCTGCGAATTGGTAATCGAGATGTTTAGTGATCGTACTGTTCGGCCCACTCAGAGAGGTGCTGAAACATCGGTTTCAGATCGATGAGTTTCCGCGTTGCTTGGTATTCGACTCGCGGTGGGATTTCGTCGTAGGACTGCCGAGTGAGCAACTCTGCTTCGAGCAGTTCACTGAGCCGTGCCGACAGCGTATTCTGTGAAATATCTAACACCCTGCGCAATTCATTGAACCGCCATGGGCCAGGTTCCCGGACGAATACGTGGATGATCTCCATCGTATGGGCTCTGCCGAGGAGGGTAAACAATTCCCGTTTCTCTTGTACGCCGAGGTACTTGTCTTTCCCCGCGTCAACCAGTGTCTCGGTTTCCGTCGCTTCTGAGTCTTCGGGAGTGTCAGACATGGCCTTTAGTGCGATTTTCGCACTCAAAAGCATAGCGGTGAGTGAAAGGCGATACCGCAGCCTGAGCCCCGACCTCCACAGCTTTGAGGGTCAAACTTCCTTCCGTCGGGAATCGGTACGAATTCACATACCCGGTGCGACCGATCGAACCCGGTACTATGTAACTAACTTGACTGTTTATTAGCGCGGTCATCATAGCCGAGGCTGCCGATGTCAGACCCAGACGACCATCGACACGAGCGGACGAACGACTCATCCTGGCCGCTTAGACGGCCAGTTCCGGACGATTTCCTGAATCCAGTACTGGAGGACCGGTGGCAGTCATGACCGTGCGTACCCGGCTCGATGCGCCGACGACGGTCGCGATCCTGGCACTGACCGGGCTCGTTGTCGTTTCGGAGTTGTACGTGGCGATTCCGCTCTTCCCGACGATGCGACGCCTGTTCGGTGTCTCCCAGGCCCAAGCGTCGTGGTTGGGTACTGCCTTTGGGCTCGCGTACGCCGCGGGCTTTCTCGTCTTCGGACCGCTCTCCGATCGGTACGGCCGAAAGGAGATCATGGTTCCCGGCCTACTCGTGCTTGCGCTTGCGACACTTGCGGTCGGGTTCAGTCCGTCGTACGAGGTTCTTCTCGGCTTACGGGTTGTACAGGGAATCGCCGCCGCCACGTTCGCCCCTGCCGCCCTCGCGTATCTTGGCGAAGTCCTCCCAGCGTCGACGCATGCCACCGGGATTGCCGTGGTGACGACTGGCTTCCTCGTGGCTGGGATCGCTGGGCAGGTCTACGCCGACGCCGTAACGTTGGCCGTCGGGTGGCAGTGGGTGTTCTGGGGACTCGCCGCGATGTATGGCGTCTTCGTTGTCCTCGTCTATACACTCCCACACAGCGAGCGTGCGGCGGGCGAGTCAGCGACCCGTCTCCGGACGGTATACGCACGGATGGGACGATTGCTACGGAATCGAGTCCTCCTCGCAGCTTACTTCGCTGCGTTTACCCTGCTGTTCACGTTCGTCGGGATGTACAGCGCGCTCGCGCCGCACCTCCAGACGACTTTCGGCATCAGTCCAGAACAGTTCCTGCTCGTGCACGTTGCTGGCGTTCCTGGCATGGTGTGCTCACCCCTTGCCGGACAGCTAGTCACCCGCTACGGGAGTGACCGCGTCGTCATCGGCGGTCTCGGCCTCGCTGCTGGTGGGCTCGGGCTTGAGGCCGTTGTGGGGTCGCTGGCCGTGCTCGTCATCGGGAGTCTCGTCTTCGTCACGGGCATCGCGGTGGCAGTCCCCTCGCTCATCGACTTCATCGGGGAGGCTGCCGCCTTGGCCCGCGGCGCAGCCGTGGCACTGTACACGTGCATCCTGTTCATCGGCGCGAGTCTCGGTCCGCTCGCCGCGACGTTCCTGCAACCGATCGGGTTCGCTGGCCTCTCCGGCTCACTAGCGCTCGTCTTGGTTCTCGCTGGGGGCGTCTTCACGCTCGGTCGACAGGGCACTCCGCCACAGTTCGCGGACGACTCAACTGCAGGCACCGCACCGTAATTACACCATCAAACACACGATCTACCACCAATGACACAGCAACCATCGTACGATACCGAAGCACTCGAAACAGCAACGATGCTTGTCCCGGTTCCGTCGGACTACACCCTCGTGGACGCTCGCCGAGTGACCCGGGATGAGCGCCCTGTTTGGCGCTTCCGACACGCCCGGAAAAACGGGAGCAACGCTGACCTCGGCGGCGAACACGTCAGTTTCGTCGTTGACGCGGAGCGATCGTCTCTCCTGGGCATGACACGCATGGAGAAACGGTTCGCTGAGCGTAATATCCCCGATAGAGAGACTGCACGGACCGTCTTCGAGGAGTTCATCGCGGAGGCCGCGCCCGATCTCCATGGAGCACTCGATGTCCTGTGGATCGAGCCACACGATGAGACGATCACGGTCGACGGCCACGATGTCGTCGTCACCGGGATGAAGGTGAAATGTCGCGACCAATCGGGCACATATGCCTGGGTGATCGTCGGTCCCGGTAACGAGGTGGTCACGTTCGAACGGGACGTCATCTGGAACGATGAGATGAGCCGCCGGAAGACCGAACAGTGGCTTCACGACGACTGGTTCGCCGAGCAAACCATGGTACCGAACTCGAATAACCGACAAACGACCCACGAACCTACACCAACCATGACTTCATCTACCCCAACTGATGCAAAGAGTATCGTAGACGAATTCTTCACCGCGTTCGGTGTTGGCGACCTCGATCACGTCTTGGCCCTCGCCCACGAGAATATCGAGATTGTCGCGACTGGGCCCGAATCCGTCCCCTGGTACGGCACGTACCACGGGCGAGACGGGCTCCAACAATTCCTCGAGCGACTCGGCGGCGACACCGACACCGAGGCGTTCTCTGTTGATTGGTTGGTCAGTGAGCAGGAGACGGTCTTTGCGGCAGGCCACCTCAAACACCGGATCACTTCGACGGGGAACGTTTTCGAAAGCGACTGGGCACTCAGGTGTGCCGTTCGAGACGGAGCCATCATCGAGTACCAGTTCTTCGAGGACACGGCTGCGGCGGCCGCCGCGTTCGACTGATACCGACAGCGTTTACCTCCCAATTTTTCGGCCCCGTGAATACAGATGACTGGGAGCCGCCGTAGATCGGCTTGTGAGTTTGGCTCCGCTCAGTTGACCCTCATGGAGCATCGTAGAATGTTGCATGGCACTCCCAGCGAGGGCGAACGGCGCTACTATAGCTGAAGAGACTCATTCCATCGGCCCGGTCAACCCAGACCAGTCTGTCCGAGGTGGCTGGACGTAGCGGAGAACGGATTTCGAGAACTCACAGGCAATGCGTTCCCGGGGACTCGTGATCGCCTCCCCACTACCGAGGAGGAAGTCAAACGTCAGGTGTTCTAGTGGGTTCTGTGTCGGTCTCACCGACCCAATCAGCATTCCACTCGTCGATTGCATCGAACACCGGCTCGAGTGCCGCGCCTTTCTCAGTCAGGCTGTAGTGGGTCTCGACGGGTGGGCCCTCCTCGACACGGCGATCGACGATCCCGTCCTCTCCGAGTGATTCGAGGACTCGCGAGAGTGTGTACGAACTCGCCCCGGATGCTCGTTTCAGCTCGTTAAATCGATGGTCGCCATCGAACAGGTTGTACAGAATTCGAAGCCGCCACTTGGTCCCGAACTGATCAAGCGACTGGACGCCTGCACACGCGTTTGGCGTGAGTTCGCGAACCTCTCGGAGGTTTTCATCGATATCCTCGTCGGACTCTGGAACCATACCAGCTATCCGGCAGTCTCCCAATGTAAGCGTTTGTCTTGGATCGCCTTGTGCCGCTCAGATACTGGTGAGCGTACCGGCTGTGCAAGTGATTTGCGTCTTTGTACTATAGTAGCAACTGAAAGTCATTGCACACCTGATCGCACGACAGCGTTGCGATCAGTGTGTAAATCGTTTCAGTTGCTACTATAGTTGGTAGCGCGACTTCTATATTTAGACGGGGGTAAACTGGAATGGCTGAATCGGGAAGTAGGGATACGTATGGGTCATGAAGTCATCTCCAGTGGGCTACGGTCGTTCAGCCTCTAGGAACAAATCGATTCCGTTGAACAGTCGATCAAGCGTCGTTTTGTCTGTGAACGGGTTCAATAGGACGACTCGGAGCCACCGTGTGTCCCGATAGGTCGGTAGCGAGACAAAGACGTCCTGTTTGGAGAGCAGGTAGCGCTGGAGCCGTCCGTTGAGTGTATCTCGCTCGTCCGGTGGACACCAATCGGGCGCGGCACGGAAACAGACGAGGTTCATCTCTGGCTCGCTGGCCAACTCCAGCGCATCCTGGTCAGCGACGCGGTCGCGAATCACAGCCGTCAGGCGATAGCTCTCGTCGATCAACTGTCCGAGTCCCTCACGACCGAGATGCTGGAAGGTAAGCCAAAGTTTCAGAACCTCCGCCCGCCGGGTCCCGTGGACGCTCAGTTCACCGAGGTTCGGAATCGCATCGTCGCCGCGCATATACGGCGCCCCAACCCTGAAATCCTGCTGCAAGACGTCCGAATCGGCGAACAACGCCATCGCGCACGTCTTCGCAACATAACACCATTTCTGGGGGTTGAACGTCACTGAATCGGCCTCCTCGATTCCATCAAGTCGGTCCCGTTTGGCTTCAGAGAAGACGAGGGCCCCGCCGTAGGCCGCGTCGACGTGGAACCACAGGTCATGTTCGTCGACTACATCACGAACCGCCGGGAGCGGATCGATGTTCCCGGTCGTGGTTGTGCCAGCAGTCGCGACGACACAGAAGGGCACGCGACCGTTATGTTCGGCCTGTTCGACTGCCTGGTTCAGCGCGCTCGGCTTCATTCGAGAGTTCGCGTCCGTTTCGACGGCGACGACGGCGTCGGTCCCGAGCCCCAGTAGCATCGCGGCTTTCTGTAGGGAGGTGTGTGCCACCTTTGACGCGAACAACACCGGCTCACCATCCAGTCCGGCGAGCCCACCCTCGTGAACATCGAATACCTTGTTCCGAGCGACCGAGAGGGCATGTAGGTTCGCGAGTGACCCCCCGCTGGCGAGGACCCCGCCGGCGTTGGAGCCGAGGCCGAATTCGCTGGCGATGGTCTCGGTCAACTGGACCTCGAGTTCCGAGAATACTGGCGACATTTCCACGCTCAACATATTGTTGTTGACCGCCGATGCGACGAGGTCACCCAGTACCGACACCGTAGTCGGCATCGTGTCCATATGACCGATATATCCCGGATGGGCGGGGTTCATCGATCCCGCAACAATCGTCTCGAGGTCGTCGAGAAGGTCGGTCTGGGACCGTGGCGATTCTGGAATCGTTCCCGTAAGGGCGGTCGACTCGTCAGGTAACGGCGACCGCTTTTCGGCCGCTCCGAGCTGTCCGAGGAGCTGATCGAGCACGTCCTCGGTGAGATCCCGAATGGCTTCGGCGTTAGCCCCACTCGGATCGATGAATCCCGTTTCGGGCGAGTTGGAACGATTCATATGGACCCCTTCTCTCTCCAGTGACTTCGAATATAGGGACTCGTTGGACCGATGTCACTCACTTACCGTTCGTTTGCGACCGTGAGGGATCGTAAAATCGATATTCGGTCCGACTGGGACGAATCCAGTCGGGTTGATGTCCGTATGACTCCGGTAGTAGTGCTTCTTGATGTGATCGAGGGTAACCGTCTCTGAGATGCCCTCGTGTTGATAAATGTCGCGCGTGTATCCCCAGAGGTTGGGATAGTCGACAAGACGCCGAACGTTACATTTGAAGTGAATGTAGTAGACGGGGTCGAACCGGACGAGCGCGGGGAACAGTCGAAGGTCCGCGATGGTGAGCGACTCGCCGACGAGAAATCGCTGGTCGTCGAGGATTTCCTCCCAGTAGTCGAGGGCGTCGAACATCGTCTCGACCGCCTGCTCGTAGGAGTCCTGCGAGTCCGCGAAGCCGGCGGTGTACGCCCCCTGGAGGATCGGTTCGTATATCTGCTCGACGACCGCGTCGATTTGGTCGCGCTTCCCTGCTGGATACAGGTCGTACTCGTCGCTCCGGTCGGCGAAGCCCGTCGCGAGCGTCTCCATGATCTCGATGGACTCGTTATTGACGATAGTCTCTGTCTCGCGGTCCCAGAGAACTGGCGTCGTAACGCCGCCCGTGTACTCTGGGTCGGCTGCCGTGTACACTTCGTGGAGGTAGTCCGAGCCATGGATGGAATCCGGCGTACAGCCGGGTTTGTCAGGGGTGAACTGCCAGCCCCCCTCGCCGCGGTACGGGTCGACGACGTCCATCGAGATGACGTCTTCGAGTCCCAGGAGGTTCCGCACTAAGACAGCGCCGTGGGCCCATGGACAGGCCCGGGCGATGTACAGGTGATAGCGTCCCGATTCCGGAGGGTATTGTGAGTCAGGAGAGATGCGCTCTCGGACTCCGTCGTCACTCCGATCCTGGTCGTTTTCAGTCAGTTCGTCAGACGTCTTCCAGTGGCCGTCGATGAGGCGTCCCATGTGTTCTGTGGTGGTCGTGGGCGTGAGTCGACTACGCTGTCTCTGATACGGGTTCTTTGAGTTCAATAAGGTAGCCGAACGGATCGCGAACGTAGATTGCTGGGGCTTCACCGGTTGCCCCGTCAGGCGTGCCTTCTCGCTCGATAATGACACCGGCGTCCTCGAGTTCTTGCTTGACGTCTTCGATGTCCTCGTCCAGGATGATTGCGAGGTGGTCGAAGTTCTCTCGCTCGGGGTGGACGAACTCCTCGGTCGGTCTGACGTGGATAATTGTGTCTGGTGCGAGCCGAAAGTGGAAAATCGGCGTGTCGCCTTCCTCGTAGTCCTCGAATCCTTCGAGTGGGAATCCGAGATGACCCTGATAGAATTCGATTGCGTGCTCGATCTCGTTCTCCGGAATCCGGAGGTGAACGTGGTCGATGCGTCGTGCGTCCATTGTTCTGGATTGATATAGAACCGTCTGTCGAATATAGTTCAGGCAATCTGTGTCTGAGCAGGTCACACGAGGCTAACCACCCACCATCGACGAGAAGCGAAACGGCTGTCGATCCGAAAATCACGAATAATCCTCCCGGCGTATCAGTACCTTCCAGTTCATTCATCAATGAGGTCACTCACCTTGGGGAGGACAGCGCGCAGCGGTTATCCCACCATCCCGGTCAGCATATCGCGGTGAGTCCGAATTGTCGCCGTCGAGACGTTAGCTACTGTGGCCGCATCCGTTTGCGTCAGCCATCGCCTCTCCTCGCGACCTTGTAGAGGCAGGCCGCTGCGAACCCGGCCGGATGGACGCCCGTCGTCACGCCGTACTCTTCGGCCTGCTCCGCGGGGGTTCGGGCCCGCTGTCGGATCTCGTCCGGGCACTCGAGGACACCCGCAGCGGTTCCGCTCGACGACGTAGCGGTAATGAACCCACGGTCTCCGAGCTAGTGATCCGGCCTTCGCTCGAGGATGTCGAAAATATCGATCGCTTTGTACTCCTGATTCCGTTGGTTGCCAGTCGTCTCAACGAGAATACCGTCGGATACTAACTCCTCGATGGCGTTATACGCGGTTTGTCGACTGACATCAAACTCATCTTGGACATCGTTGGCAGTGAAGTACGGCACATCGAAGACGCCTCTCGCAAGGCGATGACTCGTTTTTTGGTGTGGATACCGCTGTTCGTAGTCACGCCGAAGTTCCATCAGCTTCTGTGTCCGCTCGTACGAGTCCCGCGCCTGTACCTCGATTCCTTCGATAAAGAACGTGATCCAGTCGCGCCAGTCCCCGGTTTCGCTCACAGCGCGCATCTTCTCGACGTATTCCTGCTTGTTGCGATTGAAGTAGGCACTCGGATAGAGATACGGCTCGCTCAGATATCCTTCAGCGCAGAGCTGCAAGACGATGAGAATGCGGCCAAGCCGGCCATTCCCGTCCTCACAGGGATGAACCGTCTCGAACTGATAATGCGTAATCGCGAGATCGACGAGCGGGTGATACTGGCCGCCCATCTGGATATACACCTCCAGAGAGTGCATAAGCTCGGGAACCGATTGGTGCGGCGGGGGAACGAACGGAGGTTGACTGGCGTACGGAGAAGGAAGATGGACATCAGTCGTCCGCCATTCTCCTACGACCTCACCTTCGTTTCGAACGTTTTCGAGGAGCAACTCGTGGAGCGACTGGAGGAGTTCGAGCGTTATCGGCTCACCCTGTTTGATGGCGTCGAATCCTTTTTGAAGGGCGTGTTCGGCATTCAGGACCTCCTGCAAGTCCCGACTCACATCGACGTTCTCATCTCCGCTGGTCCGCGTGTGATGGGCGTATACCTCGTCCACGTCAACATCGGCCCCTTCTATTTCGGCGGTCTCAACTGCCTCAAGTCGGACGAGGGACGTGTAGAGAACCGGCGAGAAATCGACAGCCGGGCTGATACCGTCGATTCGGCCGAGCTGAAAGGAGGCATCGGCGATAAGCTCCATGAGTTCGTCGTCGACATCGATCCGTGTCGAGAGGGGGAGCTTGTCCGGGATGTAATATGGGTGTGGATGAGACTCGCGATAGTGCCCGGGTGCCTCTTCCGGAAGGTCTCGAGTCCGCATTTGAATATACCACGAACTCCGGCCTGTTAATCATGTCGCTCTTAAACCGATTTGATTTCTGGTATCTGAAACGGGTTTGCTCAAAATACGGCCGGGAATTTTGGAGAACACGGCCTGCCGTTGATCTTCACTTAACCCTGTGCGCTCACCTTCACGTTGAGGCCACGACTTGAGTCTCATCACTGTCTCCGATTCTCACAGTTGGCCAAACAAACCCTGAAGAATGGGGGTATCAGTACAGCATTCGGTCTCGATCTCGAGGTGAATTGTCTGCGAAGACGGGATTCGCGGACACAGTACTCACGGTAAGTAGAGATGCAGACTTGACGCTGACACTTGCCACCCTCTAGAGATATTGACAGAGTCGTGCTGAATAGAAGGTGCGGGCCACGTTTAGACGCTGCTCAGTTGCCGTCTTGACTAGGATTATGCGGAGGTGAGTGAGGAAGCGGCGAGTATGCCGTCTCAACTCGCCCGGTCTACCGACCGATGTGTCGATTTGTCCCAGAACGCTGTCACTGGCGAGCTAGCACCGGCGGTCAGGAAAGGTAACGGCGGCTATGCTGACTGGGTGATTGTCTCGATTCACTGCCTTCGAGAGTACCTGAACCAGCCGTACCGCCGGTTGCTCGACGTTCTGCATGAGATGCCCAGAATCGCCGCGAAACTTGACCTTGCGGTGGATCAGCTACCGGATTTCACAACCGTTTGTACACGGAAACGGGAGCTGACAATGCGGATCTGGCGGGTGTTGCTGCGGCTGTCCGTCTCGCTGCACGAACTCGGCGACGTTCAGGCGAATCCACAGGGCAACCGGCTTCAAACGCCACCAAGCCAGCCGTCACTACGTCTTCTGGGTCGGCTACAATTTTGACGATATCAAGACGACAGCGCTCATCGATTGCGATACCTACGTCGCTCTCGACATTCATTGCTCGATGAAACAGCCGCACGACACACAAATTGGACGATAGGTACCCACGAGAAACCCATCCAGCTCGCCACGATTACCGCCGACAAAAGCGACGACTGGAACGCGCTCCGGCACGAACTCAGGGATGCTGGAATCCGCCCGGTGATCAAACATCGAGAGTTCTACGCACTCGATAAAGCACACAACGCTCGCCGCGATGAGAACATCTATCACCGCCGGCCGATCGTCGAAGCGGTTTTCTTCGTACTTAAATATATTTTCAGTGATACGTATCGGGCTAGAATGTGGTTAGGACAGTTCAGTGAACTCGTCCTAAAGGCCGCCGTCAGAAACAGTGAGAAAGCTGTGAGGCTCTAACACCACTGATCTTACGCGTCTAAACAAGGCCAAATACATGGAAATCGGAATGCTGTCGAACGTGTCTTCAGAGAAGTAAAACGGAGAACTATCTGTTTTAGCAACGCCAACGCAGAAACAGCCGACGAGTGGCTGAGATCGGTCAACTTCGCATGGAATCAGCTTATCTGAACACGATGCTTTTGGAGGAGCGTCAGTCACTACGCCTAGGAATCTGTCACAGTCACATCGGGCCAGAAACATATCCTGTACGCAACCGCGCCAGAGCCGAATTAACGGAAATACCTGTCACTGAGCCGGAATGCGGGAAGCGCAAGCTCACAACCGTTCCCGTTCTGACTCACGGTAGGCAACGTCGAGATCGAGATCGTCGTATATGCGATCGAGCATAGCGAGTGCTGACTGAAACGTCGCATAATGCTCCCGCATGAATGCTATCGTCTCGCGCCGAGAGATGACTGGATATCCTTCGACGTGGTCGGGGTTGAGCACGGAACGCTCATCGAGGACGACTTGGAGAGGGCCTTCAAACGAGTCTTCCGGTCGGCGCTCAAATCTTGTCGGTTTCCAAACTGTTCGGAAAAACGCTGCCAGGCGTCGATGTCCGCCTCGAGGACGGCAAGAAAGAGCGGATAGTCGTCTGGCTCGCGACCCACATGGTAGCTGCCCTGGGTCCACACGTAGACGGCGTCGATCCGCGTGAATGCGAACAGCCAGTCACCGAACTGTGGGATGACGTAGGCCTCCTCGATGGATGGTGGGTTCACGCGGCACTCGTGGCCAGTAGGTCTCGAGCCGCCTCGCGGACGCGATCGTCGCGTCATTATACTGAAAATACCCTGCATCCTCTATAGTAGCAACTGAAACGATTTACACACTGATCGCAACGCTGTCGTGTGATCAGGTGTGCAATGACTTTCAGTTGCTACTATAGCTGAGTGTCGATTACCCAGTTTGGTTCTGCTGCTCCCTGCTGTTCTGAGGCAGTTCCTGAAGCTGCTGTACGTACTTCGATCGACGATTCATCGTCGAGCACGTCCCAGATATTCGGAAGTGCCGTCACTAGTTCACTGAATAGAGTCACATATCTTTGTTTCTTACCCTGTACTAATGACTGATGGTGTGGAAGAAGAGGAAGAGACTGATCGGATCTCACAGCTTCAAAGCTGGACAGAAACTCAAAGAATAGACCAATCTGAAATCGAAAACTGGTGGACGAGCATTGAGAATGGGAGCGTAGAAGAAGCTGTTTCGGCGTTAGAACTCTTAGCTGAGGTTGCTTCGAAAAGACCTGAACAAGTTGAACGCCACAGTACAGACCTCGTAGAGTTACTGGCTGACACGCGACCAGTAGAGTCCGGTGGGACCGTTGCTGGCCATGCAATGCAGGTAATCGCTGTCTTGGCTGAGACAAAGCCTGATATCGTGGAATCTGACCTGGATTTATTGCTCACCAGAATCGTCGACGGTGGTCGACTCGCAAAAGTGTATGGCTGTCGTGCGCTCGCTCACGCTGAAGGGCTTGACGAATCATCAACGCTGGCGATTGCGGACGTGCTCAAACGAGTGTTGGTGGAGACAACCGATGCCCACGTCGGGATTGCCGCGGCGACGGCCATCACGGCAATTCCATGTGAATATCCAGAGGACCGATTCGCTGACCCCTACGTGCAATTCCGTACAGACAAACTGGATTCGATCATTCTTCCGAATGACGACGACGTCGGTGAACGGTTCTACGAGATCATGCTGACAGCTGCGCTCCACGATCCAGAGGCGTTCGATCACGATCCGAAAGCAAGCCAACTACTCGAATATCTTCATAACAAACACTCGCTCAGACTCGATATCTCTAAGCAGACGTACCGGCTGGCTCAGTCACGGATCAGGTAATGGACTTGGTTTATTTTCGGCCTCGCTTATCAGATTCTTCTGATTGCCCGGATCGCTTCGTTCCGGTGTGGATTTGTGAGGTAGACTGATCCGATGTTGTGGACGCCGTTTGTGAAGAGCGAGACATCGACTGTGGGGACGTATCAGCGAGTCGCTGGAGCGCTTTCTGACGCTGCTCTCGGATGTCTTCTAGAGACGCCTCAGTGGCAGCTCCAATTGATCGGCTCACTTGTTGGGCCTTCTGCGACAGATCATCCGCATTGCCTTCTGCGACAGATGATTCGGCTCCGTGTTCGTCGACGCTTACGTATTCGGTGCTCATCGCATTGGGGAAGCGATTGAGGGTGAGTGTCTCGGCATCTTTGGGGTAGCGTCGAATCGTCTCAAACGCTTTGGATGCAGTCTCGAAATAGTCAGATTTGAACGCGAGCTCTGGCGTGTCTCGCGGAAGATCCTCAGCAGAGATTGAGCCTTCTTCAAGAGCAGCGATATCTTCCTGAGTCACGTCATTGGCTTTTGCGTAGTATTTCAATGTCAGGACGTCGGCTGCAGATAAACCACTTATACCGGCTTCTGACACGATGTCGTCACCACTGACGGTTTGCTCAACTGTTCCATGAACACCCGTCCAGTAGACAGAAGCATTTTCTTCATCCATACGCTCGAGGACAGCATCACGTGGGTGGTCGAATTGACTCCGAAGAGCACTAGAGATAACTACCGACTCTGGGTCGACCGCTCCCAGAAAACTACCGTTTTTAGTTTCTTTGTAGCTGCTTTTTGTCGCATTATCCGAACCGTGGTGGCCTGGATGCAGCACGTTTGATTGCAAGTCAACAATACCGTCCTCGTGTTGTCTCACGAGCCAGTCCTCTCCATAGTGACCTCCTTTATCTTCGATATCGCCCATCAACAGTGTCGATCCACCGAGAGGGTCTGTCACTTTTATCGCAAGACTGTTCTCGTTTGCTCGCTTGGGTGGAATGCTCCGTGATCGTCCGGTTTTTGGGCTCTTAAATTCGGTTTCTTCGGCAGATGGCGGAGCCAGTATTTCCAGTTTCGTTGAACCAGTCCGCATGTAGTCTCCGATGTTGAGATATGCTGTGTCTTCCTCAGTAATACCGTGATCTTCTTCTAGAACCTCTTTCACTTGGAGCGAAATATCTTCGTCAACGTGTCCTTTTCCGTCTCCGACCGCGTACCGCTCTGGATCAGGTTTCGAGGCAGTTTCGAGAGTATATCCCGCGTCACTAAGATACTGTAGCCCAAGCACGTGATCTCCATCAAGATGTGTCGCAACGAAGTGATCGATCCGTTTTTGGCCATCGTTATCGACCGATAATTCTTGCGTGAAGACTTTGTCCAGCGCATCAACGATTTTTCCCTCGTCAGCGTCAACGAGTATCCGTTCGTCCTCTGGTGTCACGATCAGTTTTGCGTCCGCCTGTCCGACATCTAAGCTGTATATCTTAGTTTCATCGGTCGCCTGCTCACTCTTCGGCATCTCGATCACCTGGACTACCGGTGCTCCATGGCCCCTTCTCACCTGCTTCCTTCTGCTTTCTGGAGATTTCTTTCGCCTTCTCGTGATGGTCTCTCGCCTCTTCGTGTCGGTCTTTCATTTCTGCCGTTTTCTCTGGTGCAGGACCACGGAGCACGACTTGACTCTCATCGAACGCCGCTGGCTCGAAATCGATAGATGAGCCATCGTCTGCTTCCAAGTCAGCGTGCACGAAGGACCCAGACTCTATATTGTCCGGGATCTCTTCCTCAGACTTCAGAAATGTAGATTTGGGTTGATCTCCCACAAAAAAGAGAAATCTAGCGACCCCGTCTTGCACCCCTTTGAATTTCGCGTAATACTTACGATTGCTCATAGCATCGGTTGAATCCCTATTGACAAAATATTTTCCGAAGTGAAAGAAACACCCCGCCAGTCAATAAAATAGCATTCCACGAGAGGCTATCTCCGGTCTCCGTTAGCTGGTTGGGAACCACAGTCGAGACCTCGGTGAATTTCGATCTAGGGTCCCGCTGGGCATCTCTCGGACCAAGAGTGAATGGTTTAACCTCCCCCGAACTATCGCTCACCTTCTGAAAACTGTGATTATGCAATTAGCGTTCGTGGTGGGTCGTTTCTCCTAACTCTTCTTCAGCAGAAGATCACAATCGATTGAACTCTTCGATGACTTCTTCATTCTCCTTTCTTTTCCGTTCACTTGGCACTGTCTAGTTTAGCACCTCCGCTGGCGGTTGTTTGTTGAGTGACTGGTGCGGTCGCTGTGTGTTATAGTAGTGGACAAACTGTTCAAGCCATTCTCTGGTGCTGGCCCGACTGCCAACCCATGAGTTATGAAAGCGGTCGATCCGCATGGTGGGGGTATGAAACCGCTTTTCGATGTGGTTTCGATCAACGTAGTCGAGGTGACCGCTCAACCCTAATCGAGCAAGGGCAGTTAGATAGCCAGCACCATCGACGAGAAACTCAGCGTCGGAAAGATCGTGTTTTTCGGCGAGTCCATGCAGAAACGCAGCAGCTGGATCGGTGCCTCGCCGTCCGAAGAGCGCTACATCGAGAATGAGTTTCGTGTCGAGGTCTATTGCAGCGTACACCCAAGATCGGTCGCCGTTAATCCTGACAGCGGTTTCGTCAACCGCGACCCGCGACGGCGAAGCCGTCGGCGGGTCTGGTACGCTGTCAGCCAGCCGATGCACCCAGTTCCAGATTGCTTGATGAGAACGTTCAACGCCAAGTGAGCGAAGAATCGCTTGTGTCTCTCGAAGCGAACAACCGGTCGCATGGAGTCGGACGGCGAACGCCCTGACGGGCGTCGCCGTCCGCTCACGCTCCCAACATTCATCAAATTCCGCCGCGTAGTTCTCGTTGAGCAGGTCTGCGAGCATTGTTCCAAACCAACTCTACGACCTGCTCACTTCTCAAACCGCGCTAACTAGACGGTGCCGCCCAGGGTATTCTGTATCTGATCGGCAGCCTGAGTCACCTTCTGTGTAAATCGGCTCTTGATAAGCTCTACACGATTCGGAATCTTCCGAAAGATGGGATGGGATTTTACTTCGGCCACCCAATATGAATCCTCAAAAAAGAGAAGTCCATCTGCTTCTCCAGGATTGGGGTCATGGATATACTCGAACTCCTTGACGAAGTTTCGACTGGGTATCTGTTGTAGTAGTTCTTGAGCTAGTTCCTCAACGACACCGCCCTTCTCTCGGTTTTCTACTGCTTGGACCTGTTTGAACTGCCCAACGTACTCCTCAATACGGTATTGTGCTGTAGTCAACAACACTTCAGGGAAGGGGACAACGATCTTACGCTCCTCCGACTCCTTTACTTGGAATACAGGATTCGAAAAGAAGTCCAGTGGAGAGTTCTCCCCCGAATGTGAAAGGAACTCAAGAATATCCTGAGCTGTTTCGATTCGTTCCTGATGACGGCTTGGATCAATAGTTGGATCGTCAGGCAGAGTCCCCTCTACGAACGACTTAATTATCTCCTTTCGGCTGAGTGTAACCCTCCGATTCCACGTTTGCTGGAACTGCTTGCTCGGTTCTTCGATATTCGAGAAATCAGCATAGTCTTCCTTCGATTCGAATCGGTTCAAATCAGACAGGATCGGCTCGGACTCCTCCAAGATCGTATCCCGAAGTAATGCTTCGAACGAGAGCAGATCAGAAATGGCAAATTCATCCTGATCGGATAGTGGCTCTTCGAGATGGCTGTATCGGAACAGTAGATGCCTTTGGAAATCTTGGGAGTTAATATCCTCTGGAAGTGTAAGAAGCGACTCTTCGAATATTTCCTCGAAATCGGGACTGGTGTCCTTTGCCCTCGATTGTTTTTGGCTGGCGAACTCCCTGATTTCGGCTACATCGAGTTTCTCGTAGGTAAATTCGCTATCCGAAATACGATTGGCAAAATATTGCCGTATGACTGGGCGCCGTTCGGTGTTATATCGCCCCAGAGACGAGATGTAGCGGAGGTTCTCGAGGAAAACACCCGAACTCATTGTATCAAGGCTGGTCCGCCAGCAGAATAAATATCCGTAGTTCATAGCCCTCATCGACTGTCCCACTTTTGGCGGCGAGCAGCCCAACGATCTCGGATTGATTATTGAATCACCCTTACTCACTCATACAAAGTTGATTCGGCTGGTCGCACTCGTGATTGCGAATCCGCTCTGGAAGCCCGACCTTCCCACAGACGGGACACTCCCGCAGAGGTGTCGGCGGCAGGTCGTTCCAAGCGTCCAGAGCAGCCGTTAACTGTGCCTCGACGATTGGCGAGTCGGTCGTGCGGCGGGCTTCGCGGAGGTGAATGCGAAGCCGTTCACGGGCCGTGAGGGTACGTTCTTCAGACATTGGTGCTTGGGGACTTGTTTTGGTGTGTCCTCCGCCCCTCCAGGGGGAAAATAAACAGACTGCGTCGCGACAGCGGTCTTGTTTCTGGGTACACCACTCCCAAAGCTGTGACTCCGGTTGTGGCTGCCGGCCGACCGGAGGGAGGCCGGGAGCGGAGGGTGGGGTGGCGGGGCTTGGGCTGGTCCGGCGCTCACTAGAACAAGAGGTGTCCTCATCTGGCTCTCTCGTGGGGACACTGCGCGATACAGCTACTCGGGAGTGTATTCCATCTCCCAGAGGTCCTCGAAATACTCGAGTGTGTATTTCCCTCGACTGCCACCTTTGTACGAGTTGAACCGGTCGACGGGCACTGTCTAGTTCTGGATCACCTCGACTGGCGCTTTTCCATCGAGAGCTTGATGCGGTCTTTGGTGGTTGTAGTAATGCACGAACTGTTCAAGCCACTCTCGGACGCTTGACCGACTGCCCACCCATGAATTATGGAACCGGTCGATGCGCATTTTGAGGGTATGAAACCACTTTTCGATGAGGTTTCGGTCGGTATAGTTGACCCGACCGCTCAGTCCGACTCGGGAAAGGGCAGTCCGATAGCCAAATTGATCGACGAGAAACTCAGCCTCGGAGAGATCATGTTTCTCGCGGAGTTTCTGCAGAAACGCAGCCGCCGAATCGGTGCCATGTCGACTAAACAACGCAACGTCGAGAATTACTTTTGTCTCGATGTCTATTGCAGCATACAACCAAGACCACTCGCCGTTGATCTTGACAGCAGTTTCGTCGACAGCGACCCGCGACGGCGTCGCCGTCGGCGGGTCGCATCCACTGTCAGACAGCCGATGAACCCAGTTCCAAACCGCTCCGTGAGAACGTTCAACGCCTAATTCAGCGAGAATCGTTGTTGTCTCCCGAAGCGAACAACCAGTCTGGTGGAGGCGGACGGCGAACGCCCTGACGGGCGTCGCCGTCCGCTCGTTCTCCCAAGATTCTTCTAAATCCGTCGCATAGCTCTCGCTGAGCAGGTCTGCGAGCATCTTAGCCAATTCACTCAACGACCTGCTCATTTCTCAAACTGACGCAACTAGACAGTGCCATCCTGGACATCATGACAAACTACTAGCCGCTACCGATGGCAGGCGATAATATGGGCGATGAACCGCTTTCGCTCCGGCAGGCGGACGATAGCACGCTGCCCTACATCGAAACCCTACTGGCGAAAAACGACTTGCCGTCCCAGGACGTCCGGTCGAAACCCGAGTGCTTCTACGTCGGGTACGACGGCGACGATCGCATCGGTATTGGCGGCCTCGAGATGGACGGGACCGACGCTCTCCTCCGGTCGGTCGTCGTCGAGCGATCGGCTCGCGAGAACGGCCTCGGAACCGCACTCTGCGAGGCCCTGGAGGACACTGCAAAAGCGGACGGCGTCGAAACCCTGTATTTGCTCACGACGACCGCTGCCGAGTTCTTCGGGGACCGTGGCTACACGGAAATCGATCGAACCGCTGTGCCACCCGCGATTCAGCGAACCACCGAGTTCGACGACCTCTGCCCATCGACGGCCACCTGTCTGCAGAAACGTCTCGAGTAATTGAAACTGATCTTGGAGGTATACCGAGGTCGTTCCTCGCTCGGGTGACAGCGATCGAGACGTGGACCGCCTCGGGGTCAAGCCCCGAGACACTCGTCTCGCTCAGCTGTAGAACAGCGTCAAACCATCAACCGCTCCAGTCGTTTTCACGCGGTCGACCGACCCAGAACCGAGCAGCTGAATTCACAGGGTCGAGATGTGAAGAAATGAAAGTGTTCACTGTGCTTCACCCCTCGAGTACCGTCCCGTAGGACGCCGTGAAGGCAGCGCCTTCGGTTGCTGCAGACAGAGACTTAGTCCGCGAGCGCCAATGGAGACCCGTGAGCGAGCGAGAACACAGTCGGCCCACAGACAGTGATCGGGGTCGTACTCCGTTCGATGAGCGGTTGTTGAGAGGGGGCTCCGGCGGATTACCGCTCGAGGAGATGGCCGTCGATGCGGGGGCCGAATCAGGGCGTGCGGGCCCGTCCGGTGGCGGTGAATCGGCGGTGGACGCTCGCGATGTCGCCGTTTCCGTCACCGGTCTGCGAAAGCAGTTCGGCGACGGGCCGGACGCGATCACCGCCGTAAACGACGTCACCCTCGAGATCGAAACCGGCTCGATAGTGGGTCTGCTCGGTCCGAACGGCGCAGGAAAGACGACGCTCATCAAATCGATCCTCGGGATGGTGTTGCCCGACGCGGGAACGGTTCGGATCGGGGGAGTCGACCGATCCGACCGACCGCGCGAAGCGTACCGATCCGTCGATGCGATGCTCGAAGGAGCGCGAAACGATTACTGGCGGTTGACCGTCCGTGAGAACCTCCGATACTTCACCACGATCAGCGGCGTCGATCCGGAATCGGTACGTGACCGCCACGACCGACTCCTTTCACAGTTGGGACTCGCTGCCAAAGCGGACGTTCCCGTCCGGGAGTTATCTCGCGGCATGAAACAGAAGGTCTCGCTGGCGAGCGTCCTCGCGGGGGGAGCAGACGTCGTCTTTCTCGACGAGCCAACCTTGGGCTTGGATATCGAAAGTTCACGCACCCTCCAGCGGGAGTTACGGCGTCTCGTCGAGGAAGAGTCGCTGACCGTCATTCTCAGTAGTCACGATATGGACGTCGTCGAGACGGTGTGTGACCGCGTCCTCATTATGTCGAAGGGAGAGCTCATCGCGGACGACACTGTCGACGCTCTGCTCGAGAGGAGTAATCGACACTGCATCCGGCTCACGAGCAGCGATCTCGAGCCGTCGATCGTTTCGACCCTGAAACGTCGATTCGACACTATCAGCGTCGAGTCACGCGGGAGCGATACCCGAATCGAAGTCACGACGGACAGTGACGGTCTCTACGAACTGATGGACCTGCTTCACGCCGCGGACGTAACGCTCGAGCGTGTGCAGACGATCGAACCGGACCTCGAGGACGTGTTCGTCGACGTCCTGTCGATCGAACGGGAGGAACGATGACGACACGCCAGCAGAACGCGACCGACACGCCACGGAAAGCAGGATATTATCAGCTCGCACGGGCCGTTCTCTCCCGTGAATTCCTGATTTTCGTCCGCTATCCGGCGAACGCAATCGGCGGCATCGTTATCTCGGTGTTCTTCTTCGGCGTTCTCTTCTACGGTGGGCGGATGATCGCCGGACGAGCGCTCACTGATTCGATCGAAGGGATCATCGTCGGCTACTTCCTGTGGACGCTGTCGGTGGGCGCGTACTCCGCGATATCGAACGATATCGGGAGCGAAGTCCAGTGGGGGACCCTCGAGCGCCACGTGATGTCTCCGTTCGGGTTCGCCCCCGTCGTGCTCTTGAAAGGCGTCGCGAAGATCGTCCGCACGTTCATCACCTCGACGATAATTCTGGCAGTGATGATCGGGGTCACCGGCACATCACTCGAGTTACCGCTCCTTACGGTCGTTCTCGTCGCGACGCTCAGTATTATCTCGGTGCTCGGACTCGGCCTCGCAGCCGGTGGCGTTACCGTTCTCTACAAGCAGATCGGCAACTGGCTGAATCTCCTCCAGTTCGGATTCATCGTACTGATCTCCGCGCCCGCGTTCGACTTGGGCTGGATGCGATTCCTTCCTCTCGCTCACGGTAGCGCCCTCCTCCAACGATCGATGATCGACGGAACCCGCCTCTGGGAGTTTTCACCGGGTGAACTAGCGCTGTTGCTCGTCGTTGCCGCGGGATACGTTGCGGTCGGGTATGCCGTTTTTCAGTACGCGACCCGTCGTGCGAGACGGCTCGGCGTCCTGGGCGATTACTGACGGACACACCCAGGTGGCCGGTCAGTGAGCCCAGTGATGTGGAAAGCCACTACCCTCAACCGTCTGACTGACCATTGCCTACACGTGAGCCACGACCGAATCCACGCACGAAAACCGACACACGACATCGAACGGTGGTCCGTCGGTACTGTCGAACGCATCGGCGAACGGGACGGACACTATGTCTTCAAGGTACAACCTGACGACGGAGAGTCGGTCGAACTCATGGTCACGGTCGCGATCCGGGACCTCGTCTGCCGTCGATTGGATCTCGAGGCGGGTGAATCCCCGGTCGGTGCTCGAGTCTGGTATCGAAAACACGGCGGCTGACCGATTGGTTCGCGCTCGACTCACGGACTGGAAAGTCACTTGATACTGGAGAGCCAACTGAACCGAAACCGATTCGAATCCGATCGAAGGCTATTCGAGCGCCCCGGTCAAGAAGAACGGCTTTGATCGGCCGTCCTCGTACTCCAAACGGAAGGCGATGGCCCTGATGGCAGCCGTCGTTTCGGCGACGGTGTAGCGCTGTCGGGTAGCGGGCAGTGTTCGCCGGATCCAGTCGAGAACGCGACGCCCCGTATGCTCGAGGACGCGGTGAGTCTCGGCGAGTGCGTCGTCGGGTGCGAGGTCATAGGAGGTCATCGCGCTGACGAACTCGTGGCGGATCATCGTCGAGAGAGCAGCGTCGACGGTCTCGGTGTCGAAGGGACGGTCGCTCACGCCGCTGGTCACGAGGGTGACGTTCTCGGGAGCCCTTTTATCTCGGTAGTACTCGCGTATCATTGCCTAAATATCGACCAGGGAAAACTCGAGGGGCGCCGAGTCCGACATCGGAGAACACCGCTCGAAGTGGATGCATAGACGGTCTCAGTACCCGCTGTTTTTGAGTGTGTCTCTGGACACCCCTCTATCGATGTGTACATGCGGAATTACCACATGCAACATGCACACTGCAACATGCACACTGCAACATACACACGCGACGTACCAGAAGCCACCGACCGACGGGTCCTGACAGGACACCCCTCTATCGATGTGTCGACTCGATAGATGACTCCCTCGAGACGTGTTCGACAGAGATGGTTCGGCCGCTGGAAACCATACTGGCGGATACCGACGAACTGCGGGAAGAAGGAAGGATTGACGAACTGGAGAGAACTCCGAGACGGAGTAGTCACGATGAACAAAAAGGAGATGGGGGAAGGGGAGACAGACACCCCTCTATCGATGTGTTCGAGAGCACGAGGGTGAGGGGGGTACGCGGCGGAGACGAACGACGGAGAAGGCGACTATCGAGGGATTTCACGACGGAGAGACGATAAGAGAGCTAATCACTGGAACTCGGTCAGCCTCCTTTCCCTTCCTTCTTCTAGCTTTCTAGAAACACACTCACACACACCTCTATCGATGTGTTCGATGTGTTCCATCCTGGTTTTCAATCCATTATCTCGTCATCCTCAAATATGAGACGCCTCTCAACTCGAGAAACGCCATAAACCATCGGTCTATGACGCTCACTACCCGGAATCTCTGTGTCATCTGAAGAATCAGCCGATCGATCGACATTGTCTCCCCTCTCCATCCCCAGATAAAACACATCGATAGAGGGGTGTCTGTCTCACCCGGGCCGCTTATCGCTACGCCGGTTACCGCCCATTGTCACGCCGGTTACCGCCCACCGCCACGCCGGTCACTGCCACAACACTTCGTCGGCCGTCGTTACTAGCACGGCTCCACCGCTCGGTAATCGTGTGGAATTGGTACTGCAAATCCAGTTAATCGGGGAAATACACATCGATAGAGGTGGCAACACTTTTGGTTCCGCTCTGTATGGACCATCGTATGGACGACTTCGACGATCCTCGAGACGAGGCGGGGAGATCGAAGGATGAACCGATGGAGCAGGCTACCTCCTCGTCGGATTCTCCCGGGTCCGAGCCGTCTTCGTCTCCGAGTGAATCCGTGCCGAACGGCGAATCTCGATCGATCGAGGACATGTTGCTGGAGTTCGATCAACAGGAGGGACTCATTCGTGACCGGTCGCTTCTCGACCCGAACCACATCGTCGAGGAAGATCGGATCGTCGGTCGCGACGCCCAACTCCAGGAAGTGACCAAGATGCTTCGGGTTGCTCTCGGCGACAACCGGCCGCCGAACCTCTTTCTCTACGGGCCTTCGGGCACCGGCAAATCCCTCATCACGAAAGCCGTGTGTAAGAACATTAGCCAGATCTGTGAGACACGTGACATCCAGTTCGGGACGATCGAAGTCAACTGCCAGGACCTCGATACGCTCGGCGTTGCCGTCTACGAACTAGCGAGTCAGGCTGCGGACGAGGCTGACGTTGCCGTTGAAGTACCGAAACACGGCGTCGCGACGAAAGAAAAGTGGGACGAACTCTATCGCATCGTCAACGAGAACTTCGATTCGGCGGTATTCGTCCTTGACGAACTCGACATGCTCGTCGGTCGACGAGACAAACAGGAGCCGGCGTTCTCTCGACTTCTCTATCAACTCTCTCGAGCCGGAGCCAACAACGAACTCACCGCGTATATTTCGGTCGTCGCGATCTCGAACGATACGAAAATGATGGAATCCGTGGGGAGCCGTGCCTTGAGTTCGTTTACGCCCGAGGACGTCCACTTCGACGACTACGATGCGAACCAACTGCAGTCGATCCTCCGTCGCCGTCGGGATGCGTTCTACGAGGACGTTCTCGAGGAGGACGTGATCCCGTTGGCGGCGGCCTTCGCGGCACAGACCCACGGCGATGCTCGTAAGGCGATCGATCTCATGCGTGTCGCCGGCGAACTCGCGGAACGCGAAGGCGACGAGCACGTCCGTGAGGAACACGTTCGCGAGGCCCAGGACAAAGTCGAGAAAAACCGGGTCCTCGAGGTCGTTCGTGGCATCAGTACACAAAAGAAGCTCTGTCTCTACGCGACGGCCGCCGTTGCTGCGGAGACGGACGACGAATGCGCACGGAGCACGACCGGGTATCGTGTGTATCAATACCTCACTGACGTCATCGACGCCGACCAATATCACCAGGAAACCTACGTCAACAAGATGAAAGAGATGACGACCTACTCGCTCGTCGACTTCGAACGACGGAGTCACGGCCCCAGTTCCGGAATGTTTCTCGAGTTTCAGTTCGGCGAACGACCCGAAACCATTCTCGAAACGCTTCGGGAAGATTCGCGTATCGAGATGGTCTCTACGAGTGAAGTGACGAGCGTCGTCAAAGCACAGGTTCGAAACGAGACGTAGCCGTTCTTCGGTCGGTGTCGCGTCTCTCGTTATCGCCGCTCGATTTCGGTGTTTCGACGGCGTCCTCGCTACCGCCATCCTTCCTCTTTACTATCAGTCCCTGTCGCATACCCTCTCCGTTTCCACACACCGTTATCGATGTGTATATACCGTTAATAGCGGCTACAACGGCAAAAATAGTAAACCACCGAAAGACATTCTCTGCAGGTTTAACGCTGTTTATTATTGGGCATCCGACCGTCTCATCTTCCGATGTGTCTCAATTATTGAGACCGGGAGACACCTCTATCGAAGTGTTTTTCCTCCGTCCGGAGCGAGCGCTGTCGAATCGCCGTCGAGCGGCGTTATTGCTGTTTGATCGCGGGACCGCTGTCGGTGGTCTACACCACAACGAGGGATGAGATCGCGGTCGCTGTTACTCCGGCGGTCGCAGCGATGTCTTTGCGGAGTCAGCGGACGCTCGTCACGGGCTTTCTGGACGCTATCTCGCTCGAGGATCGGAGGATGCCGTTTCTCACGAAGAAACGGGATCGATGTCTGAAGAACCTGATCCACTCGTTTCGGTGATACGAAAAACTCTCCACGGCAGTGTGGATAAACTGATGCACTGCCCGTCGCCACGTTCAGCGTGGCCGGCCCCATGTGCGGGGTAACGGAGTCGGGCCACTCGTTTACGGTTTCTATTTTAGCGTTGTTGAAACGTCTCGAGAAATCAAGAGTTCTACGGTTTTCCTCCCAAAGGATACGTTCGACGTCGGTGTGGGTTCCATGGCGTCCGGAGCTGGCACCGAGGCTGTGGCGACGGCATCGTCCTTCAGTGATGTCACACTATAACCGGGAAAGACGGCGTTCCCAGGATGCAGGCGTCCTCCCTGTCCTCGAGAACTGTCCCGCCGTTCTCGGACCGTCGTCGATGTCGTACTTCTTACGTAACTGGTAGTCGAACAGTGAGGAGAGTACTTTCCCGAAGGAGACTAATTACATCGAGACAGGCTTTGTATGGTGTGATTCGCTCGTTCCTGGATCGACGACATGTACAGCCACTCCTGCTCGTCGTTGAGTTGGAGTCCGGTTTCGTCGACCTCACCGTGTTCTGCGCTCGGCACCTCTTCGGACTGGAAGTCTTCCCCTGTAAGCCCGATTATGAACAGCGGACCGCGCCCGAATCGATCCGAAAAATCAATAATAGATACAGTATCCGAAAGTGGTAGTACAAAACGAGATTGATATCGCATTATCGACATAAACCGTTACAGCGTTCTTTCTCGCTCCACAACGTCGCCCCGATCCTGTCTCTCTTGGTCTCGTCCCCTAGATCTTGTCCCCCGCGATTTCGTTTCCTCGATCCCTTCCACCAACCGTTGAAACCGCCGCTTTCGAGTCCGCCGGAGGTGACTCCGACTTTCGAGGTGTATTCCGCCTGTCCCTTACATTCATATGTTCGTAAAATCATTCTCTTCCTGTAATGTGATGGATCGAATCGTATTCGACGGGAGACGGCGGCCGGTGACCTGCTCGTCGGAGACCTACTATCAGGCGGGGGTCCCCCGAGAGCGAGCCGAACTCCGGTTTCACGAGTCGGTCTTACTTCTATAGTCGCCACTGAACCGATCGATAGACAGGTCGAAAACCGATCGACAGACAGGTCTAAAGACGGTTGACACGCGGGTCCAACGCTGTCGTGCGACCAGGTGCGGGGTGATTTCGAGTGGCTACTACCGTCGATCGGACGGATCCCCCACTCCGACAATCTCGGACGGACGACTGCTCTCTCGAGGACGACGACTCTCCCAAAGTGGTGTCCCTGTGCAGGGGGGATAGGATGACCGATTTCCGTGATATCGCGGTCGTTACTACGGTCGTCAGCTATAGTTCGGCCGAGAGAAAATTGACTTCGATTTCGTTGACGGCTTTCTCTATTTCCTCGATGAGCGTTCGCTGATACTCTTCGTTCTCCAACCGTTTCATCGGACCGGCGATCTCGATGGCTCCCTGTGGAGTTCCGTCGTCGGACAGAATCGGTTTCGCGATTTCGAGCAGTCCCTTGACGCTTTCTTCTCGCGCGTACGCGATACCGTCCTCTCGGATCGCTTCTAGTTCGTCGAGTAACTCGTCTCTGTCCGTTATCGTCTTTCGAGTGCGAGCGGGCATCCCCCATTGTCGGACGATATCGTCGGCCTGCTCAGGTGGGAGAAAGGCGAGGATCGCCTTCCCGGTGGCAGTATTACTCATTCGAGCCTGTCCCCCCGGCAAGAACTCACGCTGAATCGCGTGCTCCCCCTCTGCGATCACGACGTTCGTCGCAAGCCCGTTTTCCTCGACGGCGAAATACGCCTGTTCGCCGGTCGCTTCGGCGAGGGTTTCGACGGTGGGCTGTACGATCCGTCGCAGTCTGTTCGATTCCTCTATCGTTCTCCCCAGGTGTACGAACCGAAAACTCAACCGATACGTCCCGGCGTCGTTTACCAAGTACCCGATCTGATTGAGCGTCGTGAGATGGCTGTGAACCGTACTCTTCGGCGCTTCCAGTTCCTCCGCGATCTCGTTTACGCTTCCAGCAGTGTTCTGTTTGAGGTATTCGATTATCTCAAACGTGGTTTTCACGGACTTGAGTTGTTTCGTTTTCGGATTGTGTGACCCCATAATGGATACGTAATCGTACAATACATAAATGTATCCGATACTATCGGACGGGACTGTGCCGAGACGAAATGAGACAGCTCGAGAGCAGACGAGTGATACACCGTTCGCCGCTGTCCGGCCGGGGTCCACCCTGGTTGTTGCTGTCGGCCTGGAACCGAGTGCTGGCCGCTCCGTCGTAAGCGGGGCGGTTGCTGAGTTTCAACGCTTTCTCTCCGGGCGTGGACTGATCTGCAACGCCTTCTCTCATCTCGACGAATTCGTCGCCGCCTCCCTAATTCGGCGACTCCCGCCCGTTCGCGCCCCAATTCCCACCGAGGCGAGAGGAGCTAGTTCCCCTCGAACTCCGGTTCACGATCCTCGAGGCGTGCAGTGAATCCCTCGGTGTAATCGTCGGTCCGCGTCAATTTCTCCCCGAGTTCCCCTTCGAGTTCGAGGCCTTCGTCGAGTGGCATTTCGAGTGCCGAATTCAACATCTGGCGACCGTATTCCATCCCGAGTGGTGCGTTCTCGGCCAACGAATCCGCCAGCTCTCGAGCGCGCTGATCCGTCGCATCCCGACCCGAGACGACGTCGTGAACGAGACCGCACTGTTCGGCGTCGCTCGGATCGATGTAGTCCCCCGTGAGGACGAGTTCTTTCGCCTTCGAAAGTCCGACCAACCGCGGCAGCCGCTGGGTCGCTCCGCCCGAGGGGAACAACCCGAGTTTGACTTCGATGACGCCGTACTTCGCATCCTCGCTGATCACCCTGAAGTCGACCGGAAGAACCAGCTCGAACGCGCCGGCGATTGCTGCTCCTTTGAGACTGGCCACCGAGGGAATCCGCATCTCGTCGATGAAATGCGTAATATCGTCGAGTCCCATCTCGAACTCCGGGCGGTCGTCTTCACCGCGTTGCTTCATCATCTCGAGATCCATCCCGGCACAGAAGACGTCGCCCTTGCCGAGCAGCGTCATCACACGAACGTCGTCGTTCGCGTCGACGTTCTCGAGCGCCGTTTTGAGATCGCGCAACAGGGCTTGATTCATCGCGTTTCGCCGGTCCGGACGGTTCAAAATGACGTCCGCGCGGTGATTCTCGATACTAACCAGTACGTTCCCGTCACCGATCTCCTGCATACACACCATCTATACTGAATTCCCATATAAGTGTTTAGTGCGAAAAGGATTCACCGCGAGAGATGGGCGGTGTGATCCCCGCGAGCGAACCTCCGATCGATCCCGTCTCGACGGCGCTTCCGTCGCAGCTACCGGCGCGTGGATCGTCGAGCGCGTCCAGATCAAGCGGAGTCGGCTCAGATCGGATTGATCGGGTGCTTTTTCGGGGGCCACTCAGCGTCACGAGGTTCGGTCGCTCGCTCGAACGCCCGGCGGATTCGATCGCGAGTCTGTTCCGGTTGGACGACCCCATCGATACCGACGCGACTCGCGGCGCGGACTGCGTCAGTTCGCGCTTCGAACCGCTCGATCAACTCCTGTCGACGGGATTCGGGATCGTCCGCCGCTTCGATTTCCTGCCTATAGGCGATGTCAACGGCACCCTCGATACCCATCGCTGCGAGTTCGGCAGTCGGCCACAACACCGTCAGCTCGGAGTCGAGCGAGCGGCCGCCGCCCATTGCCACGTATCCGAATCCGTACCCTCGGCGGAGAACGACGTTCGCTATCGGGACGGTCGCACGCGCCAGTTCGAACGGAAGCTTCGCCGAATGACGGGCGATCCCCTCCTGTTCCGAGTCCGGCCCGGGCAAGATTCCGGGAACGTCGGTCAAGGTAACGATCGGGAGCCCGTATGCGTCACACAGCGACGCGAAGTGAGACGCCTTCTCCGAGGCTGCGGTATCGATCGTCCCCGCTTTGAAACGCGGGTTGTTCGCGATGACACCGATCGAGTTTCCGTCGAGCCTCGCGAACGTGGTTACGATGTTGCGAGCGTAGGTTGGCTTGAGTTCGAACGTCGACTCTCGATCGACGATTCCGTCGATGATGGCGTAGATGTCGTACCCCTTCCGTGCGCTCGCGGGGATTATGTCTCGCAGCCGTTCGACGGCTTCATCGGTCGGTGGCTTCGGATCGGCCGTCGGCGGCTCGCGTCTGGCGTTTCGCGGGAGATACGAGAGGAACGTCCGAATCGCGTCGAGGCAAGCTTCGTCGTCTTCGCAGGCGAGGTCCGCCATTCCGGTTTCGGTCGTCTGGAATCGTGCGCTTCCGAGTTCGTTCTTACTGCCGTCGACGCCGAGTGCCGATTTCACGAGCGACGGGCCGGCGACGCCCATGGTTCCCGTTCCTTCGACGATCGAGACGAAATCCGAGAGGGCAGCGAAGTTCGTCGGCGCTGCGAAGGCCGGCCCCATCATCGCGGAGACCACGGGAACCCATCCCGACAGCGCCGTCTGTAGGCTCGAGAACCCGTTGTCTCCTCGAGCGAACGGCGCTCCATCGAGTCCTTCCTGGATCCGGTGTCCGCCACCGTCGTGGAGCATGATCAGCGGTAATCCACGGTCCAACGCGCGTTCACTGACCCGTTTCATCTTCCGACCGCCAGCGTGCCCGATCGACCCTCCTTTCACGGTAAAGTCGGTCGCGAACACGGCCACGTTCCGTCCATCGATCGTTCCGAACCCCGTAACGACGCCGTCAGCGGGAGCGTCTTCTCGTTCCCAGTCGGTCGTTTCGGGTGTCGTCGGCATCGGCGACGCGAGGCGTCCGATCTCTTCGAACGTCCCGTCGTCGAGGAGGTAGTCGATGCGTTCTCGAGCACTCAACTTGTCGAGGTCGTGTTGATACGCTATCGCACGTTCGCGGGCGTCGTCGGATAGTGATCGCTTCGCCTCGGCAACCGTTTCGAAGGGGTCATCGTCAGTCATTCGAGGAGTTGCTCCCTGAGTTCGACCTTTCGCATCTTGTTCGTCTCCGTCGTGGGAATCTCGTCGACGATGTAGGTCTCGTCCGGATGCATGAATTCGGGAAGCCGACCATCGAGATGGGTAGCGATGGACGCCGGGGTGATATCGACATCGGCTCGTGGTTCGACAGCGAGTCCGATCCGGTCCTCGCCACCTTCGGGCGCTGGGATCGGAAACACGGCTGCTGCTTCGACCTGCTCGTGAGTCGCGACTGCGTCTTGGATCTGCATCGACGAGATGTTCTCACCACGCCGACGAATGACGTCACCGAGCCGATCGACGAAATAGTAATTCCCTGCATCGTCTCGGTACGCGGCGTCGCCGGTGTGGAACCAGAGGTTTTCCATCGCCTGGAGCGTGCGGTTCGGTTTCGCGTGATATCGCTTGAGGAGTAACCCGGGCTGTTTCGGTCTGACGCAGAGTTCACCGACCTCGCCTGGTCCGACTTCACGGCCGCGGGTGTCGAGAACGGCGACGTCGACGATGTCCTCGCGAACGCGACCCATGTATCGCTCTTCGTCGATCCCCTCGACGACCGGCAGGTTCAGCTCACGGGCGCGTTCCTCCACTTCGTCGGGAGTGTACCCGATCCGGTAGTCCTCCGGGGTGCCACCGTGGTCGTCGGTTCGAATGACGCCGACGATGGGTGATCCGGTCTCAGTCTGGGCGAAGGCAACCGTCACCACGTCAAAGCCGAACCGCTCGGCCATGGCCTCGTACTCTTCCGGAAGCGGTTGCATGTGGACCTTGCTGAGCGTGTTCCGGTGGTCGGAGTCCGTTTCCGGCGCGTTCAGTAGCCACGGCATCATCACCGAAATCAGGGTTGCTGACGTGGCGTCGTACTCGGCGATGCGATCCCAGAACTCCTGGGGGGAAAACCGATCCCACAGCGCGACGCTCCCGCCGGCCATCAAGCCGGCGACGACGTCCGCATAGACGCCACCGATGTGATACAACGGCAGCGACGTGTGGACGACGTCTTCGGAACCCAGAAACGCACGCTTGGGCGCGATGTAGTTCGCGAAAATCCAGCGATGGGGGATGACGACACCCTTTGGCATGCCCGTCGTCCCGGACGTGTACACGATACTCGCCGTATCGTCCCACGAGACGGTGACGTTGGGGTCGTCGGCAGGCTCGTCTCGAAGGTCGGCGAAGGCCGTCGTCTCGAGGCTGGTCTCCGGCGTCTCGGTGGTTGTTTCGATCACGACGAGTTCGGGGGCGGTCTCGAGGTCGGTTCGGACCGCCTCGATACGCTCGAGGTATCGGTCCTCGAGGACGAGCACGTCGGGATCGGTGTCGTTGAGCTGGTAGGAGAGCGTCTCGCCTTCGTATTCGAAGTTGATCGGCGAATAGACGCCGCCGGCTTTGTTGATACCGAACATGCCGAACAAGGTTTTGAGCGGATGAGCGGCCATCAGCGAGACGTTCGACCCGTGCTCGACACCCAGTTCCTGGAGGCCGTTGGCGATTCGGTTCGCGGTCGTATCGAGTTCCCGGTAGGTGACGTGTCGGTCGTCGGGCCCGTATATTAGCGCCGTCTCCGAGGGGATCCGCTCGGCGCGGTCTCGGAGCATACTATCGATCGTTACGTCCTCGATGGGTCTGCCGTCTAGTGTGTCCAGGCTTCCCATACCACAACATCGATAGAAACGTTTGATAAGTGTTCTGGTGTGACAACTCCGCTCCCCGCTTCTCGAGTCCGTCCGGGAGTCCGAGCCGTCGTTTCGACCCTCACCTCGCGAGCGGTGGTGGAACGTTGGTCGAAGACTGACATTCACAATGATTATATAGTGGTGTGCCATACCATGACAGTAGATGTCCGAACAGTACGAACCCAACCGGAGAGAAGATGATGCGCCCCAATCGGCAGGGTTCTTCCGACTGGATCGTCTGTCGACAGCGATGCTCGTCGTCACCGGTCTCGCGCTGGGAGCGACGTACGGCCCGTTCCTCCTCGGCGCGGAGTGGACGCTCCTTGGCTATCCGTGGCTGCTCCTCAGTCAGCCGTTCGTGATGGTCGTCCTCGGCGGCCTGTTCGTCACTGCGACGTACTACGGAGAACGCCGTCAGGAGGTGCGATCATGACGCAAGCGAGCGAACTCGCGATCGTCCTCGCGTATTTCCTGCTGATCCTCGCCATCGGATACTACTTCAAGGATGCTCGATCGGGAGACGAATATTGGTCGGCGGGCGGAGAGATCGGAACGGTGGTGAACACGTTCGCGATCTTTGCGGCGTTCGCGAGCGGTGGGACGTTCCTCGGTTCGATCGGGTTCGCGTACACGTACGGGCTGCCGTTCGGCTGGACGGCGATCACCGGTTCCGTCGTCGGCTTCATCGTCGCGGCGATCCTGGTCGCGAAACCGATGCGCCGGGTTGACGCACATACGATCACTGATATCTTCGACTTCCTCTACCGGGATTGGCGGATCAACGTCCTGGTTCCGGTCGTCGTTATCTTTGCGTTCACGCTATACACCGTGGCACAGCTGAAAGCGGCGGGAGTCGTGACGGAGTACCTCCTCGACATCGGGTACGTTCCGTCGGTTATCGGTATCGGACTGGTCTTTATCGCCTACGTCTCACTCGGTGGGATGTGGGCGATTACGATCACCGACGTCCTACAGGGCGTGTTGATATGGGGACTCATGCTCGTGATGGCTGGACTCGGGTTCGCATACTACGACCGCTCCATCTCCGCACCCGCTTCGGCAACTCCCGGTCTCCTCGAAGTGGCGGACATGCATCCCGCATCGTATATCGGGTTCTTCGTGATTTGGCTGTCGACGGTCGCGATCTTACCCCACATCGTCATGCGAGTCCTCTCGGCGGATAGTCCTCGATCGGCGAAAACGGCCTATAGCTGGGTCGCGATACTGTACGCGGTCTTTAGCCTCATTGCGTTCTACATCATTCCCTCGGTGGCACTCGACATCGATCCGAACCTCGCGGATCCGGACCTCGCGCTTATCGTCGTCATGGAATCGTTGCTTCCGGCGATCGTCGCCGGACTGGTCGCCGCGGCTATCCTCGCAGCAGTGATGTCGACGACCGATGCACTGCTGTTAGCGATGTCGGCGTCGATCGCGAACGATATCTACGGAACCGTCCTCAATCCCGATGCCTCCGAGGCGAGCGTCGTCCGTGTCGGTTCGTTCTCGACCGTCGGCATGGGGCTGGTCGCGATCGGCATCGCCGCACTTAATCCGCCGAACATCCTCGTCGTCCTGTACACCGATGCAACGGCCATGATGGCCGCGGCGTTCTTCTTCCCGCTGGTGCTCGGTATCTGGTGGAAACGAACGACGAAAACGGGGGCGTTCGCCGGTATGGTCGTTGGCCTGTTGAGTTACGTCGTTTTCTGGCTTCTCGTTCCGCTGTTTGCGTCGATCCTGATCGCACTGCCGCTCTCTCTGGTCGCGACCGTCGGGGTCTCGATACTGACCGAGGCCCCCTCCCCGGAGGAGGTCGAACGCCTTCGCGACGCGCTCGGTCACGAACAGACAGGCTGGTGAACCCACGTTCCATCTCCGTTCAATCATGAATCGACTCCTCGAGTGGGTCCTCGTTGGCGATCGATGGCGAACGTTCTGTCGCTGTTCCAAAGAGACGTTCGCCGAGACGGTCATCGCAATCCTCGACGATCGCGACATCACGTTCCACGTTACCGACGACGAAGCCTCGAATACGGAACGATTGGTCTACGGGTCCGAGTCGCGAGTGATCCGAATCACGATTACTGACCCGTTCGAGGCCGACGTTGTCGTCCTGTCTGTGACGGCGGATCCTGTCGCTCGAGCCGCGCTGGCGGTTCTCTCACGGTCGGAAACTCGTGACCAAGCGACAGCCGGTGTTTGTCTCGTTCAGGTCTCACCGGTGACTCGAGAAACCACCGGCGGACTCGCTCGGATCATGACTGAACTCGTAGGCAGGCTCGAGTACGATCCCTGGGAACTCGCCGGGCATCCACAGTTCCGATTCGCGTTCCTCCAGCGGTACAAGATCCGAACGAAGTGGCGGTACTGGTATCAAAAAGACGTTACTAGCAAAGCACCCTCGGAAACCTGACGAAAGCCGAAATCGCTACTGACAGTTCGCTCCGAATTCATCCGTCTGGTTCGGAGAGCCCATTTTCAGTATCGTTGTACCCGGCACCCTCTTGATGACCGAACTCTTGGCGACGGCCGGCCCTGCAATCGATTTCAGCTGTTGCAGTCGTCCTGATGTATTATCTGCCCCGACTTTCTGTAACAGACATCTCTCTTCCTGTTCCACCCGTAACAGACGGCCATCCTTCTGTCATGTCTGTATCTGTCCTCTGTCACGTCTGTACTTGTCCTCTGTCATGTCTGTATCTGTCCTCTGTCACGTCTGTACTTGTCCTCTGTCACGTCTGTACTTGTCCTCTGTTATGTCTGTAATGTACTTCTGTCATTGACGACTGTTACAGCGAGGTGGCGGTTCAGGCTGTCCGTATCCGACGTCTGTTCTCGCCGCTTCTGTGTCATACGTCTGCCATAGATATCTGTCACAGACACCTGTAATAGACTTCTGTGATGTATATCCGATGATTTTGAAACACTAGTATAGACCAACTAGGACTCTCATATATGTCCTAATCGACATCATATATTCTATAGCTGACATCCTCTGTTACAGACGTCTGTTACAGGCGTATTGTACAGATATGTAATACGAACATCTGGCTGTATCGTCTGACATAGATTTATGTTCCATCGCCCACAACGCTGAGTTACATGATAACGGCCGTAGTTTACTCCGAATCAGGTGGGACGTACAAGACCACGATGACGGCCAATCTCGCGGTCGCACTGGAACGAATGGGCCAGAACACGCTCGTGTTGGATCTCGATCCACAGGAGGGCAACCTGACCAGCCTCTTCGATGCCGGCGAACACCGGAGCGATCCGGATGCGGACAACCTCGTCAAGCATATCCTCGATATGCCGGATGGCAATTTCGACGACCTGATCGAATCGACGGCCGAAGGCGTCGATATCGTCCCGAGCCACGATATGCTCGGGGATTTCACCTCGAATCTCGAGCAGAAGATCTCCTACGAAACCGGCATGAAAAACATCAGCCGGGACGAATATCCCCGATTCGAACTCCTGTATGATCTCCTCTGGGAGGAACAGGAACTCCACGAGGAGTACGATGCCGTTCTTATCGACCCAAACGCACGCGCCGAGGATCTCCTCTACAATGCGATCTTCGCGCTGCGTACGCTCGTCGCCCCCGTTAAACCGGCCGGCAAAGGGAACCTGAGCTTGGACGGCCTCGAGGAACTCGTCGGGAACATGGAGCGCCAACTGGATATCGAGATCGGGCTCTCCTGTGTCGTCCCCTCGGGCGTCGGTCAGACCAACGCACATCAACAATACCAGCGACAGTTCGAAAACACGGCTGCGTTTGCAACGCCAGTCACGATCGGCAATCGGGAAAGTCTGATGGACGCGATGTGGGAAGCCAGGGGATCCGCGTTCAAGGTCGTCGAGGAGCGATGGAAGACGTTCGAAAAAGAGGGAACCATGGTGAGCGAACCCGGCCGACGGCGAGTCCGCGAGAGGGAAATCGAGACGCTACGAAACCTGTACGAACTCGCCCGGTTCATCGCGACCGAAACGTTCGACGCCGACGTCGACCCCGTGTTGGAACTCGATGTTCGAGATAAGGAGACTCGAATAATCGATCTCCGACCGGACGAGCCAACTGAGGTGACGACCGCGTGACCAATTTCAAATCCGGCTCCGGTAACCTCGATTTCGGGGGTGACGAGGATCCCGAACCGGACTCGTCCGACTCCGAGGACGAAACCGGTACCGGAACCCGGCCCGATCCCGACCCCTCCTCGACGGAGGCCGCTTCCTCACCCCCCGAGACGTCACCGAACAGTACAGACGGGACGTCCGACCGACCGCAGTCGAACCGGGTCACGACGGAGAAGCCGAGAGCCTCCGACACCCCGACGAACGAGTATCCGTACTTCGTCCGGCGGAGTAACGTCGGAGACGAGCGGGATACCCGTCTCGAGATTCACGTCCGAGACAAGGTCGCCGATCGGGAAGCCGAGTTTCGGAGCGAGCTCGCGGCACACCTCGATGCAAACGAAATCGCAAAAACGGATGCACGAGAGTTCGCTCTTCTCGCGGCGTTTCAACACCCCGAGCGTGTTGCCGAACTGATGAGCAACGAGGGGTTCGGGGCGCTCGACTGACACTGGAGCTGTCCGTTTTCCGTTTCATCGGTGGCTGCGTACTGCGACCCGGGTTTCGTGGCCCTCGGGGACGGGAGGTGAACACAACCTCGGAGGACGGAAACGATGCGGGCCTTCTATTCATCGACGGCTACGGAGAAATGAGACACTGTGGTTTCTTCTGGGAGCCAATAATCTGCTCGATCAGTTATAAAAAGAGCGAAGACTGACAATTTCTCCTAACTAGCGGGATTCCTCGTTCAGATGAGTTCCTTTGCAAAGCGGGTCGCAAGCCATGCTTCGGCGCGAGCAAGGCGGTACTGCACCGTCGACTGTGGGAGCCCCAGTTCGTCGGCCAGTTCCTGGGTCGTAATCTCTCGGGGGGTCTCGTAGTACCCACGGGCGACCGCCTCCTTGATCAGCTCCCGTTGTTCGTACGGCACGTCGGCGAGAGAGACGACATCATCGCCCCAGTGGGTCGGATCGGACAGGTGATCCAGCGTCAGACGGAGGCCGTCCCGTAGTTCGGTCTGAATCGCATCGTACAGTTCGCCCACATTGGCGTCGTCGGGCATCAGAATTCGCCACGTATACTGGTCGCCCTGCCGTTTCGTATCGTAAAGCAGTCCCTCGCCGATGTGCGTGGCTGCGAGATGGGGGATCGAGTGGCAGTCGTCGGCCTCAGTCCCGTATGCGTAAACGGTTCGCGAGGTGGTCCCCCGTGAGAGGACCTCGTACTCCCAGCTGGTCTGACAGTGTTCAGCGTCGAGGCACTCGTTACAGTGGGCCGGGTCCAGAAACACCCCATCTAGTGCCTGTAGCGCGTCTTCTGGGCCCGTAATACGGTCGAGATGCCAGATGCTATCCGAGGTGACAGTACAGGTCAGCGACTTCGACATCACATCGGGATGGTCGATGAAGATGTCGGCGATTGGATCCGCACCGCGGTCGTAGGTGACCGTGAACACGAATTCGCGCACACGCTTAATTGGTACTAACCAAGTTATTTAGATTGCGACTTCTGGTCGGTTAGTTCATGGAGAAAAAACACGCTGTAACCGAATACACGTCTGAGTGACACCGACAAATTTTGCCATTCTTGGTTGATACCAAATCAGATTCTAATGCCACTCTCATCTTCAGGTCGGATGTACGATGCAATTCGGAACAATCAGACGTGACGACTCGACGTTCCTCGGCCCCTACGTGGTCGGCGTGACTTTCCTCGCGTTAATGGGCGCGTTCGGGCTGAATCTGAGTGCGGGACAGTTCTTCGAACCACTGACCGGAGCCTATGGATGGGAGTTGTCGCTGTTGAGCCTAGCTGTCTCTGTGAACATGATTACCTGGGGGCTGTTCCAGCCGGTGATGGGCCGGCTGATCGACTGGATCGGCCCCAAGCTGGTCATCGCCGGCAGCGCGGCGCTGATGGGCGTCGCTTTCCTCCTGTCGGCCACGATTACCACCGTCTGGGAGTTTTTCCTGTACTACGGCGTGCTCACGGCGGTCGGCTTCGCGGGTTGTAGCTCGATGGCGAATTCGGTCCTCGTCTCGAAGTGGTACGTCCGGGACCGCTCGGAGATGCTCGGCAAGAGCTCGATGGGCATCAACATCGGGCAACTGGTGATCCTCCCGCTGGCGGGTTTCCTGATCGCTATCGCTGGCTTTCAGGAAGCCTTCATGGGGCTCGGTCTGTTCATGCTCGTGGTCGTCGTGCCGGCGGTCCTGCTCGTCGTCGAGAACGATCCCACCGATATCGGCCAGCATCCGGATGGGATCGCGGACGAAACGACCGACGCACGGTCGGTACTGGCTGTTTCGTCCGCGAACGTACCGTTCAAGAAGGCGCTCCGTGATCGGAACTTCTGGCTCGCCAGCCTGAGCTTCTGCTCGTGTGGCTTCACCCTGTATCTCGTGACGATTCACCTACCCAACTACGCGACCGACCTCGGCGGTGGCGTTGCGCTCGGCGGGCAGCTGCTCGGGGTTGCCGCTGGCGCGAGTGCCGTCTCAATGTGGGTGACTGGTAAGTTCACCGAGCGGGTCGGCAAGCGTCGGATGCTCGCTGCCCTCCACGTGCTTCGGGGGATCTCGCTCGCTTGGCTCGCCGTTTCGACGAGTATCTGGCAGCTGTACGTGTTCGCAGTCGTGTACGGTGTCGCCTCCTTCCCGGTAATCCCGACTGTGACCGGCATCATCGGTGATCACTTCGGGACGAACGCTATGGGCGGGATCCTCGGGATGTCGTGGCTCCTTCACCAGATCTTCGCCGCGACGGGCGTGTTCCTCGGGGGGTTCATCCGCGATACGACTGGGAGTTACGAACTTGCGTTCTGGGGCGGTGCCGCGCTCCTGCTCGGCGGTGCGTTCCTGTCGATCCTGATCGAGAGCCAACCACGTGTCTCCCAACCGGCGGCCAGCGCGGCCGACGATTGAACACGACGCGCTTTGATCAGTTCCGTGAATCGGATCCTGATCTCGCAGTCGCACTCGGAGAGGAAGTGACCCGCTCGCAGGAGATGCTCACCCTCATCGCCAGCGAGAAACCTGATTAACCGGCTAAGTCCTCGCTGAGTCCGCTACCCGGGAGTAGCAACACCATTCAGCAGTGCTAGAATTCGCGAGATCTCTCACACTCTCCCGACAGGGACGTCCGCGAGCGCTCGGAATCGACTTTCGAGCGGTGAAAGAACCACGAGTCAACGCAGATTCGACCCACAACTAGGCTCTCCTCCGAAACTGTGGAGGTGAAAGCAACTCGCAATCAATATAGCGAAATAGGATTCAGAATCGGCTCCAGGCGTACCAGGTTCTCGGCCGGAGCCCTCCCTCCGGAGGCGTCCGTCGAGGACACGTCGTCACCTGGTCGGCCCCGACCGTGCGGCCGTCGATACTTCGACCAGTCGTCCCGCAGTTCCGTACCTCTGTTACAGATACCTGTTACAGATATCTGCCACAGATATTTGGCTAGCGGTCGACTCCCAACGCGACGCTGCCGATCTATCGGTATCCGGACAACGAGTCGGAGATCCATGAGCTCTGAGCCGTGGCGTCTCCCCAAGTGCAGCCGCGAGTGGCTCTCGTCCCTCTCAAATCGTCGTAATGACGTCGTGGTTCCCCTCGAGCGCCTGTGCGTCTTCGTCCAGCAACGCGACGACGAGGTAGGGTGCGGAGGATTCGAAGTACTCGACGAGTGCAGCGATCCGTTCGGCGTCGATCGCCTCTAACGAGTCGAGCAACATGAACGGAACCGTCTCGTACACGTCGTGGACGAGATATCCCGCCAACGCAAACACGAGCCCGATCACCTCACGTTCGCTCTCACTCAAGTGGTCGATCGAGTCCTCGTACGCCGCACCGTCGTCGGTGCTCCGCACGATCTTGAGATCGAACGAGGACTTGGTGACGGTTCGGCGACCGTCGCGGACTTCGCGGGTCGTTCGATCGATCCAGATGCGATCGAGGTTGTCGTACTCCAGTCTCTCGAGGAGATTGGCCATGTGTTCGTTGAACGCCTCGACCGCGTCCGCCTCGATCTGATCGATCTGGGTTCGAAGGCTCGTGAGTTCGTCGGTGACGTCCTCGCGACGCGTTTCGAGTTCCGTGCGCGTTTCGAGACGGGTCTCGATCGATTCGATCTCGTCTTCGACCTCGTCGCGTTCGTTTTCCGTGCGTTCGAGTTCGAACTCGAGTTGATTGACTTCCTTGTGTTTGTCGAGGACGTCGCCGTACTCTTCGGTCTCCAGTTCCTCGATTTCAGCTTCGAGCGATTCGATCTGATCGGTCAACTCCTCCCGTTCGGTCGTCAGCTCCTCGATCCGAGTGGTTCGCCGCTCGATCTCGTCGTCGATCGAGTCGAGTCGGCGCGTCGTCCGCTCGTACTCGCTTCGGTTCTCGTTGATTTCGGAGAGCAGTTCCCGTCGCTCGGAGAGTTCGGAACTCACCTCGGTCCGTGCCTCGAGTCGCTCCTGTCGCGTCGTCCGAAGCTGCTCGATGGTCGTCTCGATCTGCTCGTGAGCCACCGACGAACCACAGGTCCAGCAGGTGACCGTCTCCGAATCCGCCAGCAGCTGGTCGGTGACGGCGCCATCGTCACCCTGGTCCGTGGTCGGCAACACCGACCCCGATTCTTCGAGGAGTTGCTCGTTGAACTGGATCGTACTCTGGAGCTGGGAGATCTCCTCGGTGAGCTCGTCCTTTTCCTCCTGGAGCATCTCGATCTCTGCTTCGATCCGATCGATGTCCGCGTCGTCGTCGGTCGACAGCGAGTCGAGACGCTCTTGGACCTCTTCTCGCTCCGTCTCGAGGGCCTCGATACTCTCACGTTCGGTTTCGACCTTGTCACGCACGCGTTCGAGGTCGGCTCGCGTCCCGCGTAGGTCCCCTAACTTCGTCTCGAGTTCGGATTGTTCCTCGCGGCGCTCTTCGACGTCGACGTTCGTCTCCTCGAGTTCCGCCTGGGCCTCCTCGAGTTCTTCCTGCAGCGTCTCGATCTCGTTCGTCAGCTGGGTTCGCTTTTGTTCGAGCGAGGGCAATCGCTGTTCGAGGTCGTCCAGTTCCGAGAGCTGTTCGTCGAGGTCTCGCTTCTGTCGTTCGTACTGTTTGATCTCGGCCTGAATCGCGTCCGTGTCGACGGGCCGCATGATCAACTCCTGGAGGTCGTCCCCGCGGGCGACGGCCTGTCGAGCCTCGTTCGTCTCGAGCAAAAACGCGAACAAATCGGCGATCTCCGGGTCGTCGAGGTACGGGTCGCCATCGGTCTTGACCGTCGCGTTTCGACGCGTAAGCGTCCGGTGATACGTCTCGTCGCCGAACTCGAGGACGGAACGCCCTTCCTCGGCGTCGGCTTTCAGACTCACGTGATCGCTTCCGAGCGCTGCCATTATTCCCTGTAACAGCGAGGTCCGGTTGGTCGCGTTCCGCCCGGAGAGAACGGTTACACCGTCGCTGAGGGAAACCTCCGTCTCGTCGATACCGCCGATGTTTTCGACCGAGAGCGACACTTCCGACGGCCGATTTCGGTTCTCTGCGTCCAAGCTACTTTCCATGACAGCGGGTTCGTACTCATGCTACATAGGTATTTCCGCTTCGAGTGAAACCCGTTCAGCCGATCACTGCTGTCATTATTCCGATTATCTTCTCTCGCTATCACTATCGCAATTGCAGGACCCGTTGTCGAGAAGTTCCCGGACGGTATACTCCTGAAAGCACTCTTCGCAGGTCACGGTCGCGGAGACGACGACGTTGAAACCGCCGATGTCGATGATGTCGTTGTTGTCAAGTCGTTCGATCGTATCCGTCGTCACGGCCGCCGTTCGGTTCTGGAGCGCACCGAGTTTTTCCCCGCTTTGCTCGAGCCGTTCTTCGTCGCTCGGCGAGTCGAGCGACGCATCGAGACAGTCCGTCAAATGGTTATAGACTGTCTGATGGGAGACGAAGTCGGATTTGACTTGGTCGACGGCGACACCGTCGCGTTCGAGTTCGTTCTCGGTCTCTACTTGGACGCCGCTGCTCACATCGTCGTCGGTGAGCAACCGATAGGTGTTTTCGATCTCTCCCTCTTTAAATGAAATATCTGCTTGCTTAAGCGCTGCCTCGAGTATCCGTTGGTTGACAACTGTTGCAAGGGCACGAGTACTGTACTGTTCGTCCGCATCGCCGGTCCAGTACGCGACGAGGTCGTCGTCGAGCCGATCCAGTTCGTATTGGTCCGCCATTCGTCCGATCTTACACCCACACGTCGAACTGGAAGTCGCTACGTCGTTTCGGTTGGCCATATTCAACCTCCGGCCCCTTGGCCCAAAGGTGTTTCGCATGCCGATATATTTACATGAGTACCAGTGTAAGACGTTGCGCCGTTCGGTAGCTGCCGGCCCGCGTTCCGCCGTACGGAGACGGTCCCGCCTCCCGTGACGCGGTGGTCGTGCGACGAGGTTTCCGCCGAACCTAACGACCGACTCGGCGTTTGAACGTTACAAACGGTTTGAACGTCACAAATCGGGTGAGTACTCTCGAATGTGATACTTGAGACGGACAGCGGTGCAGTCTCGGCCGGGATCGGCTCGTTCAGTTCGTCTCTCGGATCGGACGAGTGATTTCAGGAACCCCCATCCTGCCGGGAAACGGAATCGACGAGAGCGAATTGCTGGCCCCCGCTCGTCACCACGTGACTCGAGTAGCAGTTTCCGTTCGACGTGTTTGCTCCCGTCTGACCGGCGTACAGCCGTCGTCATCCGTACCACCTGGGACCGAAACGGGGACCGATTCAGGGACGCAACAGATTGGTCACTACTGTTCGATCGTGACATGCGCGCTCGCTCGATCCACCCGCGGATTCGGGGACGACCATCTGTCGTTTGACGTTCGCGAACGTCTCGTCGAACGTTTCTACGTCTCGCTCATTGAGAGTGCCTGACAGCGACATTTTTACACGTGTATGTATGTAATTTGAATGCGCCTGCGCGCCGTCACCGCAGCAGAGGGCCGCCAACGCGAGTGAAACCCTTCTATCGGCGGGTATATCGACCGAACGGGGGCGCACGGACGGCTCCCGCCGAGCGCGAACCCCGCCGGTGAAACCGTTTGACCCTCTCAAACAGATGGCTCGAGGAATTACGAGAACTTCGAATTGATTTCGATAACGTTCGCGGAGCGGGTAACCTTGTTCGGGAGCTCCTCGCGGTATCTGTCGCCGGTCATTCGACGTGACGGGCCGGAGATGCTGATCGCACCCAGAACCTGCCCGTCCGTCCCCATCACTGGCGCGGCGACACACCGCAACCCCTCGATTTTCTCCTCTTCGTCGAAGGCGTGCCCGCGTTCACGGATCGTCTCGAGGTTCTCGAAGAGTTCCTCGCGAGTGGTGATCGTCTGGTCCGTGTAGCCAGGTAATCCGTGCCGATCGACGATCTTCTCGACGCGTTCGCGCGGGTAATGAGCGAGAATGGCTTTGCCAAGCGAGATACAGTGGAGATACTCACGCTTCCCGACCGACGATGCCGTCTGGACCGCCTGGTCGCCGCCTTTCTTGTAGAGATACACCCCGCGGCCGTGTTCCTCCATCGCGAACTGCACCAACTCGTTGCACTCCGAAGCGAGTTCGTCTACTTCGTCGGCGACGACGTCGTAGATTCCGAGTCGGTCCTTTACGCCCTCGCCGAGGTGGAGGTATCGGAGGCTGAGTTGGTATTCCTCCCCGTTCCTGACGACGTATTCGTTCTCGAGTAGCGTCGCCAGGTGACAGTGGATCGTCCCCTTCGATCGACCGAGTTCGGCGGCGATTTCCGTGATGCGGGCACTATCGTTCTCGTGAAGAAAATCGATGATCTCGAGGGTGATCCCCACTGCCTGAATCGTTCGGGGTTTCGTCGTTTCCGACATGGTGGAAGTTAGCATATGGAGTCACTAAACTGTTTGCATGTGGCAAACGAGGCCGGTGTTTGACCGGTTCAAACGCCCTGCATCGATTGGCCGCATCGAGGTCGGGGGAGTCCCGCTCGGCGCCGATCCGCGCCCGGCGATTCGTGGGCGCGTATCGATCCGATCGCCGGGTCACTCTGCCAGTTGTTCGTACCGCTGTCGACGACGTGGGTGTCGATGGGTCACAGCGATGGGTAACTCCGGCTATTCGTCGATTTCACCGTTTCCGAGCCCCTCAGGGGACCGGGCGGCCCGGTGTCGGCTGCGAGTCGGTCGCGGACGCGCTCGAGGTCGAGCGCTCCCCAGGCCGCACCTGGAGTAGCAGCCTACGACCGAACGAACGTCACCGGACACGGCGCGTTGAGGAGGACGGTCTGGGCCGTGCTCCCGAACAACGCTTTCCCCGTTGGGTTGCGTCCTTTCCCCTGTACGTACAGCAAATCCGGATCGAGCACGTCAGCGAGTTCGACGAACGCGGTGCCCGCCTCGCCGACGACGCCACGAACCGTGTGCTCTATGTCCGCGTCTTGGAGGACGCGAGCAGCGTCTCGCACGGATTGACTCCGCCGGGCGACCTCGTCCGTCGACGGGCTCCCGTCGAAGTCCAGTTCGTCGACCCGCTTCTCGAATTCTTCCTCGTCGTAGGCTCTCGCCAGGACGATCGATGCGTCTGTCGGGGTGGCGACGTCGACAACCGCGTCGAGCAACGGCGTCTGGTCGTCGACATCCCGTACTGCTACCAAAATCGTGTCTACGGACATCGTTCGATCGTACCGTTGGTGTCCAGTGATATATATCCTGTGTCGGTTTCGCGGTCGAACGGTGTGCGCTTCCGCTCCTGGCACACCGATCGCTAGTCTCGATTCCATGGCTCCGGCCGCGTGTTCGATCCCGAACGGATCGTAATCGGCGTCGACGCGTTCATCTCGAGCCGGCCCGCGGAAACGGGGAGATCCTGCCGTCTCGTTCGCGCGTTCTCATACGGGCTCCTGGCAGTCAGTGACGGCGCACCCACGAGCCGCCCTGGGGTTGGCTCGACACATCGGTACAGGGGACCGTCTCAGGCCAATTGCATCAGCGTCGCACCGATGACGATGAAGACGATCCCGCTGATAACGCGGGGGGACCTCGGAACCTGTCGCGCGAGGAGATAGGAGATGGCGACGATAAACAGCGGATAGGTATTCGAGAGCGGGACCACGGTCACGACCGTTCCGAGCTGAAGCGCCGAGAACCACGCGAGCCAGTTTCCGGCGACGAAGACGCCCGCGAGCGTAAACGCGAGGAGGGCCGTTCGGCTGCGGATGCGTAGCTTCAGTCGCGTTTCGCTCGAGACGCCAAACAGGACGACGAACGCGACGAGCGCGGCCGTCTGACCGATCGCAGTTCCCAGTAACGGATCCGAATGGCGGTTCAGTCCGATTTTCACGAGGACGAACGAGATCCCGAGCATGGCCATCGCGATGCCCGGAACGACGATGTCCCGTGGCTGTACATCGGCGAGTTCGTCGACGAGCAAGTCCGTCTCGGCCGTCGCGCTGTTGCCCAGTATCTGGAGGACGATCCCGCCGGCGACGATACACGCCAGTCCGATCCCCGTGAGGAGGGTAAACGGCTCCCCGAAAAGCGGCAGTGCGAGCAGTGCGGCGACGGCGGGATTCGCGCTGACGACGGCTGCAGAGAGCCGAGCGCCGATGCGGTCGATACTTCTGAAGTAGAGCAGGCGAAACACCGCCGGATTGGCCAGCCCCGCGACGGCGAACGGGGCGACGTCCCCGACGGCGATGCCATCGATCGAGACGCCACGAACGGCGAGCAGTGTCCAGAAAACGACGACGCTGACGACGATACTGACGACGGCAGCCACGAGCGCTGGTGACCGCTGGCCGGTGACGTCACTGCTATCGAGACCGTATTCGACCGCGATCGCCTGAAAGGCCGAACAGATCGCTGCGAGGAGCGCGAGGCCGGCACTGAGTTCCAGCGCTATCATTGGTTCCTCTCTGGTCGAGACCGAACACAGTGATCGGTGTTAACCCTGTCGATGATGGCGTACACGTCAACCGGTACTCGGAGTGCAGGAGGGAGCGACGTATGCTGGGTCAGCGAAGAATTCGTCCTCGCTGGTCCCGGAAATCAATCCGTCTTCGAGGTCCGTTCGGCGGCCGTTTCGGACGCTTTCGTCCTGGCGACTGTATCGATCTCGCCGATGCGATCACCGGACTGTTGGTCGAATCCGTGAACGAGTGTATCGTCGACCGTGAGCCAGACATCGTCACCGCGGTGGGCTGCGACGGTACTGGGAGCCACCACCGTGAGGTCGACGCTCTCACCGTCCTCGTCACCGACGATGATGTCGATGATTTGTTCGTCGCCCTGGGGTTCGGTTACTTCGACTTCGCCGCGAATGGCGTTGTCGACGGGTTCGGTGTTGACCGTGAAGTACTGCGGACGAACTCCGAGGACGAATTCGTCGTAGTCGCTGTACCGGTCCGCGATATCGGGCTCGAGGCGGTACGCGAAGTCTTCGTCGGCCCTGGTCGCTCGAACGACCCCCTCGTCGTCTATCGTCACGTCGATGAAGTTCATCGCGGGACTGCCGATAAAGCCCGCAACGAACCGGTTCACAGGCTCGTGGTACACCTCGTCCGGCGAACCGATCTGCTGAATATTGGCGTCGTTCATCACGACGAGTTTGTCCCCGAGCGACATCGCCTCTTCCTGGTCGTGGGTGACGTACAACGTCGTGATTCCGAGGTCACGCTGGAGCACTTTGATTCGCGACCGCATGCTCATCTTCAGCTTTGCGTCGAGGTTGGCCAGGGGCTCGTCCATCAGGAACACTGACGGGCGACGGATGATCGCCCGGCCGAGGGCGACGCGCTGTTGTTGGCCGCCACTGAGGTTGTCGATGTCCCGATCCAGCAGTTCGGGAATCTCGAGGGTCTCGGCGACCTCCTTGACGCGCTCCTTGCGGGTTTCCTTGTCGGTTCCGTGGACCCGAAGGGGGTACCCGATGTTCTCCCGCACGGTCATGTGTGGATAGAGCGCGAAGTTCTGGAACACCATCGCGGCGTTCCTGTTTTTCGGGTGGACGTCGGTGACGTCGAACCCGTCCATCTCGATGGTGCCCCCGCTGGGCTCCGTCAGCCCGGCGAGACAGCGAAGCGTCGTCGTCTTGCCACAGCCACTGGGACCGAGCAAGATGGCGAACTCCCCGTCATCGACGGTGAGATTGATGTCCTCGATCGCGAGCTCGTCGCCGTATTTTTTCGTCACGTCGGTGTATTCTACTTTCGTCATGATTGGATCCTCCTGGTAGCAGTCGTACTCCTGCTGGCGGGTTGCTTGGCGTGCGGTTCGAGGGAGCGATATGTCGGCGTCATTTGCCGACCGCCCCCATGCTGAATCCTCTGACGAGTTGCTGGCGCGCGACGAACGCGAACACCAACACGGGCAAGAGGACGATGGTCGCCCCGACGCTCATGTTGATCCACTGGATGTTGTACTTCGTGACGAACGATGCCAGGCCGACCGGCGCCGTCATCGCGTCCGCGTTCAACGTGAGAATGACCGCGAACAGTAACTCGTTCCACGTGATAATCGTCGTGAAGATAGCCGACGCGATCAGCCCCGGCGTCACCAGCGGCAACACGATTTTGAAGAAGGCTCCCAGGTGCGTGTGTCCGTCCATCATCGCCGATTCGACGAGGCTGTCGGGGACCTCCTCGAAGAACCCCTTCATCATCCAGACGGCGAAGGGGATGTTGAACATGGAGTAGACGAGGACGAGTCCGGGAAGGGTGTTGACGAGCTGGAAGTTCCGGAAGATGACGAACAGCGGAATGATCGTCACGATCGGCGGCATGAACCGCGTCGAGAGAATGTAGAACGGCAGGTGAAAGTCCAGGTTGTACGGGTAATCGAACGTCACGAACGCGTACGCCGCCATCGCGCCGATGGACGTTGCGATGATCGTCGTGATCGTCGTCACGACGACGCTGTTGAAGATGAACTGTGCGAACTCCGGGCGCTGTGTGAACAACTGCACGAAGTTTCCGAACTCGGCGTCGAGCGGAATCCACTGCGGCGGGAACGTAAGCAGCGTCTCTCGCGTTTTCAGCGTCGCCGTTACCAGCCAGTAGACGGGAAACAGCGTCCAGGCCAGAAACAGGGCCAGCGCCCCGTATAGTATGCCCTTCGTGATCCCCGTCTCGGTGAGTCGTTCGTATAGCTGTTCGAACTCTGAAGGCTCCTCGTAGGGCACCTCCACGGGTGTATCGTCTTTGACTGTCATGAGCCGAACTCCACGTTAGCGATTTTGACGAAGCTCATTGCCAGCACTATCACTAACACGAGCAACGTCACGGCCATCGCGGCTGCTTCGCCGAAGTTGTTGAATCGGAACGCCGTCCGGTACATCTCCATACTGACTACGTTGGTCGCACTCGAGGGGCCACCACGGGTGAGGATGAACACCTTCGCGAACACGCGCAGGGCGTCTACCACCCGGATGATCAACACGAGCACGATCAGCGACGTGAGATACGGGAGCGTGATGTGCAGGAACCGCTGGGTTCGGGACGCACCGTCCATGACGGCCGCTTCGCTGATGTCGTCGGGAACCGACTGGAGACCGGCGAACAACACCAACACGACCAGCGGTGTCCACTGCCAGATGTCGGTCAGGATGACCGAGTACAGCGCGACGCTGGTTTCGCTTATCCAGCCGACGTTGGCTCCACCGGTAAATGGCGTCGCCATGTAATCGAGAAGCCCGTTTGGCGCGTACATCAGCCGCCAGATGAGGCCGATGACCGTCGGTGAGATGATCATCGGGATGAGGATCAGCGTCTGCCACAGCCCCCGGAGCTTGAGTTTCTTATTCAACAGCAGGGCGATAGCGAACCCGAGGAAGAACTCCACGCCGACCGCTATCACCACGAACTTCGCCGTCACCGCCAACGAGTTGAGGAACGCATCGTTACTCGCGAGATCGACGTAGTTCTCGAACCCGACGAACTCCGTTCCGGTGGCAAGGAACCGCTGAGTCGACATCTGCAACGCCCGCAGTAACGGGTAGAACGTCAGTGCGAACAGAATCAGTACTGCCGGAAGCGCCATCAGCCATCGGAGGCGGTCGTCGATCCACAGCAGCACCCGCTCTTTGGTCGAGTCCTCCGCTCCGAAGAACTCGCTCTCCGAAGCCGGTAATTCCTCGCCTGTTTCAGTTGCCATGGTTTCGATGGTCTCCGGTGGGGTCAGTTGTGATCATTGAGTCCCAGTTCGGTTATCCGTAGTACCCGGACCCGTCGAGAATCTCCTCGAGGGTTTCCTGTGCCTGCTGCGTACACTCCTCGGCGGAGATGTCGCCGGCGAGGGCGGAGTTGAGGAGCGTCCCGTGTTCGACCTGAATTTCCGACCACAGCGGCGTTCGGGGTCGCCACTGCGCCGTCTGGAGACTCTCGTACAGCGCGGAGAACCACGGCTGTGCGTCCATGTTGTCCTCGAACGTGTCGTGGCGGAACGGGACGCCGCCGAGCTCGACGTAGCTGTCCTGTGCTTCCTTCGAGATGGCCGACTGGATGACCTCTCCGGCCGACTCCTTTTTCGCGTCGCTGATGTAGCTGTTGATACCCATGATCCAGTTGCCCTGTGTGGGCGCGCTCTGTTGGGCGCCGATATGCCCCTTCGGAATCGGGGTGAACGCGAGGTTGTCCGCCTCCGCGGAGTCTTCGCCCAGCAGATTCGACGCTGCCGCGGGCCACGCGGGCCCCTGTGCCACGGAGCCGTCCGACAGCGAGTTGAGAACCGCGTCGCTGTCGAAGGTGGTGACGCCGTCCGGGCTGATGGATTTCAGATCGTTGATGTAGAAATCCACTGCACTGGTACCGTCCTCGCCGGCCCAGTTGTATCCCCAGTCGTCGTCGAACATCTGTCCGCCGATGGCGTTCCCGAGTGCGAAGAAATTCGCCATCACGGGGTTCCCTCGTTTGCCACGGATGATGAACCCGTCCGTCCCGTCGATTTGATCGCTTATTTGCTGACCGGCTTCGTAGACGTCTCCCCAGGTTTCGGGTGCATCGGCGCCGACCTCCTCGAAATGCGCCTCGTTGTAGGCGAACAACTGTGCGTTCCCCACGATGACCTGCCCCCGGCGCTGCTGTTCGAGGCCTTCCGCCGATGGGATGTCCGGGGCCCCCGGCGTCGGCCACGTGGCGATGTCTTTGACGGTGTCGAGGAGCTGATCGTCCGGCGTGCCCTCCGGAAGCCACTGTTCGATCGGATCGAGGTCCGGGGCGAACTGCGGGAACCACGGATCGTCCACACACAGAATGTCGTACTCGTTCCCTTGCGTCGAGAGGACGCTCTGCGTTCTCTCGAACAAGTTCGCGTACGGGAACAGTTCCACGTTGACCGTGATCCCGGTGTCGTCTTCGATGTACTCGTCTACCAGGCTCTCGAACAACTCCCCCTCCCCGGAGACGAACGCGACGGAGATCTCGTTTTCGTTGCCGTCACCGCTGCCACCCAAACAACCGGCCAACGCCGTTGCAGTCGCCGCAGATCCCGCGCCCGCGAGGAATCTCCGGCGGGTTGCTGACCCCGTAGTTCCATCCGGACGGCCCTCTACAGTCCCGTATGGCTTGTCATTGTGCGCCATACTACTACCGTGTATGATCCACCCTAATAAATCATTTGGGAAGTACAACAAGACATATGCATTATAATAGTTCTAAACCCGATTGATATATTCCGTTAGAATCGTAATATTCCACCTTCGAACTCCGAAACGAGCCGAGAAATGCCGATACACGATCATAGCTGGCGGTGGCCGCTCGTCTCGAGATGGCGACAGCGGCCGCTCGAGGTGCCGGTTGACCGTTCTTCGACGATCCTCCCCCTGGCCCGTGGTCGACTTCCGGCCCGGGACGACGAATTCGACGAACGGGTGGCGATCGGCTCCGTCCGATGACCATCTTGGCCGGTCAGCATCCGTCGTAGATGCGCTCTCACCCGATGGAATGACGACCCGCTCGTTTCTTCCGATTCTGGTCCGATCTCCTCGAGTACGAGAATCCGGACTTCGTTCCTGACGGGGAGCACCCGACGACGGGAGCGAGTCGTCCGATCGTTATCGGTCACGAGTTCAGTGGCGTCGTCAGCGAGGTGGGTGACGACGTGCGTCGGCTCGAGGCCGGCGATCCGGTTGCAGTACACCCGAACATCCCGTGTTACGACTGCGTGTACTGTACAGACGGGGAGTACAATCACTGTACTCATACCGTCGCGATCGGGCTCGAGACCGGGGCCGGTGGATTCGCCGAGAGCGCCGTGGTTCCGGCACAACAGGTTCACGGTCTGCCTGACGGTGTCGAACGCTGGGAGGGCGCGCTCGTCGAACCCCTGGCGGTCGGTCTTCACGCCGTCCGCCGTTCGGGTATGCAGGCGGGCGACACGGTGGCGATCTTCGGCTGTGGGCCGATCGGCCTCATGGCGCTGGACGCCGCCGACGCTGCGGGGGCGAAACGAATCTTCGTCTCCGAGCCAAACGACAACCGATGTGAGGTCGCACGGCGGCTCGGCGCCGATGCCGCGATCGATCCGTTCGCGGAAGACGCTGCCGAGACTATCAGGAAGGCGACCGACGGAGGAGTGAACGCCGCCTTCGAATTCGCCGGAATCGGACCGGCGTTCAATGCGGCGGTCCGGAGCACGCGCCGCGGCGGGACCATCACCGTCGGTAGCCTCAGCGACGACGAGATCACCACGGACTTGGACGATATCGTGTTGAACGAGCGCGAAGTCAGGGGAACGTTCTGTTATGGCTTCCCACCGCGGTCGTTCCGAAGCGAATTCGACGCGATCATCCAGTCGCTCGCCGACGGCACGATCGATACCGAGGCCTTCGTCACCGATCGGATTCCGCTCGAGGATATCGTCGAGGACGGCTACGAGGAATTGATCGATCCCGAAACGGAACACATCAAAATACCGGTCAAACCGTGAACGAACGGTAATCGGGTGACGGTCCTCATCGACGGCGCGAGTCTCGTTTCGAGTATCGATCTCCGTCCGACCGCCCGGAAGCCGGCTGTCAGTCTTCCGTCGAAGAAGTACCTGCCTGTCGCGAAACGGCCGTCTCGTAGCGCTGTCGAATCGCTTCGTTGGCCGACGAGAGGTGCGACGTATCCTTCCCGACGATGAGGTAATCGAAGCCCTGGTCGACGCGGAGTTCGATGTCCGCGGGGTCGACGACCAGCGTCCCGACCGGGGTGTTCGTTTCCGCTCCGGCGTCGAGAACCGTTTCGATGGCTGCCGTGAGTCGGTCGTTCTCCCACTGGCCGAAGATCCCGAGATTCGCCGAAAGGTCGGCCGGGCCGACGAACACGGCGTCGATTCCCTCGACGGCGGCGATCTCGGCGGCGTTGTCCAGGCCGCTCTGGGTTTCGATCTGGACGATCGTGAGAATCGAACCGTTCGCTTCGGTGACGTATTCTTGAAAATCGTCTCCGTACTCCGCCGCACGGCCGGAGGCGACACCGCGGATGCCGTTCGGTGGATAGTTGACGGCATCGACGACCCGTTCGGCCTCGGCCGCCGATTCGACCATCGGGACCATCACGCCGGCGACGCCGATGTCGAGCACTCGTTTGATCCGAACGGGGTCGTTCGATGGAACGCGAACGATCGTCTCCGTGTCTCCGTCGGCAGCGTCGACGCTGCGGGACATGTTCTCGACGGTCTGTAGCCCTAACGGGGTGTGTTCGGTGTCGATAAGCACGAAGTCGAAGTCCTGGGCAGCCGTTACCTCGGCGACAGTCGGGTGGCCAATAGAGAGCCATGCCCCGACGACATCCGTCGCAGTGTCGAATTTTTGCTTGAGCATTGTCATAGTTCTCGGTCTCCGTCGCTTCCGGGAGCCTACTCGAGGGCAAATCTACTGCAGCCACCGGTGACTCCTTTCGCGTGGTCTTTCGAGCGTGCCAGACGATTTGTGAAACAGACATAAATACTTATTCCTCATTGCACCGCTGCCGTCGCGGGCCGAGGATCCCGTCGGCCGTCACGGGATACACGACGGAAAACCGGCCCGAACGGCGCGCTCTCACCCTCAGTTCACCTCCCGATCGAACGCGACGACCGACTTCAGCGTCTCGGGGGAGTCGGCGAACGCCTCCTCGAGCCCGTCGAGCCCGTACCGTCCGGTGACGAGCGAATCGAGTACGGATTCGGGGACCTCGGCGAGCCACTCCGCCGCCGCCTCGAAGTGCGGTTTGCGAGAGTTGACGACGCCGAGCAGCGCCTTGTTGCTGACAACGAGTTCGGAGTGTAACTCACCGCAGTCGATGTCGAACGAGGCCGACCCCCCGGGGATCCCTTGCACGGTCGCGACGCCGTTCGGGGCCAGTGCGTGGACCGCGTCGACGGCGTGTTTCGGGTACCCCGTCGTCTCGAAGACGTAATCGGCCGGCGCGTGTTCCGCCGTGAAGTCGGCGACGGAGACCTCGCGGGAATCGACGTACGTGCCGCCGACCGTTTCGATGAAGTCGATCGTTCGGTCCGGCCGGTCACGCCGTCCGAGACAGTACGTCCGAGCGAACTCTTCGCCCGTCTCGAGGCGGGCGAGTGCGAGCAGTCCCAGGTTCCCGTTCCCGAACACGAACGCGCTCTCGGGTCGCCAGTCGAACGCCGACCGTGCGGTAAACGTCTGGTCGAGGGACTTCTCGAGGATACTCGTCGGTTCGACGAAAAACCCGTACGCAGCGCGGGACTCGGGAACGGAGACGAGGTACTCCGGTTCGCTCGTGAAGTACTCCGCCATGTACCCGTGCATCCCCATGATTCCGCGCTCGTGGAACGTTCCCGGGGGTGCCATGTCGAGTTCACCGTTCCGAGCGAACCGGGACCCCTCGTCGACCGGACGGCGAACCAGCGGGGTGACGATTTCGCCGTCCGTCAGTTCGGTTCCGTTCGCGTCTTCGACGACGCCGACCGCTTCGTGCCCGATGATGAGGTGATCGTCGCCTTCGGGAACGTCGCCACCGATTTCGCCGGCGGCGATCCGTCTGTCCGAGCCGTCGATCCCGACCGCGAGCGTTCGAATCAGTGCTTCACCGTCGTCGGGTGACGGTGTGTCCGTCTCGATGACGCGTAGCTCCGGCCCGTCCGGAAAGAGTGCGACAGCCTCCATGTACGCTCGGTAGTTTCCCCGGGCCGTATATATGGTTTCCCCCGACCGTGAGGTCTCGAACGAGCCGGATCGATACGTAGGTTTTTGATTCCCCGTTTCATCCGTTCGCGTATGGTGTCCGTTACCATTTGGAACGAGTATCGACACGAGCGAGAAGACGGCCCCGCAAAGGACGTCTATCCCGACGGCATTCATCACGCGCTCGCCGACGCCCTCTCGGCGTACGGCCACACCGTTCGGACCGCGACGCTCGACGACCCGGAGCACGGGCTGACCGAAGCCGTCCTCGACGAGACGGAGGTGCTGGTCTGGTGGGGCCATCTCCACCACGACGAGGTCGCGGACGATGTCGTCGGGCGCATCAAACGACGGGTACTCGACGGGATGGGATTCGTGCCGCTTCACTCCAGCCACGAGTCGAAACCGTTCGCGGCGCTCATGGGGACGAGCGGAACGCTTCGGTGGCGGGAGACCGGCGAGAAAGAACGGGTCTGGGTCGTCGAGCCGTCCCATCCCGTGGTCGACGGCATCGACGAGTCCGTCGAGATTCCGGAGGCCGAGATGTACGGCGAGCGCTTCGACGTGCCCGCGCCGGACACGCTCGTGACGATCAGCTGGTTCGAAGGGGGAGAAGTGTTTCGAAGCGGCTGTTGTTACCGCCGCGGGAACGGGAAGATCTTCTACTTCCGTCCCGGTCACGAGACGTTCCCGGTGTACCATCAACCCGAGGTCCGCCGGATCCTTCACAATGCGGTCGAATGGGCCCAGCCCGCCGATACGCCGCCGTCACGTACCGAAACCGAACACGTCACTGACCCGCTCGAACCCCTCGAGTAATCCCGTCCGCGTTCCCGACCGCGTCCAGCGGTACGCTTATTCGTGTGCATCGGAACCGTTCTCTCATGTGCTATCAGATGGCAGTCCTCGGTACTGGCGGGCTCGGAACGATGCTCGGCACGCAGATCAGACGCCAGCCCGACGCGGCGCTCGTCGCGCTGAGCGACGTCAGCGACGAGAGCAGGCGGAAAGCGGGCGAGACCCTCGACGTTCCCGCGGACGCGAGGTACGAGACGCTCGCGGAACTCCTCGCGGAAGAGGCCCTCGATGCGCTCGTCATCGCCACCCCCCATACGCTCCACTACGAGCAACTCCTCGCCACCCTCGATCGGGACTGTCACGTCCTCTGTGAAAAGCCGCTGGTGACCGACCTCGAGGAGGCGCGGGACCTCGTTCACCGGGCTGACGACACGGAACAGGTGGTGATGGTCGGCTATCAGCGCCACGTCGAACCCGAGTACCGCTACGCCAAACGGCGATGGGAACCCGATGGTTCGGCCCCTTCGTTCATCAGCGCGGAGATCGTCGAGGGATGGGTCGACCCGAACGTCGGCACGTGGCGGATGGAACCGTCGCTCAGCGGCGGCGGGTTCATTTACGATACCGGGAATCACGTGGTCGACGCCGTGTTGTGGACGACCGGATTAACGCCGGCGACCGTTCGGGCGGAGATGGACTTCGAGCGTGAGGGAGTCGACAGCCGCGCCACCGTAACCATCGAGTTCGAGGGCGGGCAGACGGCGCATTTGTCGTTTCACGCCGACACGCCACGGGTTGCCGAACGATTACAGGGCTGGGACGAACGGGGCGGCATCCGAATCGAGGGCCGCGAGTGGGGGCGTCGCTCGATCACCGAAATCGACGAGGACGGTTCCGAATCCGAGCCCTACATCGGCGAACGCGACTCCGCGTACGAGAACCCGCGGTCGAAACTCGACGCCTTCGTAGCTGCGATCGAGGGCGACGAACCGGTGCCGGCGACGCCGCGGGACGCGCTTCGCGCCACGGCAGTCACGGAAGCGGCCTACGAGTCGGCGCGGACGGACGACCCGGTCGACGTCGATCTCTAATACGGCCGCGGGAGCGATGCCCGCCGCCCACGGTGGTGGACGCGTTCACTGAACCGAAAGCGTCCCACTCGAGACAGGAGTTCTCGCTTCGCTCCCGGTAACGGAGACGCGAACGACTCCCCACGTGCTCCGGACGTTGCGACCCTCGATTACTGCAGAACGGACGGTCCGAACGGGGGTCGTTATCGCGGCGTCTCTCCGCGATACGTTCGGAAGATATCGACGATCACCTGGAGGTCGTCGCGCGCCTCGGCGAACGTCGTCCTGACCTCGGCATCGGCTTCGACGCAGCCAACGAAGTATTCGAGTTCGCGTTTGAAACTCTCCTCGTAGGAGGGCGTGTGGACCGTTTCCGAGAGCTCCTCGATTCCCTGCTTGACTCGAAGCTCGGTCGGCGTGTTCTTGATGAACGGGTTCGAGAAGTCCAGCGTCACTTCCCCGTCCGGGCCGTCGACGCGGATGTACTCCTCGAACCACTTGCGGTCCGAGTCGCCGGTCTCTAGCACGCAGCGGACGTCGTCCTCGTAGGTGAGGTGTGCCGTCGCGTACCGCCCGTCGGCGAAGATGTCCACGTGATCGATCGTTTCGACGTCGCCGAACAGCCCGCGCAGCGCGTTGATGTCGTGACAGACGTGTTCGAGCTGAAAGTCGTACGCGTCGGCCAGCCACTCGTCGTCCGTGCCGATGGCCGATTCGATCGCGGCCTGGCGCTCCGCGATGCTCTCCGAGATCAGGTCCTCGGGCGGATTCCCGTCGACCAGGTCGTACACCTCGTTGACGATCCGGTAGTGATCGGGATCGACGTCGTAGGCGGTGACGAGGTCGATCTCTTCCAGGCCGTCGATGGCCGACTGCGCCCGTTCGTACGACGGGTCGTACCGTTTCATGTAGGCGACCATCGCCGTCGCGTCGGACGCGTCGTCGGCTTCGACCATCCGCTCTGCGTCCTCGAGGGACGCCGCGAGTGGTTTCTCGACAAGCGTGTCGATGTCAGCTTCGAGCGCGTCGACCGCGATGTCGGCGTGCGTGTGCGACGGTGTGAGAACGACGACCGCGTCGAGGTCGTCTCCAAGGTCCTCGAGGAGCGCCTCGTGGTCCGTGTACACGTTCGATACGTTGTACCTGTCGGCGAGCGTTTGTGCTCTGTCTTCGGCCGCATCGACGAACGCACAGAGCTCCGTCTCGGGAATCTCCGCCAGGTAGGGGATGTGCATGACCTGCGCGACTAGTCCACAGCCGACGACTCCAACTTGCATAGTGGAACTGTTTTCGGGGTCTCTGTTATAACTTCCGGTGAACCGATCCCTCCGTCTCCGGCGACGGAGCGGTCCTCGAGGCGCTCTTCGGAGCCACTCCGTCGGAGCGCAGTCGGCGTCGCGAAGACGGAGCCTTCCTCGGGCGACTCTCTTCCTCGAAAATGCGATCGCGGTTACGAGTTCCGAACGGTCGACCAGTAGTCGTAGTTCTGCTTGGCGTGGACGAGCGGTCGCTCCGTTTGATTCTCGATTTCGACGGTGTAGTGCCCCTCGTATCCCGCAGCCGAGAGCGTTTCGAAGACGGCATCGAAATCGAGGATTCCCGCTCCGAGGTCGCAGAACGACCGGAAGTAGTTGATGACGTTGTCCAGGTGGAAATCGGCGTTCGTGAGCGCATCGCGGTTCGCTGCGAATTCCTTGACCGGATCGACGTCTTTGAGGTGGACGTAGGCGATGTCGTCGGCGAACCGGTCGATCCCGTCCGTCACGTCCCCCTCGGGGTAGTTACTGCCGTAGGGATAGTAGTGAGCGGTGTCGAACAGGAGCTCCAGCCCATCGACGGCGTCGAGGTAGTGGCGCATCTCGTCGGGCTGCTCGACGGCCGTCGCGCCGTGGTGGTGGACGAGTGGCCGCACCCCGGCCTCGACGGCCGCGTCACTGATCCGTGACAGCCATCGTTCGACGGTGTCGCTGTCGTGTCGGCCCCGCTGTGGCGGCAACAGCCCGACGAACTCGGCGCCGAGATCGGCCACCATCGGGATGTTGTCGACCGTCCGCTGGACCGCCTCCTCGCTTTCGATCCACTCGCTCATCGCGAGATAGAGCTCCAGATCGTACTCCTCGAGCCACTGACCGACGGTTTCAGCTCCGTTCGCGCGGATCTTGTCGATCTTGAGCTCGACGCCGTCGTACTGGCAGGCGGCGATATCGCCGAACGCTTCTTCGATCGATTCCGCACCGTACATGATCGCGACATACCCGGTACCCATGTTTCCCCACCTCGCACCACACTGAGAAATAGTTTTTGGGACGGCCCGGCGACCCCGGAAGACGGGGTCATCGATCAGGTACCTTTTTGACGGCTCTCCAGAAATCCCTGAGCGGACATGGCAGTAGATTCGAGCCACACCGTCTCATCCCTTCACCCGCATCGATCGCGCGGCAGCGAGAGCGATTCGCGAGATCCCGCCCGCCGATGACCTACGACATCGGGTTCATTGGCTACGGCCTGATGGGAACCGCACACGCGAACGCGCTCGCGAGACTCCCGATGTTCTTTCCGGATGCGCCGGCCTCGAACAGGCACATCATCGCGGGTCGCGACGAACCGGCGCTGGAAGCCGCGGCTGATCGGTACGGGTTCGACCGAACGACGACCGACTGGCGCGAGGCGGTCGCCGACGCCGACGTGGTCTACAATCTGACGCCGAACACCCTCCACCCGGAGCCCTCGATCGAAGCACTCGAGACCGATACGCACGTTCTCTGCGAGAAACCCCTCGCCGCGACGCTCGAGGGGGCCGACCGAATGGTGGCGGCCGCCGAGACGACGGACGCGGTGGCCGGCTGTGCGTTCAATTATCGGTACGTTCCGGCGTTGGTGGCGATTCGCAACCTCGTGGCCGATGGCGTTATCGGCGATATCCGTCACTTCCGCGGACAGTATCTGCAAGACTTTCAGGCGGATCCCGAGGACCCGTGGATCTGGCGCAACGACGCCGACGTCGCGGGATACGGTACCGTCGGTGACGTCGGGGCACACACGCTGGACCTCGCACGGTGGCTCGTCGGCGATATCGACAGGGTCGCGGGGACGCTCACGCGGTTCGCCGACGAGCGACCGGTTCCGGAAACCGGCGATCGGTCGCCGGTTACCACCGACGACAGTTATGGCGCACTGTTGGAGTTCGCGAACGGTGCGCAGGGCGTTCTCGAGGGGTCTCGGATGGCGACGGGACACAAGAATACGAACGCGATCGAACTCATCGGCTCGAAGGGGGCGGTCCGATACGACGTCGAACGGTTCAACGAATTCGAACTGCAACGCGAACACGACCGTGGCTTCCAGCGGATAAGCGCGACCGAGTCCAGCGATCCGTACATGGACGCGTGGTGGCCCGCGGGGCACGGTATCGGCTGGGAACACACGTTCGTCCACGAAAACTACGAATTCCTCTCCGCGATCGACGAGGGGTCGTCCTATGCTCCCGACTTCGCCGACGCGTATGCCGTCCAGGAAGTCGTCGACGCGATCGTGGAGAGCGACCGATCCGGAACGTGGGTAACGGTGCCATAGACGATGGCACCACCGCGGTCGAGCCAGTCGTTCGGTACCGACGTCGCTGCCGGGCACTCCCCGCAACCAGTCCCGACCCTGGGTGACCGGCGCGGTCGCCCCTTTTCGAGCGACACGTTTTCACGGACTCCGGTGTTCGAGACGACCGACGCATCGGGCTCCGGCCCGGTCCGGGCGTCGGTCCGTTCCCGGATTCACTCGAGTCGCACGCTCACCGAAATCCCCTCCCCTAGCGGGAGGACGACGGTCTCGAAGTCCGGCGCCCTCCGGACTGCGCGGAGATACTCGCCGATACCGTTGGTGTCCCGGTCGACGTCGCCGGGGTTCTCGTCGCGGACGAGCGCGAGCAACGACTCGAGATCGACCTCGTCGGCGCCGATGACGTTGTCCGCGATCAGTACGCCGCCGGGCGACAGGTCGTTCCGAACCGCCTCGAACGCCTCCAGGTACCGGTCGTTCTGGTGGTCGAGCAACACCGCGTCGAACGGTCCGTCGTAGCGATCGATCGTCTCGAGGGCATCCCCGAGTTCGTAGCGGGCCACGTCGTCGAAGCCACCGCGAGCCATGAACGTCCGGGCGTCCTCGAGGTCGTTCTCGTTCACTTCGGTCAGCACGATCTCTCCGTCGGCGGGCAACGCGCCCGCGAACCAGTACGCCGAGTAGCCGTATCCGGACCCGAACTCGAAGATTCGTCGCGCGTCGATCAGTCGAGCGATGAGCCGCAGCGCGCCTCCGACATCGGGTCCGACGGCGGGGAACTGTCGCCGACGGGCGTAAGTGGCCATCTCCTCGAGTACCGCGTCTTCATCGGGTGCCGTCGTCCGGACGAATCGTTCGATCTCGGCTGCCAGAACGTGTCCCATGCTGGATGGATGCTTCTGTTACCGCTTAATTGTATGCAAAGGGGCTATCAGCCGTCGAATACGATCGCTCAGTCCGTGCGTTGGTGTGGCTCGGCGACGGCACTCAGGGGCGGTTCGCCGTTCAGAACGCGGCGAACGTCGCGGGCCGCTTTTCGTCGCCGTTCGTCGTTCGCCTCCTGTGAAAACCACGCGACGTGGGGCGTGAGAACCACGTTGTCGAACTCGCGGAGCGGACTCGTAAACGGTGGGAAGTCCCCGCCCTGGCTCGACGGTTCCTCGTCGAACACGTCGAGCCCGGCACCGGCGATCTCCCCTTCCCGAAGGGCAGTCACGAGGTCGCTCTCGACGACGAGACCGCCACGAGCGACGTTGATGAGAACCGCCGTTTCTTTCATTCGTTCGAACGCGGCGGTGTCCATCATCCCTCGCGTCTCCTCGACGAGTGGTGTGTGTAACGAGACGGCGTCCGCGACGTCCAGTACCTCCTCGAGGGCTGCTTTCTCGACGTTCGCCTGCTCCATCCGTTCCGCATCGACGTACGGATCGGACGCGACGACGTCCATTCCGAACGCGGCGGCTTTCTCCGCCACGAGTCGTGCGATCGTTCCGAATCCGACGAGTCCCAACGTCTGTCCACGGAGTCGGTGAATCCGCGGCGTCGTAACGTCCTGCGCCCACACCCCGTCTTTCATGGCGGTATCGTACGCCGTGAGGGTCCGCTCGAGGGAGAGCAACAGCAACATCGTGTGCTCGGAGACCTCGTCCTGGCAGTATTCCGGCACGTTGACGACGTACATCCCCCGCTCGGCGGCGCGATCGGTATCGATTCCGTCGACGCCGATACCACAGCGAGCGACGACCGCACACTGCTCGAGCGCGTCGATCACGTCGGCCGTGTACGGCGCTGCGAGCAGTCTGTCGAGGACGGCGTCGACGTCGGCCAGTTCCGCGATCAGGTCCTCGGTCGTTTCGATGTCGACCGGTCGGAGGGTCACGTCGGTTCCCCTGAACACCTCTCGTTCGACGCTGAGGTCGAACGCGCTCCCTGCGGTAACGCCGACGGTCGCGTCTCCAGAGCCTCGGGTCATACTGTCCGTGCCCCTCGGTGATCCACCTCAAAATAAGTTTCTACGTCTCCCCCGTCACCGCCGGACGGGAGCGCCCCGATCGAGTACCGACTCGGCCGCTGAGACGGATTCGGTTTACTGGCTCCTTTCGGCCGAGACCGACGAGGTGCGTTTGAGAGATGCAAACGGCTTCCGTCGGAAGCGAGGCGACGCGTTTCGCCGAATGCGATCCGCCGCGCGCGTTCGACGAACTAGTTACATGCATACCAATGTAAATTGATGGGTGCCAGCGGTCGCTGATACGGAGTCGATCCACGGAACCCGACGAGCTAAATGGCCCGTAAGACGCCTCTACGGTCGGAATATCCGGGAACAGCGTCGGTTCCTCACTGGGCGATTTCGAGTGCCCTACTACCCCGTTTGAGAGTCACAAACGAGGGTAAAACTCGGCTGACTGCACGTCGATTTGTTCCCGTAGCGCGCACGCGCGAAGAACACATGTCGATGAGAACAGTCGATGAGAAGAAGCCGGAACGCCCTTTCGCTCCCGGCCGACGCGATCCGAACTGCTCCGATGGGTAGTTCGTCGGCCACGACGGCCGTCTGGGGACGCTTCTCGGTCCGGGTTCGATCTCGTGGGGACCGAACCGGTACTCGTTCTCGACGACGCGTTCGGTCTCGAGTCGCGTCGTCGGACGGCGGCGACTCGTTTCGTCGATCGACCGACCCCGGCCGTGATTCCTGCAATCGCGTGCTGTCGCGTTCGTGGGGGTTGTGCCGGGCCTTCGAGCGTGGTTTCTCGTCGTCACCGCATTAGTCGTCCGTTCCAACGATGCTGTTCGACTCCCATCGACGGCATGCACGGAGAACAGCGTTCGACGTGCGGGTAGGCCACCCGTCTCGAGACGTGCTCCCGGAATCGCTGCTCGGGCGCGAGTTGCGGGAGAACGACCTCGGGTATCGCTTCGTCGATCACGAACGGCCAGTCGAACCGATATACGCCGAATTGCGGGCCATGCGTTTCTCCGGTCATGACTCGCAGACGGACATTCGGTTTGAAACGGTCAAACGGAACGGGACGCCCCTGTCGCCGGATCACACGGCCGGGCGGTGGCGTTCCGGAGCGGATCGAACACGGCGCTCGCAGCCCGATGGCGTCAGCCGCGTCGGAACGAACGTAACGTATTTGTGCGCCTGCCTCGACGAATAACTCGTATGTCCGAGCAACAGGAGCACGTTGCGTCACCAGCGATCCGTGACCATGTCGACAACTACGTCGGCGGCCAGTGGACCACGCCGTCGGGCGGTGACTCTCAACCGGTCGTCGATCCCGCGACCGGGGACGAACTCGCAACGGTCGAGTTTTCGACGGCCGAGACCGTCGACGAGGCCGTTCGGACCGCCGACGAGGCGTTCGAGGACTGGCGACGGACCCCCGTCGTCGACCGCGTCCAGTACCTCTTCGAGCTGAAAACCGAACTCGAGGCGCGGGTCGACGAGATCGCGACCGCGCTCTCCCACGAACACGGGAAGACCCTCGCGGAGGCACGCGGGGAGGTCCACCGCGGCATCGAGAACGTCGACGTCGCCTGCGGGATGCCCAACATGCTGCGCGAGGGCAGCGGCAACGTCGAAGACATCGCCTCGGGGATGGACGAGTACGCCGTCCGCCAGCCCCTGGGGGTCTTCGCGGCCATTACTCCGTTCAACTTCCCCGCGATGATCCCGCTGTGGTTCCTTCCCTACGCCGTCGCGACCGGGAACACGTTCGTTCTCAAACCCAGCGAGAAGGTTCCGCTGAGCTCGCAACTCATCTTCGAGGCGATCGACGCCGTCGACTTCCCCGACGGCGTCGTCAACCTGGTCAACGGCGGCGTCGAGACCGTCAACACGCTGCTCGAACACGACGACGTCGCCGGCGTCTCCTTCGTCGGCAGTTCCCCCGTCGCCAAGCACGTCTACGAGACGGCCGCCCGGCACGGCAAACGCGTCCAGGCCCAGGGCGGTGCCAAGAACTACGCCGTCGTCACCGAACACGCTGCCCTCGAGGAGTCGGTGCCAAACGTCATCGACTCGGTCTACGGCAACGCCGGCCAGCGCTGTCTGGCCAACGACGTCGTCGTCGGCGTCGGCGACGTCACCGAAGAGCTTCGCGAACGGCTGATCGACGCCGCCGAGGACCTGACCGTCGGCGCCGGGATCGACGAGGAGACCGATGTCGGCCCCCTGATTACGGCCGACTCGCGCGAGCGCGTCCTCGAGTTGATCGACAACGCCCTCGAGGAGGGGGCCGAACTCGTGCTCGACGGCCGGGAGTTCGAACACCCCGACGAGGACCTGAACGGTCACTTCCTGGGTCCGACGATCCTCGACGGTGTGACGACCGACATGGAGATCGCCCAGGAGGAGATCTTCGGCCCGGTGTTGTGTCTCGCGTCGGCCGACGACCTCGACGAGGCGATCGAGATGGTGAACTCGACGAAGTACGGCAACGCGTCGTCGATCTACACCGAAGCCGGAGGGGAGGCCCGCCAGTACAAGTACGAAGTCGACGCGGGGAACATCGGCATCAACGTCGGCGTCTGTGCGCCGATGGGCTTTTTCCACTTCGGCGGCCGGAAGGCGTCGTTCTTCGGCGACCTCCACGCCCAGGGCGAGGACGCGGTCGGCTTCTACACCGAGAAGACCGTCCAGATCGAACGCTGGTATAGCTAACGCCTCGAGGGTCCCGACACGCAGAAACTGCCCGCGGCGGAACCCGCCCGGTTCGTCGGGACGTACCGCGCACGGACTCCCGCGTTCGGTGACCGCTCTCATCGCCGCTGCGGGAGTCATCCCCTTTCGAATACCGCGAACGGAGCCCGATGCTCGATCTATGGCCCAGTCGATCGCTCCGTCTCGGACCCGCTGGCCCGATGCGGACCGTTTCTCAGTTACCGGAAACTATAACACGCGTCTCCGCAATCCCATTGATAATGCGACTCGCACTCGGCGGCTGTGACTCGAGCGTCCCGGCACCGCGTCACAGCCCTGTAACGGTTCGGCGCGAGTTGCACTGCTCCATACCGGCCACACGGAGTGAGGCCGACACGATGCCCGTTGGCGCGTCGGTCCGGACGTACGGCCGGGGTATCGCGGCCGCGGTCCGCGATTCCAGGAATCGAACCGTTCGAACTGAGACGGACGGACGACTGCGCGATCGAACACACTGACATTTGAAACAGATCATGTACGAGGACTTCGCTTCCACGCTCGCAGCAACGATGTGGACCGACTTCGACGAGACGCCCGCACGAGACGGCCCGACGGCCGAAATAACCGACATCGATTCGTTCGTCATCGACGGCAACTTCCCGTGGACGATCGTCACCCTCGAGACCGATCAGGGCGTGACGGGGATCGGCGAGGCCTACCCCTCACCCGGCGTCCACGAGATCGTCACGGACTACCTCCGCCCCGTGCTCGTCGGCGAGAACCCGCTCGACGTCGAACGGCTCTACAACCTCATGCGCGGGAGCCTCTCGGGCCGTGGCTCGCAGTGGGGCGTCGGGACGATCGCCATCAGCGGCGTCGAGATCGCGCTCTGGGACGCTGCCGGGAAGCTCCTCGATCAGCCGATCTACCAGCTGCTCGGTGGGAAAACCCGCGAGGAAGTCCGGGTCTACGCCGACTGTCACGCCGGGGAAGCGATGGTCTCCTCGGCCGAAGAGGGACAGGAAGAGGCGACCTACGAACCCGAGGCGTACGCACAGGCCGCGCGGTTGGCCGTCGACGACGGCTTCGACGCCGTCAAATTCGATCTCGACGTCCCCTCCGGCCGGGACATCGACACGCTCTCGAGGCACTTCGACCCGCCGGAGATCGAGCACAAGCGATCCATCGTCGAGGCCGTCACCGAGGAGGTCGGCGACGACGCCGAGGTCGCGGTCGATCTTCACTGGAACTTCAGTCCCGAAACCGCCGAGCGGCTCTGTCGTGCCATCGAGCCCTACGACCTCGCCTGGGTCGAGGATCCGCTCCCGCCCGAGAACACGGACGCGATGCGGGAACTGAAACGGTCGACGGACGTGACGCTGCTGACCGGCGAAAACCGCTACGGTCGCCACGGCTTCCGCGACCTGATCGAGGAGCAAGCGGTCGACTTCCTCGCACCCGACGTCCCGAAGACAGGCGGGATCGCCGAGACGAAGAAAATCGCGGACATGGCCGAGGCGTACTATCAGGCGCTCATTCCCCACAACATCGGGAGCCCGGTCGCGACCGTCGCGACCGCCCACGTCGGCGCGACGGTCCCGAACTTCGTCGCCCTCGAGTACCACGCTCGCGAGGTGCCATGGTGGGAGGATCTCGTCGCGCGAGACGAGCCCCTCATCCAGAACGGCCGGCTCACGGTCCCCGACGGGCCGGGGCTGGGGATCGAACTCGACTGGGATGCCGTCGAGGAACACCGAAAGACGCGGTCCTGACGCGATCACTGCACTCCGAGCGGCGATTCGCGGCTGCTTTTCCGGTGGCTACCTGTCCCGTCGGCGACCGAGCACAAAACCTAATGCGCGGTCCTTCATAGCACCACTCGACGATGGTAGAAATCGACTACATGGCTCACCAGGAGCAGTACGACCCGTCGACGCTGTTGGAGTACGGGGAACACGCCGCGGACGGGGGGTACGACACCGTCTGGACGTCGGATCACTTCCACCCGTGGTTCCACACGGACGCGGAATCGGCGTTCGCGTGGTCCTGGCTCGGAGCCGCGACGGAGCGAATCGACGGTCCGATCGGCACGTGCGTCACGCCCGCGACGGGACACTACCATCCCGGCATGATCGCACAGGCGTTCGCCACGCTTCAGCACCTCCACGACGACCGGGTGTTGCTCGGTCTCTCCACCGGCGAAGCGATGAACGAGACGCCACTCGGGTTCGACTGGCCCGAGTATCCGGAGCGTCGCGATCGACTCGAGGAGGCCATCGAGATCATCCGCGCGCTCTGGGGTGACGAGGAGTGGGTCAGCGACGCCGTTCGGGAGCGGATCGACGAGGACGGGTTCGTCGACTACGACGGTGAGCGGTTCGACCTCGACGAGGCACGGTTGTACACGATGTCCGAGGAGTCCCCGGAGCTCCACATCGCGGCCAACGGGCCGAGTACTGCTCGACTCGCGGCACGGTACGCCGACGGGTTCATCACCGTCAAGAAAGGCGAGGAGTACACCGACCGCCTCTACCCCGCGATCCGCCGGTACGCCGAGGAGGAAGGGAACGATCCGGACGCGATCGAAACGACGCTCCTCGTGACCGCGTCGTATCACCCCGACTACGAACGCGCTCTCGAGGCCACCCGACCGTGGTGGGCGACGACCCAGAACGTCTTCGACCGGGCAATGGCAAACCCGAGGGATATCGAGGCGGAAGGGGAGAAGGCAACTCGCGAAGAGATCGAACAGAAGTTCCTGATCGCCGACGATCCCTCGATGATCGCGGCCCAACTCGAGGAGTACGCCGAGATGGGATTCGATCGGATCGCGGTCGGCAACACCAGCCCGGAACCCGACCGCCTGTTCGAGGTGATGAACGACGAGGTCATTCCGTCGCTGTAATACGGGCTGCCGTCACTGTACCCCGGTCCAGCCCCGACCCGCGTCCGACCGGGCCGGCATTGACTGACGGGAGTCCGTCCGAGTACCGGCCAGTCTCGATCCCTGGAGTAGCCACGAGCGTCCTGCTCCACGCGAGGGACCACGACCGCTCCGTGATGTCGGTCTGTCAGCGCCCCATCAGACCGACATGCGAGGGCGAATATTTATGGCACACCGTGGTAATCCATTGAGTATGCCCACGCTTACTGGTGGCGAGATCATCGCCAAGTACCTGGAAAAAGAGGGCGTAGAGTATCTGGTCGGCATTCCCGGGCACGGGAGCACGAACCTCCTCGACGCGTTCAACGACTCCGACGTCGAGGTCATTCAGCCACGACACGAACAGGGTGCGACTCACCTCGCGGACGGCTACGCCCGCGCCTCGGGCGACCCGCTCGCGGTCTTCACGTCGATCGGGCCGGGTGCGACGAACACCGTGACGGGCGCGGCGACGGCGTACGTCGACTCGATTCCGATGGTCATCTTCACCGGCGCGCCCCAGACCCACGAGTACGGAGAGGGTATCCTGCAGGAACTCGACCGGCAGAAACCGGGCGACTTCCCGAGCGTGATGGAGCCCGTGACGAAGCGCAGCTTCGTCGTTCGAGACGTCGAACGCCTCCCGCGGATCCTCCGGCGCGCGTTTCAGATCGCCGTGACGGGCCGCCCCGGTCCCGTCCACGTCGACGTTCCGATGGACGTCCAGGGGGCCGCTGCGGACGTCGAGATCCCCGACCCCGAGGAGACGCGAACGCACAGTCGACCGGGCGGCGACCCCGAATCGGTCTCCGAAGCCGCGGACCTGCTCGCCGACGCCGATCGGCCCGTGATCGTCCCCGGCGGTGGCTGTATGCTCGGCGAGGCCTGGGACGAAGTCCAGGCGCTGGCCGAACATCTGAAGGCACCCGTCATTCCGACCTTTCAGGCCAAGGGGATCATTCCGGAGGATCACGAACTCTTCGTCGGGTACGCAGGCTGGATCGGATCGTCGGCCGGGAACGAACTCGCGAGCAACGCGGACGTCGTGCTCGCGATCGGCTGTCGGTTCTCCGACCTGCATACCTCCTCGTTCGAACAGGGCGTCAGCTTCGAGATCCCGCCGAGCAAGCTGATCCACGTCGACATCGACAACACGGAGATCGGCAAGAACTACCCCGTCGAGGTCGGCATTCTCGGGGACGCCAAGGTCGTCACCGATCAACTCCACGACGCGGTTACCGACCGCGTCGACGAAGTACCGATCGACGGGAACGATTACTACGACGAGATCCAGCGGCTGTGGGCCGACTGGCAGGAACAGGTCGAACAGCGTCACACCGACGACGTCCCGATGAGCATTTCCCGCGCGCTCGCGAGTCTCCGCGAGGCGCTGCCCCGCGAGGGGATGATCGTCTCGAGCGCCGGGCAGCCCCAGGAGATAACGAACCCCGAGTTCCCCGTCTACGATCCGCAGACGAACATCTCCTGTGGCGGGTTCTCGACGATGGGCTTTGGCGTGTCCGCCGCGATCGGCGCGAAACTCGCCGAACCCGACCGGCCGGTCGTCGACATCGAGGGCGACGGCAGCTTCCTGATGTGCAATCAGGAGGTCGCCTGTGCGGTCGAACACGACATCGATGTCACCTGGCTCGTGGTCAACAACAACGGCTGGAAGTCGATCCGCAATTTACAGGTCGACAAGTACGGCTGGGATCGCGTCCTCGACACGGAGTTCGACAGGGAGAACGATGTCGACTTCGTGAAGATGGCCGAGGCGTTTAGCATCGGCTTTACCGACCGCGTGGTCAAACCCGAAAACCTCACCGCGACGCTCGAGGAGGCCATCGAGTACGACGGGCCCGCGCTCGTCGAGGCGGTCGTCGAGCCGGACAACCCCGACTCCGGTGCGATCATCACCGGCGAGTGGGACCTCGCTGACCTCGAGACGGACGACTGACCGCGGTATCGCGTCGACGGGGGCAACGAGTCGGTCGTTCCCGCTTGCAACGCGCTTTTCGGCCGTATCCGTGTGGACGTGCTCCGATATCGTTATATCGGATACCAGTAAACCCCATGGTATGCGATCACTCGTAGTAGACGCTGAGTGGGACCCTCGGCCGGAGTACGACGTGTCGGACGACGAACGTGAATCGAAGAAGGCGATGAACGCCTCACGAGTGTGGCGAAACCCCGAACTACGGGTCACCGAACGGGAACGGCCGACGCCCGACGACGACGAAGTACTCGTCCGTGTGCGCTATGCGGGCGTTTGCGGGAGCGACGTTTCCATGGTCGAGACGGACGAAGACGGCTACGTGCACTATTCGGCGTATCTCGGGCTGCCGAACGTGACGGGACACGAGTTCGTGGGTGAGGTCGTCGGAACGGGTACCGATGCCCAGCTGTTCGAGGCGGGCGATCTGGTCACTGCGGAGGTCACGGACTACTGTGGCCGCTGTCACATGTGCCGGCAGGGGTTCCAGGGTCACTGCGAGAACTTCGAACAGCTCGGTTTCACGATCCCCGGCGCGTTCGCTGAGTACGTCGCCGTTCCCGAGAAACTGTGCTGGGACGTCTCACCGCTTCGGGAGGCATACGAGACGGACGACGAGGCGCTTCGAGCCGCCGCGACGATCGAGCCAAGCACCATCACGTACCACGGCCTGTTCGTTCGCGCTGACGGAATCTTGCCCGGCGACCATCACGTGTATCACGGCGCCGGACCGATCGGTCTGACCGGAATGAACGTCTCCCGGGCCGCCGGCGCGGGCAACGTGATCGCGTTCGAGCCGTCCGACGAGCGCCGTGCAATCGCACGCGAACTCGGGTTCGAACACGTGTACAGTCCGATCGAGCGCGACCCGGTCGAGACGATCGACTCGATCACGGACGGGGAGGGTGCCGACGTTCACGTCGAGACCGCCGGCGCGGTCGGCCAGACGTATCCCGCAATCGAGGAGACGTTGGCGGAGGGTGCGAACGTGGTCCACATCAGCAACGCCGGTGCCGATCCCGACATCGCGCTGCGGCGGTACCAGGGCAACGGCGCGCAACTTTACGGCGCGGAGGGCCATACCGGCCAGCAGGTCTTCCCGCGAGTGATCAGGCTGATGGCTGCTGGACGCCTCGACAACCGGTCGATGATCACGTCGACGTTCGATCTCTCGGCGGCCGACGAAGCGATCCGGCGGGCCGCGGAGCGCGTCGACGGCAAAGTGCTGATCGAGATGTAGCGACGCGGCGGCCATCGACCGACGAGCACAGTGACTGGATCGACGCACCACCCGTTGCTGAATCACCGCCACGGTCGCGGACGAGATCGCGTCCGTCCACCTCGAGGACAGCGACCCGACCGTCGACTTCCAGAGGCACCTCGTATCCTTCCGCGGGGACGGTCCAGTAGGACGGCCTCTTCGTGTTCCTCGCGTCGTTCGTCGATCTCGGAAACGGAGTCATCGACTTCGGCGCCGTCGGCGAAGCGCTCGCGGAAATCGGCTCTGACGGACCGATCACGATCGAAAACGAGCACGAGCGCGAGGACGGATCCGTTCACGCCACGCGGACCATCGACACGGGACCCGGTTATTCCCACTCCATCCAGGAGGGGTCTTCGCACCGCAGACGACGGTCGATGCCGTCGATTCGTTCGATATCATCGTCGTCCAGTTCGACGTCGAGTGCGTCCCGATTGCTCCGGATGTGGTCCGACGTCTCCGACCGCGGGATCGGAACGACCCCGTCTTTCGACAGGAGCCAGGCCAGACTGACCACGGCCTCGTTCACGTCGTGTTTGTCAGCGACCGCCGAGATCGCGGGCGCGTCGAACACGTCCCCCTGCGCGATCGGCGAATACGCGACGAAGTACGCATCGCGATCCCGAACGGCCGCACGGAGATCGTCCTGTGGCAGGAACGGATGCATCTCGGCCTGGGCCGCGTATAGCGACGGCTCGAGGAGATCGTCGGCGAGTTCCAGATCGGACGGCGTGTAGTTGCTCACGCCGACGTGCTCGACGTGCCCCGCTTCGACGAGTTCGTTGAAGACCGGCAATACAGTCTCGATCTCGTCATCCCCGCGGGGCCAGTGGTGGTAGAGCAGGTCGATCGTATCGACTCCGAGCCGCGAGAGACTCTCCTCGACGCCGTTTCGAACGTACTCCGGCGTCTTTTCCGGTTCCTCGAAGTGGGCGATCTTCGTCGCGACGAACAGGTCGTCGCGATCGACGGCAGCCGTCTCGATGGCGGTTCCGACCTCGGTTTCGTTCCCGTACAGGCGAGCGGTGTCGAGGTGCCGGTACCCCGAGTCGATCGCCGTAGCGAGGGCGTCGATACCGTCCTCGCCGGTGAGGCTGTACGTCCCGAATCCAAGCCTGTAGGCTTCTCGGTCGAACATAGCGGACACAACAGGCGAGTCGGCCTTATACTTTCCCGTCTCGTGGAGCAACACCCCTGCTCTCCGAACTTGTGCGAACTGAACAACGATCGCTTGGCTCGCCGCGATATCGTTCCGCGGCCGGTCGCCGAGAACTATCGGGAGCGTCCCCACGGTCTGGGTCTCGAGCCGTCTTCCTCTCGAGGCACTTCCGAGAGGTCCGAATCGGCGGGTGACGACGGCAGCGCCGACGGTCGGTTCTCCTACTCTGTGCGACGGAGTGGCGTTCTCGCCCACGATTACGGCTGTCCTCCGGATCGATTCTTTCGTGGTCGGGCGATCGTATCGCTGGCCGCGACGAGGTGTTTGATGCGATCGAACTGTACGGCGCAGTCGAGGCGATTCACTCGACCGGTGGGATGCCATCGGACACGGTCTCGGTGTGAAGCGAGCGGATCGAAGCGAGAAGTGCCCAGCCGACTAGTGGCTCACGCACCTCTCACGGATACTGGTCGAGTGGGATGGAAGGCGGGTGTACGGTGTGGACCGATGCTGCGGTCACGCCCCCCGTGGCGCTCGAAACCGTTGCTTCGCGTGGGGTATGACAAACCCGAAACGGAACGAACTGGGTGGCACGTATTCCGCCATCGCTGTGGGTAACTGGACCGATCGACAGTTGCGAATCGTTCGAGCGTGGCGTCTCCCACCTCCATGTTACCATATCACGCAGGATATATAAATTTTGGTGCTGCGGAAGGCCACGAACTCGTGTCGACGAGGTTGCGACGAGCAGGGGAGGTCGGGAGATCACTGCCGCGATTCCGATCGAAATCCGTGATCGAATATTATAACAAATAGAATGCTTTCTCGTTCCTACCGTTATACCTATGATTTCGTTCGGTTCCCTTGTCGCCGCTGACGTGATACTACCCAACCGCCTCGAGTGCACCCTCCCCATCCGACACGGATGCATCCGTGTCCTCCAAGGAGGGATGGCTCGAGCGCGATCGTCCGGGGATCCGCGTTCGGAGAGCAGTGGCGCTCGGTCAGGGGAGGCCGGCCCGAAGTTCCTCGATGTCGTCGGGGTCGTGCCCGCAGTAGACGTCGGCGTCGGTCCGACGCTCGAGTTCCTGGACGCGACGAAGACTCTCTTTCCAGTGGCGTTTGCTCCACAGTAGTTCGCCACCCATCGGGTGTTCGTCGAAGTAGTTCGCTCGCGTGTACGCCTGATCTCCGGTGAAAACGACCGTCCCGTAGCCGTCGAGGTCGACGCGCGTTCCCATCACGCCGGGTGTATGGCCCGGGAGGTGGAGCAACTCGACGTCTTCGAAGTGGGTTTCGGTGTCGCCGTGAACGATCTGCCAGTTCAAATCGTGATCGAAGTCGGCGGGAACGTACGCGCTCGAGCCGGCGTCGGTGTTGGCGCTGTAGTACGCGTATTTCATCTCGTCCTCGTGGACGTACACGGGGACGTCCGTCCCCGCGAACCGATGGAGGCTCCCGGCGTGATCGAGGTGAAGATGGGTTTGGACGACTGCATCGATGTCGTCGAGGCTGTAGCCGACCTCCTCGAGGGCGTCCGGTAGCGCGTGCTCGTCCGCATCGTAGTGTTCGAACGCCGCGTACAGTTCCGCGGGCCAGTAGCCGTCGCCGGCATCGGGATGTGAACCGGTATCCCAGAGGATCGTCGCCTCGGGGTGGTCGATGACGAGGTTGTAGACCGGCCCTTCGATCATCTCCGTGTCCGGGTTTCGGTCGACGGCCGACCCCATCGTGTGGTTCTCGATGAGGAAGTTCATGTCCGTCCGAATGTGGCCTCGATCGACGAGCGAAATGGTTGCATTGACCATGACTTTTGTTTGCATGCATCATTATTAAAATTGTCCACTGGTTGACCCCTCTCACCGTCGCCGGCGTGCGGAAGAGTACCCCGATTTCGGCCGAGCTACTGGGACGACGATCGAACCGCTTTGGAATTGCGACGGTCGCGACTCCCCAGTGCGGTGGCACTCGCGATTCGACCCCGGAATCATCAATTTTAGATGTATGTTGGTTCTTTGATATAGTATGCAACACGAGTTGTTGATTACGCATCGAACGGCTCACCCGTCGAAATTCGGTAGTCGCGGAACGATACCACGGCACGTTTCCCGACTCTCGACACGAGGGCGGGATGGCCACTGACCCTCACCGACGTTTTTATAATCGGGACGACAACGAACTGCTGTCACTGTGTGACACGAGAACAGGGTGATTAATAACGCATGCCACGAAACATCAACCCATGACGAACGAGAACCGCCTGGATGCCTATCACTTCTACGAGGAGGAGTGGGAGAGCTACGACGCGTTGCGAGACGCCTTCGAATGGGAGGTGCCCGATCGATTCAACATGGCCACCTCCCTCTGTGACCGGTGGGCCGACGACAAGGGCCGGGTCGCCCTGTTCGCCGAGGACGAGTCGGGCAATCAGGACACCTACACGTTCTGGCAGTTGCGGAACGTGACGAATCGCCTGGCGAATTACCTCCGCGATCAGGGCGTCGAGCGAGGGGATCGCGTCGGCGTGAACGCGCCACAACGGCCGGAGACGGTGTTCGCCCACATCGCGGCCTGGAAGCTGGGTGCGATGTCGGTACCGCTGTCGACGCTGTTCGGGCCCGATGCGCTCCAGTATCGACTCGACGACTGTGATGCCGTCGCAGCGGTCGTCGACGAGTCGAACGTCGACGCGTTCCGTGAGGCCCGCGAGTCGGTGCCCTCCCTCGAGACGACGCTGACGGTCGGCGACGTCGATCCGCGGCCCGACGAGGGCGAAGCGGATTGCTGGGACGCGATCGAGGACTACGACCGGGAGTTCGACGTCGTCGACACCCACCGCGAGGACGATGCCGTCCTCATCTACACGTCGGGAACGACGGGCGATCCCAAAGGCGTCCGACACGCACAGCGGCTGCTCCTCGGGCACTTGCCGCTTTTCATCACCACGTTCGGAAACATGCGTCTCGAGGAGGGCGACGTCTTCTGGACGCCGGCGGAGTGGGCCTGGATCGCGTCGACGTTCGACGTCGTCTTCCCGGCGCTGTACTACGGCAAACCGGTCGTCGCGTACAATGGGGGCCAGTTCGACCCCGCGGACGCGTTCCGGATCATCGAGCGCTACGGCGTGTCGAACTTCTTCGCACCGCCGACGGCGCTTCGGATGATGATGCAGGTCGAGGACACCGACCGCTACGACGTGGGGACGTTGCGAACGATCGCCAGCGGCGGCGAAGCGCTCGGCCAGTCGATCGTCGAGTGGGCCGACGACACGTTCGGCGGAACGACCGTCCACGAGGGATACGGCCAGACCGAGGCGAACCTGCTCGTCGGCGGCTGTACGGCACTGACCGAGTTCCGCGAAGGGTACATGGGTCGGCCGGGCCCAGGCCACGAGATCGAGATCGTCGATCCCGACACGGCGGAACCGACCGTCGACCGGGGTTCGGTTGGCGAAATCGCCGTCCGTTACGACGATAACCCGGTCTGTTTCAAGGAATACTGGAACAAACCCGACAAGACCGATGCGAAGGTCAGGAACGGCTGGTTGCTCACCGAGGACCTCGGTCGGATGGACGACGACGGCTACGTCGCGTTCGTCAGTCGCAAAGACGACGTCATCATTTCGGCGGGCTATCGGATCGGTCCCGAGGAGGTCGAAGACAGCATCGCCGGTCACGAAGCGGCGGCCGACGCCGCCGTTATCGGCGTTCCCGACGACGAACGCGGCGAGGTCCCGAAGGCGTTCGTCGTCCTCGCCGACGGCTACGAACCCACCGACGACACCAGGGAGACGCTCCGCCAACACGTCCGCAACCGATTGGCGAAATACGAGTACCCTCGAGACATCGAGTTCGTCGAGGAGATGCCCACGACCGCCACGGGGAAGGTTCGGCGTGCGTCGCTTCGTGAACGCGAAGGGCTGTAGCAAGGTGCGATTGCGGGTGCGTATGAGTCCCATACGCGTCGATACAGAGTTTTCGTTCGGAGACTCGAGCACCAGGCGAGACGGACGAAATAGAGCGATCGGTATCGGTTCCCGAGTCCGCCAACCGGCCGTCGTTGCGCAAGGAGGAATCTAGTCACTGTTTATAGTGATATGATGAACCACGAACGGGCTATATACTACGATTTTGAATATTGATCTTTCTTTATATGTTTGCTCGAGCGGGTTCGCCCTCGCTCCACAATCCGGCGTCCAGGACGGGTCGACAGCAAGCCGTAGTAGACGGCCATCGACGGGCGATAGCAGATCGTCGTACGGTCGGTACGGTGTGACCCCGTCCGGACAGTGCTGCTGCCTTTAGGTTCGGATCCGATCTGCTACATGTGTCCGGATACTGCCACCAGTCCGATTTTGTGTTTGTCGCTCGAAAACGGTCTCATGGGCTGTCGTCGCGGTCGCTCGTCGAAGGACACCGACGACAGTCGTCACCTCGAATTGCGTTGTGCTCGATGTGGATCGGGGACCGAAACGACCGGAAACATCTAAAAAACGATATGTGGCTATATACTAAACTCTTTACAATCTCTCGAGTAACAACTGTGTCGTAGTTGGTACAACGATCGTACTCTGTTGTCGCTCCGCTCGATCGTTCCGGTCGAGACCCGAAGTTGCGCGACGCTCCCGTGCGAAGCTCCGACAAGAGCTTCACGATGGGCGTTCACATCGATATCGGTGTCTCTCTGACCGACTCGGGTCATATTGGCGGGGTGACGGAGTGACATCGACGGGACGTCGATCGAACCGTTCGATGGCCCGCTGTAAGGTGGCTTCCGACGGACTGAGTCGGGTCGCGCCTACGATGGGCTGTACTCACGGCCGCCGCAGTAGTCGCGTCCATCTCCGTCGCCTTCCGCGCCGCTCGCGTCGCCGACATGTGCCGCCGGTTCGACACGGTAAACTATTTGATAGTCGGCTGCGTCGCCTGTTACTATGTCTCGAGGAGTACATACGACCGACGCAACGATCATCGACTTCTGTGCGCACATCCACCCGGACGACCCGCCGGAGACCGAATTCTTCAACCAGTTCATGGACGACGACATCGGCGAACCGGTCTATCGCGACCTCGATACGTACGTTCGCCACTACGAGGAGGCCGGACTCGACGGTGCCGTTCTCTCCCAACCGTACTACATGGGTCACGAGGATGTCGACCGAACGCGGCACGCGAACGACGTCCTCCTCGAGGGGATCGACGGGCGCGAGAACTACTACGGACTGGCTTCGATTCCGACGGCTGCGGGCGGCGAGGCCGCCGCCGCGGAGTTCGAACGCTGCCTCGAGGCGGGCTACCACGGCGGTGCACTCGAGACGCGCTCGGATGGGATCGAACCACACCACGAGGCGGTCGAGCCCATCTTCGAGGTCGCCGAGGAATACGACGCACCGATTCTCGTCCATCCGAAACTCAACGACTCGCTCTCTCCCGATGCGCTCGACGATACGTGGCTGTTGAACGCGACGTTCGGTCGCGAAGTCGCACTCGCCGCGAGTATCGCGAAAGTGGTCCACACGGGCGTCCTCGACCGCCATCCGGATCTGAACCTGGTCTACCACCACAACGGCGGCAACATCGCAGGGATGCTCGGTCGCGCTCAGCTCATGCTCGAGAAGTTTCCGCCACAGAAGTGGGCAGACCGGAAAGGCGAGCCCCTCGGCGGCCAGGTCAAGGACTTCGATTCCTTCCAGGCCCAACTCGAGGACCGGATCTACATCGACACGGCGGGGTTCTACGCCTATCACAACGTTCTCAGGAGCGCACTCATGCAGTTCCCCACGTCGCAACTGCTCTTCGGGACCGACTTCCCCTTCGAGGCGCGAACGCCGAAGGACTTCGAGGACTACGTCACGCTGATCGAACGGGAAACGGGAACGCCGGATTCCGAACGGATCCTCGGCGGCAACGCGCTCGATCTGCTGGCCAACGTCGACTGAAACCGGTTCGGTAGGCGGAGACGCGCTCGAGTTCTCCCCGATCTGGGGGTCACGCTCACCGTTTCGGAAGGAGCGCGAAGATGGCCGTGGCGACGGCAGTCAGGCCCGCCAGCAGGTAGAACGCTTCGTCGAAGCGGCCGAGATCCGACAGCCAGCCGACGACCGTCGAGCCGGTGGCCCCGACGACGAAAAACACGGTTCGAAGCAGCCCCCAGGTGGTTCCCATCGCTTCGTCGGGGAGGTTGTCGATGATATACGGGTTCATCACCGACGGGCCCGCGACTTGGGTGGACGTCACGACGATCAATAGTGTCAGTGGGAGCAATCCCCCGAACGACGGAAGCAGACCGATGGTGAGCGCTGCGGCGGCAGCGACGAGGAGCACGACCGGCCGGGTTCCGTACCGGTCCGTTGCGCTACCGCCGAGCAACTGGAATCCTGCACCGACGAGAAAGAACAGTGCGAACAGTCCGTTGGCCGTCCCCTGGTCCAGTGTCTTTTGCTCGATGAGATACGTCGGCAGGAACGACGTCAATGCCTGAAACGTAAACAGCAGCACGACCATGCCGAGAAACCCCGCGACGACCGCTCGATCGGTGAACGTCCGTCGGAGCGATTCGGACAGTTCCCCACGCGAAAACTCGCCGTCCTCGGTTTCCTGCGGGGAGCGTGGCGTAATCGTCACCCACGTCCCCACTGCAGTCCCGACGAACAGCGGAACCGAGAGCCCGACCACGAACCGCCAGCCGGCGATATCGGTGAGCGCACTCCCGACGAACGGCAGCGCAGCCGATCCGACGCTCCCCGCAGCGAGAGCGATGCCGAACGCCCGACCGGGATTGGGCTCGAAGAACCGCGAGAGGGCGATGCCACGCGATGTGCCAAAGAGGCCGGTTGCGAGTCCGAACGACCCACACGCCACGAGGAAGATGCCGAAAACCGGCGCAACGCCGATGAGACCGAGGCTGACCCCGGCCAGGGCGAGACTCAGGCTCAGGAGGAGGCGCTCGCCGAGCCGATCGACGAGCACTCCGGCCGGAAGTTGCATGATCCCGTACCCGACCCAAACGACGGTGATCGCGAACCCGGCGGTCGTGTTGCTGATCTCGAAGGTTCCCCTGATCTGGGGCAGAATCGCGGGTAACAGAAATCGGGTTCCCAGCGTGAGAAACCAGCCGAACGCGATCAACCCCAAGATCCCGTTTTGCGTGCCCCCGTACGGTCGGCCGACTATCCTCTTCAAATAGCTCACTGCGCTCACCTTATCAGCCGATGGCAAGAAGCAACGCAATCCGGTATAAATTGCTGTGACTCTCGGGGAAGCCATCGTTCGAGAGTCGTCCGGGTCGAGCGACCCGCTCGAAAACCGGCGCTCCAGCCGTCATTTCGCTCGATTCTACCCGAGGCTCGACGAGCCCGGGGCCCTCCTCCTCGGCGTCGGCTCGAGTGACTCACGCGAACCCGCGGGCGATCCAGAAGACGACCATTCCACCCGCGACGGTCGCTGCGAGGTTCTCGGTCCGCCACGCGACGAAGCCGGCGACGATTCCGGCGATCAAACGTGGATTCACGACGGAGACGCCGCCGTCGATAGACACGAGATCCGGCACCACGAGCGCCGCGAGTACCGCTGGTGCAACGTAGCTGAGCACGCGCTCGGCCCACGGCGGCACCTCGTCGATCCGTTTGAAGAGGAGGAAAAAGGAGAGTCGAAACCCGAACGTGACGACCGCAACGGTCACGATGATCGCCCATACCGTTCCCGCAGAGATCGGCGTGCTCACGTCGACCACCGTCGCTCCCCGAAGACGCCGACCAGTATCCCGGCGAGGGTCCCGACGATCAGGCCGAGATTGAACGGAAGGCCGGCTGCGAACACCGCCACACTGCCGCCGGCTACGCCCGCGCCGATCGCGGGTCGGTCGTTGAGAACTGGGACGAGCAAGGCGATGAACAGCAGCGGAATCGCGAACTCGAGGTTCAGGCCGTCCGGAACGATGCCCCCGAAGAAAAGCCCTACGAGCGTGCCAGACTGCCAGACGACCCACGAGGCGACGCCGGCACCGACGTAGTAGGCCGCCTTTTCGTCGGTGCCGCCGTTTTCGAACGTCGCAATGGAGAGCGCATACACCGTATCGATGTTGAGGTATGCAAGCGAGATACGCTCGTTCAACGATTGACTGTCGAAATACGGGGCGAGCGACGCACTGTACAACAACAGCCGCAGATTGATGATCACTCCGGCAGCGACGATCACCACCATGGAAGCACTGGCATTCATCAACTCGAGCATCGCCGCCTGTGCGAGGCCGGTGTAGATCCCGACGGACATCCAGATCGCCTGTGGGGTCGTCAAACCGGTTTCGACGGCGGTAATCCCGATAATCACGGCGATCGGAAAGAGACTCACGAGTGCCGGGAGCAGATCCCGTGCACCAGCCGCGAATTCGTGGCGGGCGGACACGGCTCTCGAGACGCCCACCCGGTGGAAATAACTTCCGTTCTGAAATCGCTACACCGTCGGACGACCGTCGAGCCGATGACTGCAGTCGCCACTGAAACGATTGAGACACTGATCGCGACGCCATCATGCGATCAGGTGTGCATCGACTTTCAGTGGCTACCCCACCAGCGTACTGACGATGTGGACAGGGACGGACCTGTTGTCCCGAAATGTGCAACACCTCTGTGAGGTGCGACCGTCGCTACGAGCGCTCGGAACCGGCGGTGGTCCGCTGGTTTACAATGGTATGGTCGTAATCCAATCGGTTCACCGACGATGGCTTTCCTCGTAGGCCCCGGTCTCTATTCTGTGTGGTGGTGGCATGGAACACAGAAAATTCCGTATGCTGGGACACCTCTCGAGACGGTCGGTCCACTGTTGTGATGTTTGACACGCTATCGTATCGGTCGTAGTGACGGTAATAACACTCCGTGATGAGGGAGTCGTGACTCCCGCTGCGCGTTCACGATGGCGCGAGCAGAAAACGGAGCCGCTGCCGTTACTCAGCGCGAAGGTGCCGCCAGCGTCGCGGCCAGTTCCGGAATCGGGGACGACCTCACTCGTTCGGATCTTCGTCCCACTCGTGGGCGGGAGAGCCGCCGACGAACGATGCGAACACCAGACAGCCATAATCGGCGTCTTCCGAGTGATATTCCATCGGACCATGTGGCAGTTTCTGTCCGTAAATGTAGTCCCCCGACGTGAGCGTGTGGCCGTGGACGGTCATCGTTCCGTCGATGATCATGACCGCGTGGGCCGACGGATGGGTGTGTTCGGGTTCGATGTACCCCTCCGGAAAGCGGATGAAGAAGTCCGCGCGCCCTTCCGCTTCGTTCGAATTCACCGTATACGTTTTAACACCCTCCGGCAGCTCCATGTGGGGATCGTCCTCCCAGGGGATGTTCTCGACGTCGATGCTCCATTGGATCTCCGTTTCGGTGATCACCCAGTCCTGCGGTTCGACGTCCGGAAAGTCCTGTGCCATTGCGTGTGGTGTTTGACAGCACACGTGCATATACTTAATCGAAAAGAATGTTACATGTTCTCGTGACTCACTGTTACACCCAGCCGAGAGCGGCCATCCGACCCACTCTCCGCCGCCGGAGACCGTGTGTGGGAAGCTCACTCACAACTACTATATACGTCCAGAGAGGTGTTCACGTATGGCCGAACGACTGGGTTTTGTCGGTATCGGACGAATGGGTTCGGAAATGGCGAAGAACATGATGGCCGGTGGTGAAGACGTCATCGTCTTCGACATCGACGAGGATCGTGTCGCGGAACTGGTCGACGCCGGGGCGGACAGCGCCGAGTCGGTCACGGAACTCGTCGACGCAGCCGACATCGTGTTCACGTCCCTCCCGAAGAACGAAACCGTCGAAGCGGTGTATTTCGGCGACGACGGTATCCTCGAGTCGCTGACCGACGGGATGGCGGTCGTCGAGATGAGCACGGTCAAACCCGAGACGGTTCGACGGATTCAGACGGACCTCGAGGATCGCGGTCTGGACGTCGAGGTCGTCGACTGTCCGGTCATCGGGATTCCGTCGACCGCACGCGATGCGGAGCTGACGGTCCTCGTCGGTGCCACCGAGGACGGATTCGAGCGGTTGCGACCGTCCCTCGACCATATCGGGACCTCGATCGAACACGTCGGCGAGCCCGGCCGGGCGAAGGCGATCAAACTCGTCAACAACGTCGTCACGTACGGCAACTACGCGCTCGCCGCCGAGGTGTTCGCGCTGGCCGAGCAACTCGAGATCGGCCGCGAGGAACTCTTCGAGATCATCGACAGCGGTGCCGCACAGTCGTCGATCCTCGCTTCGAAGCTCCCGAACGTTCTCGAGGGGTCGTTCGAACCGGGGTTTACCGTCGAGGGTGCGCTGAAAGACCTCGAGTACGCACTCGAACTCGGCCACGAAGAACGGTTCGAACTCCCGGTCTCGGAGATGGTCGCCGGGCGATATCGGTACGCCATCGATCGGGGACACAGCGAGGACGATTACTCGATACTCATGGAGGCGCTTTCCGAGGAGTAGCTCAGTCGACGTTCGCCAACAGGTCCAGCGTGTTTTGCCCGAGAACTCGCGTTGCGTCCGTCGACGACGTGACGTCTTCGACGGTCGCGACGAACGCTTCGAGTTCGTCGTCCGTCCGCGGCTCGTAGGGAATATCCGTCCCGAACAGCAGCTGCGTGCTCGGGAACTCCTCGAGGGCCGTTCGGACCGGGGCGTGATAGCCGAAGAAGCCCGAGGTATCGACGTAGACGCGCTCTTCGAGTTGCCGTTTGAACGCCGCGGAGGATTTGATCGACTCCTGGCCCGGCCAGCGGCCGATGTCGTGGTGGAGGTGGACGCGACCGAGCATCGCTGCGATGTTCCCGCCGAGGTGGTGAAAGACCAGGTCGAGGTTTTCGTACCGATCGAGCAGCCCGGTGTGAATCGCCTTACAGATCCCTCGAGAGAGCGCCACTTCGCGCCCGAAGACCGCGTTCAGTCGATACGTATCGTCGAGGGTATCGGGGTGGATCGAGTCGTCGATTTTCGGGTGAACCAACAGCGGTGCGTCGTACGCGTCGGCCACCTCGAGGACGGGCTCGACTTCCTCGTCGGTCAGTTCGATCCCTTGCGTACTCGTCTCGAGCGCGCCGCCGTGGTAGCCCGCCTCGAGACAGCGTTCGAGTTCGGCGGCGGCCGTCTCACCGCCGGCCGCGACGGGGAGTGCGGCCAGCCCGTAGAATCGATCTTCGGCGTCGATCATCGACAGCAGTGCGTCGTTCGTTTCGGCGACCAGTTCGGCGTCGCCGTCGCCCATGTAGTAGGGTTGTGAGAGGACGGCCTCGTCGACCCCGGCGGCGTCCATCCGCTCGAGCAAGACGGCGGGATCGTGATGGATCGGGCCGAGCAACTCGTTGAGATCCGCGTCCGGGTTGTCATCCGATCCGGGAAGGTACTCCTCCGGATAGATGTGGGCGCCGAAATCGATCACGTGGTGGTCGGGTGTGTTCGGTGGTATCATAACGCGGTTTCAGATACCGAATGTCGTCGTATAACCGTTGTGTTCCCCGTTCGGTCCCGGGCTGAGTGAGTCTCCGTCACTGGTTTCCGGCCGTGACTCTCGGTCGAAAGCGTGTGACGGGATACCGAAAGGCAAACTATTTGATGGCCCCCTAAGTACGTGTTGTCGTATGACAGTCGAGATAGACCTCTCGGGACAGACAGCGATAGTGACCGGAGCCGGCCGCGGCATCGGTGAAACGATCGCGACGACGTTCGCACGAGCAGGCGCGGACGTCGTCGCAGTAGCGAGAACGCAGTCGGAAATCGAAGAGACGGTCGAACGAGTCGAGGAGTACGGCGTCGACGGGATGGCCGTCCAGACCGACCTCCGGAACGTCGACGAGATCGATTCGCTGATGGATACGGTACTCGAGGAGTGGGGAACGCCGGAGATCCTCATCAACAACGCCGCGTTGAACCTCACCAGTCCGCCCCTCGACCAGTCGCTCGAGGAAGTCGACGCGATGCTCGACGTGAACGTTCGCGGCCTGTTCTTGCTCTCCCAGCGCTTCGGCCAGGCGTTCCGGGAGAGCGATCGCGAACAGGGGCGCATCATCAACATCTCGAGTCTGACGTCGAAACTCGGCGTCTCACAGATGACGCTCTACTCCGGGACGAACGGCGGCGTGAACAGTATCACCCGGGGGTTGGCAGCCGAACTCGCCGACGACGGCGTTACCGTGAACGCGGTGATCCCCGGGCTGATCGAAATCGACAGGATCGCCGATCTCATCGAGCGGAAGGGAGACGAGATTTACGCGCTCGATCGCGTTCCACTCGGGAAGCTCGGAGAGGCACGTCACATCGCCGATGCTTGCCTCTTTTTCGCCTCCGACCTCTCCGAGTACATCACCGGCGAACAGCTGAAAGTCGACGGCGGCGTCGGCTTCACTGCGGGCCTCTACAAGTAAGGGTCGCCACCCGTTCGATTCGACGACAACCGCGACTCCCGTCGTTTACCGGTTCGTGCTCGAGGGTCGATTCCGTCCGTGCCGGCCGTCGAACGTCATTTCGGTTCCGCCTTCGGAAAACTCACTATCGTGACAGTAACCTCTATACGACAGTGTCGGAAACGGTGTCCTATGGAGTTAGACCTTTCCGGCCAGACGGCACTCATCACGGGTGCCGGCCGCGGCATCGGCGAAGAGATCGCGCTGACGTTCGCGGAGGCAGGTGCGAACGTCGTCGCGGCGGCTCGCACGGAGTCGGAGATCGAGGAGACGGTAGCCGACGTGGAAGCCCACGGCGTCGAGGGACTCGCCGTTCCGACGGATCTCAGATCGGTCGAGGCGATCGAAACCCTCGTCGAGACGACGGTCCGCGAGTTCGGTGGCTCCGAGATCCTGGTCAACAACGCGGCGTTGAACCTCACGAACCCGCCCGAAGCGCAGTCCCTCGAGGAGGTCGACGCGATGATGGACGTCAACCTCCGAGCCGTCTTTCTGCTCACCCAGCGATGGCGGGAGCAGTTCGTCGCGTCGAGCGCCGATCGGGGGCGGGTGATCAACGTCTCGAGCAACTCGGCGTATTTCGGCATCCCTGCGATGACGTTCTACGGCGGCACGAACGCCGGCGTCCTCGCGCTGACCCGCGGCTTCGCCGCGACCATGGCCGAGGAGGGGGTCACGGTCAACTCGATCGTTCCGGGACTGACCCGCGTCGACCGCATCGAGGAGCTGTTGGAGAAACAGGAACGCGGCGAAATCGATCGGATCCACCAGCTGGAGAACCATCCGTTGAATCGCCCGGCCGAGCCCGAGGAGATCGCGTACGCGTGTCTCTTCCTCGCGTACGATCTAGCGGATTACATCACCGGCACCAGTATCCTCGTCGACGGCGGGTTGGAACTCACGCGATCTCCCTATACGATGTGAGCGCGGTCACCCGCTCGACTCGCCATCGGCCGTTCCGAGACCTCTCGGCTCGAGGGTTCAACGGACGACGTGTTGTCAACGGACGGAGTGTTGTGCGAGTCCGCTCGACGACGGTTCGAATCCAGGGCCGAATCGATCGAGCCACAGGCGACGCGATGGACTACTGCTCCGGGTCGGCGAGCCGAGCGCCCGCCAGTCAGTCGTCGACTTCCCAGCCGACGAACTCGTCGTCGGCCTCGATTTCGATCTCGAACGCGTCTATGACACGGCCGAGCGCGAGGTATCCCGCTGCGGTGGCTGCGATCCCGACCATCGCGTTCTCGTCGAACCGCTCGGCGACTGCCTCGTGGAGCGACTCCGTGACGCGTCCCCGAACGACGGCCCGCGTGTACGCGATCAGTGCTTGCTCCGTCGTCGGGAAGACTGCGCGATCGTCGCGAGCGATAGCGTCGATCTCTTCGGCCACGAGACCCGCGTTCGTCGCGATAGCGACGTGCTGGTGCCACTCGTAGGGCTCCGCTATTTCCGAGGCAGTCGTCAGGATGACGATCTCTCGCTGCCGGTCGCTGAGCCCGGAGTGATTCCACAGTGCGCCGAGGAACCCTCGGAGTCCTTCCAGGACCCGTTCGTTGTTGCCGACCGCGCTGTAGACGTTCAACGTCTTTCCGGGTTGGAGCGACGAGACGATGAGTTCGCGATACTCGGGATCGATGTCCGTTGCCGTCACGTACGGAACTCGAGACATACTCCTCTCATCCGCATCCGAACCAATAGTCCTTCCCGTTCCCGCGGAGGTGCGGGTTCCGGTTACGACACGGTCTCGGTCAGTTTCCGATCGATCGAAACAGGTCGTTTCGTGGGTCCGTCTTCGGAACGGCGGCGAGCGAGATCAGATGGACAGGTCCAGTTGCTCTCGCTCGCCCACATCGTAGAGCCCGTGGTCGCTGATGCGGATTCCCGGCGTTTCGGGATAGGGACACAGCAGGAACTCGAGGCCGAACAGCGGCGTCGCTCGTCGGGATCGGTCCGGAGCGGATGGCGGTTTCGGGACACTCCCCGAACGATCGCTGACCCACCGGCGCGACCGACGCGACTACTGCTGGCTCGGGGACGACGCGCCCCTCCGACCGGAGGGTGACGAGTCGTCTACACCGGAGCGGAGATGCAAGTCTTCGAGACGCCGGAGGAGGGATGCAAGTCTTCAAGACGCCGGAGGTACAAGTATCGAGCGTAATGGTTTCACCGCTATGGAACACCGTTTTCTGGATCCTCGTCGGACTGTTCGGATTGAGCAATCTCGTTACTGCTATCCTGGGAACCGGTTCGGGGACGATTTTCGGGATGGCGGCATCGCCGACGACTGTGATCCTCTGGAACGCGTTCCTCGCCCTCTCCTGTTTTTACTTCGCCTACCGGAGCCTTCCGGACCGCGGCGAACGTTCGACGGAGTAACACGACGGTTGTCGCCGCTCGAGTGATTCTCGAAGCCCGCCTTCCACCCGTTGCCCCCGTGGCGTCCCCTGCTGGCCTCCGTCGACTCGAGGGACTAGGGGACGACGACGGCCTTCCCGAGGAAACTCGTCTCGGCGACGTCGCGGTGGGCCTGGCCAGTGTCGGCGAGGTCGTAGGTCCGTGCCACCTCGGCGGTGACGTTCCCCGACTCCAGGAGGCGTGCGATCAGTTTCAGCGCCGACGAGTAGTCCGACAGCGAGATCATCGCGAAGTGATGTAACGTGTGCATCTTCGCTCGAGCCAGGCCGCTATCCGGATACCGCAGTTCCGGTGCCGTACTGTCGATCGCGACGATCCGCGCTCCCTGCGAGGCGATCTCGGTGTTCAACTCGATGTGTTGATCGATTCGATGATCGAGAACGACGTCTGGGGCACCCGCATCGCCGATTGCACTCGCGAGGTCCGGTCGATCGTACGACAGAACGGTGTCAGCGCCGAGCGTTCGAACGCGATCGTGGTACTGCTCGGCGGCAGTCGCGACGACGGAGGCACCGGCTGCGGACGCGAGTTGCACGGCGACGTGTCCGACGCCGCCGCTCCCGCCGTGGACGAGACAGCGATCCCCCACGGCGAGCCCGGCGGTTTCGATCAGTCCCTCCCAGGCAGTCACGCCGACCAAGCCGATTCCGGCACCGACGGTAAACGCGATCCCGTCGGGGAGCTTTGCGAGGTGGGTCGTCGTCGCGACCGCGTACTCCGCACACGTTCCCTGCCGGTCGATACCCAGTCCCGTCCCGAAGACGCGATCGCCGACCGCGAACTCGTCGATGTCGTCGCCGACGGCTTCGACGACGCCGGCAAAGTCGGAGCCGGGAATCTTCGGATGCGGTCCCTGCGGATACGTTCCGTCCCGAAATTTGGCGTCGACGGGGTTTATGCCTGCTGCGCGGACAGCGACGAGCACCTCGCCTCGTTTCGGGCTCGGTCGTTCGATCTCCTCGCTCCGTAGCACGTCCGGTGAGCCGTGTTCGTGGTATCGAATAGCACGCATACGGTATCCTCTGTCGGCAAACTATAAAATCCTACAGATATCGTTGCGACGGACCGTCTCTCCGCCCGATGTCCCAGCCCATTCGGTTGTCGATTCGAACAGTCCGTACCGACCATCGAGCCGTCACACCCTCGGATCGGATACGAAACGGGTCCCGTCGCGACGTTCCGCCGTGAATTCGCGAGGAGGGGTCAGGAACACGGCGACTCGTGGGAACGCTGGTGTTACAGGTCGATCGTCGTCCCGACGCCGATGGAGCGAAACCGATCGTTCAGTTTCGATCGCAGGATCGACTCCGCCTCGAAGCCGGTACAGTGACCCGGAGCCACGAGGTCCACCGACTGTTTCTCGACGAGCCAGTCCGTGGTCTCGACGACGTCTGCTCGATCCATTCCGGAGAGATGCGTTCCGCCGATGATCGCTCGAACGTCGTCCTCGAGCACTGCTTCTGCGTATTCGACGGTATTGCGGAGTCCGGCGTGACAGCAGCCGAGGACGAGTCCCACTCCGTCGTCGGTTTCGATCGCGAGTGACTGGTCGTCGACGACGTGATCTCCGACCCGTGTGCCGTCGACGGGTTTCTCTCCCGCTGGATTGTCGGGGTACTCGCGTGGAATCTCCCCGAGCGCCCAGATTCCCGACGACACCTCTCGGGGGTCTCGGTGTTCGACGACGTCGGCCTCGTGCTCGATCTTCGTTCGAGCGTACGGAAGGCCGATGTGGTCGCCGTGATTGTATCGGGGCGTCCAGGCCTCTGGATGGAGGACGACCGTGGGCTCGTCAACGAGGAACTCGGGCAGGCCGCCGGTGTGGTCCTGGTGTCCGTGACTCAGTACGATCGTGTCGAATCGGGTTTCGCAGTCGAGCAGTCCGGCGTTGTGGTACGCCGCGTCCGACTGTCCAGTGTCGAACAGTACGTCGCCGACAGCCGCCGCGAATCCCCACTCGCCGACCAATCCCACCGGCCGGGATTCGGCGACGGTGTTGTCCGAGAGAACGGTTACCTCTACCATACCCCGTCGTTCGTCCGGCCGCCCCTTCAAACGATCGTTTTTCCCAGTTCGGAACGACGAAGCGGGCGCTATTTTCCGGGGAAGTTGACGTACCGATCGAGTTTTTCTCGAGCGTTCTCGGTGACCGACGAGCCGTGGAACACGAGCCCGACATCGAACTCGTACTCGAGCAATCGCTCGAGGCTCTCCTCGGCGCGATTGAGGTCCTTCGAGTAGTAGGCGGGCGGTAGGTGGAAGTAGCCCGCTGGAAGCCCCCGCTGGTCCGCGCCGGAGGCCGCATCGCCCATTACCGCGATGCCGGCGTCTTCGTCGATGAGGGCGTGATTGTCCGGTTCGTGTCCGGGCGCGTGAACCGCGGTGAAGCGGCCGATGGTGTCGCCGTCGCCGTACCTGTGCGTCGGCTCGGTCTCGGTCGCGGCCGTCGTCCGTTCGGGCACCCACGTCTCGAGGTCGTATTCGTCGACGAGTGCGTCGAAGCCGCCGATGTGGTCCCCGTCTCCGTGCGTGATGATGAGTCGCTCGGGGACGACGCCGAGGTCGTCGATGGCGTCGATCACGGTCTCCGCCGATTGGGCTAATCCGGCATCGAGTATCGTCGGCGTCCCTTCGGCGAACAGGAACACGCGATATCGCTTGCCGCTCTCTTCTACCAGGCTCGTGATGTCGAACACACCGTCGACTACTTCTGTTGGCACACTCCGCTATTTCGCCCGCAAATATAAAACAATTGTTTATGTATGATGGGGGACACTACGAGCGCAACGCCGGATGTCGCGGCGGCCATACCGCGTTCGTATCACGGACGAGAGGGGCAAACGAGCCCTTTTCGACGACCCTTTCGTATGGTTTTAAGCCGGGGGAGGAGAGACTGCCTCCAACACATGGAGGCCCCAGTATGAAGAGGACGGCCGTCCTCTCCGTCCTCGCGTGTTCGCTCATCTCCGCCGGGTTCTTTTCGTATCTCATTTCGCCGGCGAGCGTTTTGCCCCTCCTGTTGTCCGAGTTCGATATCAGTAGAACCGACGCCGGACTCTCGATTAGCGTTGTCTACCTGGGCTGGCTGGTCTTTCAGCTTCCGACCGGATACCTCATCGATCGGGTCGACGTTCGGTCCCTGATGTTCGCGAGCGTTGCGGTGTTCGTCGCCGCCGTTTTCGTCGGGACGGCTCTCACCGGCTATCAGTCCTTTCTCGCCGTCAGATTCGTCGCGGGAATAACTGGTGGTGTTCTCTTTACCGCCAGTGCCCGGATCGTCGGACAGGTCGTCCAGCCACGATATCAAGGGACGGCAGTAACGGCGTTTACCGCGAGCGGTCCGGTTGGGTTCGTACTGGGTCAACTCGGGTCGCCGCTCATCGCAGAACGGGTCGGATGGCAAGCCGTCTTTCCGGTCTACGCGACGATTACGCTCCTGGGTTATCTGCTCTTCCGACGAATCCAACAGGACCAGTCATACGATGCGGAGAGCATCTCCCTCCGTGGATTCGCGGAGACCCTTTCCAACCCGGCCGTGCTCCTGATTTCCCTAGCCGCATTGTGCACTAATTCGATGTATCTCTTTCTCAACACCTGGATTCCGACGTTCGCAGCCGAGGTCCATGCACTGTCGCTGGCGGGAGCAGGGGGAATTGCGGCCCTGATCCCGTTCATGGGTATCGTTGCGCGTCCGGGCGGTGGCTGGCTCTCGGACCGTCTCGGAACCCGTCGACGGCCGGTGATCATCGCGTCGTTTCTCCTCTCGGTCCCGGTCATTGCGGTGCTGACCCAAACGGTCACTCAGTCCGTGTTCGCGCTCTTCCTGCTGTCAGTCGGGTTCAGTCTGCAGTTGGCCGGGGGACTGTACTTCATCTACATCCAGGAAATCGTCCCGCCGAACGTCACCGGGACGAGTCTCGCGGTCGCCACGAGTTTCGCGATCGGCGGAGCGCTGGTCGCACCGATCGTCGGCGGCTGGCTCATCAACGCCATCTCGTGGTCCGCCGCGTTCGCGTTCAATATCCTGCTTGGCCTTGTGGGTATCGTGGCGATACTTCTGAGCCCGGAATCGGTCGACTCGAGCACCCTCGGCTAACGCCGGCGTTTCGCCGAGCTGTGAATCCTTCTCGTGGGTAAATTGCCGCGTGAAGCGTCCGACGCACTCCCTCGCTCAGCCGGCGAGTGCGACCAGCACGCCACCGGTGACGATGATTCCGGCGGCAGCGATGACCGTCGGCGTGACGCGCTCGAGTTTTCGCAGGAAGATCACCGAGAGCAAAACGACGACGAGTGGACTCGTCTGCATAATCGGCACGACGACGCCGACGGTAGAGACACTGAGACCGACGTAATAGGCGAAGATGAACGTCGTACTCGAGAGGCCCGCAAACACGTACCACCGCAGATCGGCAGCTCGAAGCCGTCCAACCGTCGGCAGCGACCCGATCCACGTCAGATAAACGGCGTACGCCAGGAGTCCCGCGATAGCCTGAACCGCGAGGCCGACGAACAGGGGCACCCCTTCCCTGAACCCGATCGATGCGAAGATCGGCTCCAGACCGAAACAAAACGCGGCCGCAAACGGCAGCGCGAGTCCGGTCCAGGGAACGCCCTCAGGAGTCGCTCTCGACGCTGCCGACCCGTCCCACGTGATGACGGCGATTCCGCCGATGATGGTGAGAACGCCGACGAACTGTAGACCGGTGACCGATTCACCGAGGACGAGTACCGACAGCACGGTCGCGTGCAGCGGGGTAGATGCCTTTATCGGTTCGGCACGACTGGCCCCCACCGTTTTGATGCCCTCGAAGAGGAAGGCCCGGCCGACCGCCGTCCCGAGTATGCCGGCAACGGCGAACGCCGCCATACCGGAAACTGGCAGTTGCGAATCGAGCGACGAGAAGGCGGCTATCGGGGCGAGGAGAACGGTGTTTACGACCAAGACGACGAACAGGACATCGGACGATCGTCCCTGGAGAGTCGCAACCCGCACGGTGAGTGCCTGAACGGCGAGCCCGAGTGCAGCAACGATCGCGAACGCGATACCGATATCCATTGTCATTTCGCTTTCGACACTCGATCTATACATGATTTTCGAGATAGATGAGGCGGGCACTCGAGAGCCACGTGCTCAGCGCTCACGGTCGCTGTCCGACGCTCGAATCGATGAACCGTGAGAACGGATCGGTGGTCGTGGAACGCCGCCACGGTCGAACCGAATCGATTCCCTGCCGGGGACCGACCGGGAAGCCGATTATGCGGGGCCGTGTCCGGGCTGGCGCTGCAGGAAGTCGTAGTCGCGGTGGTCGAAGTGGTCGGTGAAGTAGTCGGGGTGTTCACACAGCGTCGTGATGACCGGCCCTTCGTCCGTGATCATGACGTTCTCCTCGAGGCGGACGGTCTGGTCGAGATCCTCGTGACCGGCGAAGGTCTCGATCGCGAAGTACATTCCCTCCTCGAGTTCGGCGGGGTAGTCGAGCGAGTAGGCACGGGAAACCCACATCCCTTCGTACAGCGAGATCCCGATGGAGTGGGCCGCCTGCTGAATGCTCACGCTGCCGTACTCGTCGTCGTCGTATTCCCGGAACTGTTCGGCGACGTCTTTCGTCGTGTTGCCGGGCTGGAGTTGCTCGATCGCGCTGTAGAGTTGATCGTAACACTGCTCGTAGAGGGCGATCTCCTCCTCGGTCGGGTCCGCATCGACCTTCCACGTTCGCACGTAGTCGATGAAGTAGCCGCCGGGGCCGACCGCGTTGATGTCGGCGATGACGAGGTCGCCCTGTCGGAGGATCTTGTCAGTTGCCCACCGACCGTAGGGGTTCGTCCGGCCACCGCTGGCGACGATGATGTCGTAGACGTGGTCGAAGCCGTTCCGGTAGAGATACTCGTTTACCTTCGCGGTGATCTCCTTTTCGGGATCCCCGGCTTCGTCCACTCGTTCATCGCCCGCCACATTGCACCGTCGCCGTAGGCGGCCGACATCTTCAACAGCTCGAGTTCGTCGGGCGTTTTGCGGACGCGAGCCTTGCTGATCGCCGACCACGCGTTCTCGAGTTCGAGTCCGGCATCCTGCAGCGCGTGGTATGCGGTCTGGTCGTAGGCGTCTACACCGACGGGTTCGTCCTCGACGCCGTTTTCCTCGAGCACTTCGCGAACGCCCTCGGCCATCTTCTCGGCCATCATTCCTTCTGCGCCTTCCGCCCACCGCCAGGTCATCGCGGGACGGACGTCGTCGAGCCACGGCATGTCCATCTCCGAACGGATCAGGTCGCTGCCGACGGTTTCGAACAGGACGGGGTCGCCGCCTTTCGGCAGGACCGCGTACCGAATGAAGATGTTGTACTTCCAGTTGCCCTGGTAGGACCCGGTGACGTACCGGATGTTCTCGCCGGCAAACAGCAGCAGCGAACCGAGTCCCTCCTCGTCCATTCGCTTGCGTGCCTTGGCGAGTCGGTCCTCTCGGAGCTGATCGAAATCGACCTGGCCCCAGTAGTCCGTCCCCGTCTTGCTGAACAGCCGTCGCGGGTTGTATTCGTGCGGTTCTCCGATGAAGTCGTGTGTACGAAGGTCACTACCCTCTCCGTTGCTACCCATGGTAACCACTCGGTGGTTTCGGCTAAGCACATAAAAGCTTTGCTCTTGTCAGTACCTCGACCCTCCTGTCGGGGTGTTCATCGGGCGGAGACGGTCCTCGACGGTGGCGAACGCACGCCCCCAGCCGGGTGGTGATCCCTCCGTGATATCCGTGCCCTCGGTCGGCGGTGATGCCGGACGGACGGACACTCTCGGCCGGGGTTCCGACGTACGGTTCGTGGCGTCCCTTATCGCCGCGCATGTCTCATAATTATGACATAATATTTATACACCTCCTTCGCCACGGGTCGGATGTATGCCAGACGCCAGCGAACCGTATAAGTCGAGCCAGTACTGGACGAGTCATCATAACTGGAACGAGGACGTGGAGCTGCCGGACGAGATCAAGTTCCACGACACGACCTTTCGAGACGGCGAGCAACAGCCGGGCGTGGTTTTCTCGGAGGACGAGAAAGTCGAACTCGGGAAGCTCTACAGCGAGATGGGGATCGATCGCTTGGAGCCCGGCCTCCCCCTCGTCAGCGACGACGACAAGCGTGCGATCGAACGACTCGCCAACGAGGGACTCGACGCCGACGTCTACGCGTTCACTCGGTGCGTGAAAGAGGACGTCGAAGTGGCCGTCGACTGCGACGTCGACGGCGTCGTCATGGAGGTTCCCTCGTCGCGCCACCTGATCGAACACGCTTACGACTGGAGCTACGAGCAGGCTCTGGAGTACGCGATCGAAGCGACGGAGTACGCTCACGAACAGGGAATCGACGTCTCGTTCTTCTGTATCGACTCCTCGCGTGCCGACCCCGACGACCTCATTACGATCCTCAGCCGGGTCAAGGAGGAAGGGCACGCGGACTCGCTCAACGTCGTCGACACGTTCGGGGCGCTGTCGCCCGCGGGCACCCGGTCGCTGGTGAACCTCGTCTCCGGCGAGTTCGACATCCCGATCGAAATCCACGTTCACAACGACTTCGGACTCGGCGTGGCCAACACCCTGGCGGGAATCCAGGCAGGCGCGGAAATCGCACACACGACCGTCACTGGCCTCGGTGAGCGCTCGGGCAACGCGAACTTCGAGGAGGTGGCAACCGCGCTGACGGCGCTGTACGACTACGACCTGAACCTCGACCTGAGCCAGGTCAAAGAGATCGCCGAGGTGACGTCCGATGCGAGCGGCGTCGATATCCACGAGAGCAAACCCGTCGTCGGCCAGAACCAGTTCGGCATCGAGGCGGGTATCATCGCCGCCTGGTGGAACCGCCTTCGAGAACAGGAGATGCCCCTGGCGATGTACCCCTATCACTGGGACCTCGTCGGACAGAACGCACCCCGGATCGCCATCGGCAAGATGAGCGGCCTGGCGACGATCGAATACTGGTGTGACCGACTCGGCCTGCAGGCCCCGCCCGAAGACGTACAGGAGGACATCCTCCAGTCGATCAAGGGGACGTCCATCGGCGAGAAACGGGAACTCTCCCCCGAGGAATTCGTCGATATCTACCGCGACACGTACAACCCGGAGAACTAGGGTCGACAGTGGGTCCCGTTCTCTCGAGCGTCGTCCCCGCGGATTCGTCCTGACGACACCAGTACCGGTTTCGATTCGAACCCGTTTCGGTCCACGACCTCCTTCGGGACCGGTGTGACTGACAACAACACTAATAATGGATCGGAAACATTCACCTGTATGGCATCGTACATCGACCTCGGACAGGAGATTTACCAGGACCAGCCAGTGTATCATACGCACCAGAAGACCGCCATGTGGACGGATACCTCCCACGAGGATGCCCGACACGCCCTGGAGAAGCAGGTCGGCGGAGAGCCGCCGTTTACCTTCGAGACCAAGGCGCTCCTGTTGTGTGACCACGGACCGACCCACGTCGACGCTCCTCGACACTTCAGCCCCGAGGGGGACCCGATCAACGAGATGCCCCTCGAGCAGTTTCACACGCCGGGGACCGCCATCGAAGTCACCCACCGTGATCCGGGCGAGTACATCACCGTCGAGGACCTCGAGTCGGCGTGTGACGACGCGGGCGTGACCGTCGACGAGGGAGACACGCTGTTGATTCGGACGGGCCACTACGATCGGACGCATCCGTCACGGGAGTACGCGGAGAACTATCCGGGACTCAGCGAAGACGCGACCCAGTGGATCATCGACCAGGGGGTCGTCAATTTCGGCGTCGACCAGCCAAGTCCCGACACGCCTGACGATCCAACGTATCCGTGTCACACCTTGTGTCGCGAAAACGACGTCCCGCACATGGAGAACTTGCGGAATATCGATCGCGTGATCGGCGAGGAGTTCACCTTCATCGGATTCCCGCTCGCGATCCGCGAGGGAACCGGCTCGCCGATCCGACCAGTCGCCGTCCTCGAGGACTGAGCGACGGCCCCTCGGTCGCTCGAACTGTCGGCCACCGTTTTTCGCCGCCCGTATCCCGTTCGGCGGACGGTTTCCACGGCGCTCGGAAACTTCTCGCGGGCACAGAAATGCTTCGCCGTCGCCGGATGTGACGTTCGTCGAGACCGATCGAGTGGATCCTGGTACTGCCGGGGACCGCCGACTGCGGGGTACTGCCGGAGAGCGACCGCGGTGTCGATACGCCCCAACCGGCGATCCCTCGAGTGCAGTCTCTTTCCCCAACCACTGGATACCACCCCCACGGCCCGAACCTGTTGGAATTATGTCGTCCCGCGATATGGTATTTGTTGGACTAGTGCACGCAGTGGTTTTACGAGCGTACTGATGTAAATGCATGGTTGGCTGCTGACTCCCGGACCGACGGAATCGGTAAGACCTGTGTAACCCACGGCTCAGTCGGCCATAGCGCCCGTTTCCGTGGCATTCTCGGATGACTTCCCACAAAGCTATCACCGGTCCGAAACGATCGGCACAACGGTATCGAGACGGTCGATTACATTTCTGTCCCGCATTTCGGGACTCGTCCGACCACGGGCTCGTCACTCGGTCGGATCGTATCGATACGTGATGATCGAATACGAGTCACTCACCGCTGACTCGCGATCGACCAGCGTGGGCCAGCGAGTGAGGGATCGCCGTCGATGACGGCCGAATCGGTACGTTTGCTAGTAATCCACACCTTTAATACCAGCGAGAAGTTGTGTATCGGCAATGGCTGATCAAATCTACGACTACACTGGCCCGGCGCGAGTCTGCCACGACGGGCACGTTTATTATAACGAACACGTCATGCGGGAAGCCTACGAGCTGCCTCCCCTCGAGGACCGCGACCGAACCAAAGCGTCGATCGACGAGCCCCTCGACGTGATCATCTCCGGCGGGTCGATGGGCGGACTGTTCGCCGCCACGGCCATGCGCCAGGCCGGTCACGACGCCACCGTTTACGAACGGACGGAAGCGGGGAAGATGAAAGATCGGGGTGCCGGAATCATCGCCCACCCGGAAATGCTCGCCTACCTCGAAAGTCAAAACATCGCGGACTGGGACGAGTTGGCGACGGTAACCAACCGTACACAGCACCTGAATCGAGAGGGGGAGCCGATCGATACTGAAGGACGTGCGACCTATACCACGTCGTGGGATACCGTCTACCGAAATCTGCGTGCCGAGGTGCCCGACGATCGGTATCGGATGGGCAAACAGATCGTCGACGTCGACCAGGACGACGACGGCGTTACGGTGACGTTCCAGGACGGCACCACCGAAACGGGCGATCTGCTGATCGTCGCGGAGGGGTATCGGTCCCACACTCGCGAGCAATTCCTGCCCGATCGCAGCCCCGAATACGCCGGCTACGTCGCCTATCGGGGCGTCGTCCCCGAAGACGAGGTGCCAGCGGAGTACGAGACGCGATTCGGCGACATCTACAACCTTTACCACGCACCGCAGTCGCAGTTCCTCACGTACCCGGTTCCCGGTCCGAACGGGGAGATGGAACGGGGAGAGCGCCGCATCAACTGGGTCTGGTACTATCCGTTCGAGGAAGGTGAGGCCCTCGATAACCTGTTGCTCGACGATCAGGGCCGACAGCGGTCCCATTCGTTGCCGCCAGGACTGATGCGCGAGGAAGTCCACGACGAACAGATCGAAATCGCGAGCGACGTCCTCCCCGAACAGCTGCAGTGGCTCGTCTCGGCGACGACGGAACCGTTCGTGCAGTGTATCTACGACCTCGCGATTCCCGAACTCGTCTTCGACAACGTGTGCGTTATCGGGGACGCCGCGTTCTTCATCCGACCACACATGGCGGCGGGGACGGCACACGCCGCCGCTGACGCCCTGGAACTGGCCGAATCGATCTCCAACACGGACGACCTGGAGACTGCCCTCGCCGAGTGGGAGACCGACCAGGTAGAGATGGGGTACCGCCTCGTCGAGGAGGCGAGCCGGCGCGGGGACCGCTACACCGGACAGTTCTAACCGGCGCTCCCGGACCCGTCCTCGGCCGTCTCCGGTTCCGTTCGGTGCGCTGTTGCCACGTTCCTAGCGTCGTAAGATTTGTATAGATCTCAGTACAGGTGCCACTATGCGCTATCTCGTCTGGACGCTGATCGCACTCGTGGGCTATACGTTCGTCCCGCCGCTGATGAACCTCGCCACGCGGGAAATCCCGAGCACCGTCGCGACGTTCGCTGCCGCGAGCATGCTCGCGGGGACTGCACTCGCCCTCTCCCTGTGGGGTCGGGAACCGATCGTCGGATCCCTCGCGGGCGCACACGGCTGGTACGTCCTCGCCGCCGGTGGCTTTCTCACCGTCAGTATCCTCTCGTTCTTTCGGGCACTCTCGCTTGGCCCCGTGAGCATCGTTGCCCCTATCTTCGGCCTCTTTCTCGTCACGAGTTCGGTCATCGGCGTCATCGTTCTCGGCGAGCCGATGACGATCCAACGTGCCATGGGCGTGCTGCTGGCGATGCTCGCCATCGTGCTCCTCTCCCTCGAGTAGAATCCGTTCTCGCTTCCGAGTCGACCGCATCCGGTTTCTTCGCCTCCTCGACCCGAGCCGAACGCCGTGTTTCCGACCCGGTATCGACCGCTCACTCCGCCGTGTCTTCGGCCATCGGGGCGAGATCGAGCGCCGCGTTCTTCGCCTCGCCGGTCTGGGGCTGGACCTCCTCTCGGTCGAGGACGTCCTCGACGATATCGTCCGCGAGGTCGTCGACGTTCGGATAGTCCACTTCCACGAGGTTCCCCGTCGGATCGGTGAGGTACAGCTGGACGGCTCCGTCCGGGAGGCCGTACAGGCTGGCGTCCGTTCCGTCGTCCCAGTTGGCGAGGAACCCTTCCGCCTTCGCTCGGCGGTAAACCTCCTCGAAATCGTCGACGGTGACGCCGAAGTGGTAGGATCCGACGGGCTCCATATCGCGTTCGAACAGGTGGAGTTGCCCGGATTCGGTCTGTAACCACTGGACGGGGACTTCGAAGTTCGGCGTCGGCACGCGTTCCATCCCGAGGACGTCGGTGTAGAACGCGGCCGATTCGTCGATGTCGAGTGCGAGGACGCTCACGTGGTTGAGTGCAGCGTTCATTGGACGTGGGACTACCCACGACTAGGAGAAATATAAGTGTTGACGTTTTCCGGCAATCGACGCTCGTCGCCACGAATCGGGCTCGAGAACGGGAGCCGGCCGGGACGGGGTCGCTGGGATCGTCCGCCGGTCGCAGCGACGGGGTGGGTCGTGGTCGTTGTAAACCGACTGCCCGCCTATGGGCGTGCGACGAAGCTGCCGTATCCCGGTTCGCCGACGATCTCGCCGTTCTCGACGACCGGCTCGCCTCTGACGTAGGTCGTCTCCGGTACGCCCGTGACGGTGAGTCCGTCGTAGGGCGTCCAGCCACACTTGGCAACCACGTCCTCGTCTCGGAGCGTCTGCTCGCGGTCCATGTCGACGACGACGAAGTCGGCGTCGCTCCCGACGCGGAGGGTCCCCTTCCGCGGGTAGATGTCGGTGATCTTCGCGGGATTGGTCGCGAACACTTCCGCTACGCGGTTGAGCGTCACCTTGCCGTCGCTGGCGCCGTTGAGCAACAGCGGGAGGACGGTCTCGACCCCCGGAATGCCGAAGGGGGCGTCGAAGACGTTGTCCTCTCCCTGGGCTTTCTGGGCTTTCGTACTCGGGGCGTGATCCGCGTTGACCATGTCGATCTCGCCGTTCGCGAGTCGGTTCCACATCTCCTCCCGATCGCTCTCCTCGCGTGCGGGCGGCGTGAACATGGTGTAGGGAGCGTCGCGCTCGACGTCCTCCCGGGTGAGATAGAAGTACTGCGGACAGGTCTCCGCGTAGACGTCGACGCCCTGGGCCTTGGCGTGGTTGACCTGATCGACGAGCTCGGGATGAGTGAGGTGGGCGAACCACAGCGATACCCCGGTCTGTTTCGCGATCTGTAGGGTCGTCGAGACGGCGAGCTGTTCCGCTTCCTTCGAGCGCCACTCCGGCACGATGCTCCCGTCGGCGCGGCCACTCTCACGGATTCGCTCCTCGTTTGCGTTGAGCAGTCGTTCGTCCTCGGGGTGGATCATGCTGATCCCGCCGACGCGCTCGACCTCGGTGAACACCTCGGCCATGTAATCGCTCAACAGCGCGGGGACGCCGTGGACTTCACAGGTAAAACTCTTGTAGGCCATCGTCCCGGCGGCTTCGAGACCCTCGATCTCGTCGACGTTGTCGGGATGGCCGCCGGCCAGCAACCCGAAATCGACGCGGGCGCGGTCGCTGAGGTACTCGCGTTTGTCGGTGAGTATCTCGGCCGTCAACACCGTGGGATCGGTTCGGTGGTGCTCGCCGACGGTCGTGATACCGCCCGCCGCCGCTGCGGCGGTTCCCGTCGGGAAATCCTCCCGCTCGGTGTCGCCCGGATCCATCATGTGGACGTGCGGGTCCACCCCGCCGGGCAACACGTGTTTGCCGGCCGCGTCGACGACCCGTTCGGCCTCGACGGCGGTGTCCGGATCGACGAATCCCGTGATCGTCCCGTCGTCGACGAGGAGCGTCGCCTCGAGCGAGTCGTCGGCGGTTACGATGGTTCCACCCGTCACTGTGACATCGTGTGTCATATACGAACCACCAACACGCTCGAGGTAATTGAGTGTTTTCACCTGTGGGTGTTTTCGCTGTGGGGTGTACTGTTGTCGCTACTGCGTCTCCATCGTACAGGCACGCTCGCAGTCGCCAGTTCGGGCCGACCGTTCGTTGCCGGCTCGGGACGGCCGGAGTCGGGGTTCGGTGACAAAACTTAAGCGAATGCCACAAAAAGCCGGGGCATGGCCGTCACAGTAATTTCGACCGGCGGAACGATCGCGTCGACCGACAGCTCGGACGGTGGCGGTGCCGCTCCCGAGCTCACGGCAGCGACCCTCGTCGGGGCCGTCCCCGGCCTCGAGGAGACCGTCGACATCGAGACGCACGATTTCTCGAACGTGCCGAGCCCGCACTTTACGATCGAGCAGATGTACGAGCTCGTCGAGTTGATTCGCGAACTCGACGACGACCCCGACGTGGATGGACTGGTCGTCACCCAGGGGACCGACATCCTTGAGGAGTCGGCGTATTTCGTTGACCTCTGTTACGATGGGACGACGCCGGTCGCGTTCACCGGCGCGATGCGCAACCCGTCCCTGGCCAGCCCCGACGGCCCCGCAAACCTCCTGGCGAGCGTTCAGACCGTCCGGAGCGAGGCGGCCGCGGACGCGGGCGTGGTCGTCGTGTTCAATGACCGCGTCCACGCCGCCAGGGACGTGACGAAGACGAACTCGATGAACGTCGATACCTTCCGCTCGCCGGAGTTCGGCCCCCTCGCGGTCCGCGACGAGGACCGAGTGACCTGGCGGCGGTCGACCGAGGGCGAGGAACCGACGTTCGATCCCGATCCCGATCGGCTCACGAACGACGTCTTCGCCGTCACGGCCACGGCCGATATGCCCGAGGCAGCCGTCAGTTCGGCGGCCGACAGCGCGGCGCTCTGTCTCGCTGCGACGGGTGCCGGTCACATCCCGCCGACGATCATCCCGGCACTCGAGTCGCTTCGCGATCGAGCCGTCCCGATCGTCGCGACGACCCGGTGTCCGGAGGGCCGACTCGCCCGCGACACCTACGGCTTCCGGGGGAGCGAGGCGACGCTTCGGGAACTCGATTGCTACTACAGCGAGCGCAACCTCCAGAAGACGCGGATCAAGACCATCGTCGCGCTGGCGGCCGATCGGTTGCCCGACGCGTTCGACAGCCCCTGAGACGGTCCGCTGTCCGTCAGTGACGGCGTGCCCGCGAGACGGTTCGCGGGCACTCCAGGACATCGGTACGGCAGACCGGATGACGCGAAGCGGACCCGCTACCGACGGCCTCCGGTGGATTCCGTCCTCGGTACCCTTCGGAGCGTGCCTGACGCAGCGGGACAAAATAGCGGTTCGGCTGTCAGTCGACGATGCGAGACCCGAGAGGGGGTCCTATTCGAGCGTCTGCTCGAGTTCGAAGACGTAGCCGTCGGGGCCTTCCACGAACGCGATTCGCTTTTCGCTGACCCCGTCGTCGAAGGTTTTCGGCCCGTCGACGATCCGACAATCGTCTCGCTCGGTGAGCCGATCGGCGAGCCCCTCGCTGTCGTCGACGGAGATCGCGATGTGTGCGACCCCGCTCGGGTCGACGGTCGTGTCCTCGTCGGGATCGTGCTTGAGCTGGATCGTCGCGCCGTCCTCGCCGCCGACGTAGTAGTTGGTCACGCCGTCGTCGCCGACGAAGTCTTTCGTATGCTCGAGGCCGATCTCGTCGATGAAAAACTCCTTCATTCGCTCGAGATCGGTCGTCCAGATGGCTGTGTGGATAACCTGCATACCGGGAACGTGTCCGCACATCCACTTATACCATTCGTTACCACTCCGCATTGGAGAGCAGGCAATCCGTCGTGGGAACCGTTACTTATAGACACACGTGAACGCTAGGAGCAGGTAGGTCGAAATGACTATCCAACTGGACTTATCCGACGACACCGTGATCGTGACCGGCGGCGGCCGTGGTATCGGGGAAGAAATCGTGTACGCGTTCGCGGAGGCGGGCGCTGATGTCGTCGTCGCGGCACGGAGTGAGGACGAGATTTCGCGGGTAGCCGAGCGAGCGAGGACCGAGTTCGACGTCGGTGCCGCCGCAGTCCCGACGAATCTCGTGGATCGAGACGAGATCGCGGCCCTCGTCGACGCGACGGTCGACGAGTTCGGGACGCCGTCCGTGCTCGTGAACAACGCGGGCGCGAACATCGCGGGGCCCCCGCTCGACATGACCGCGGACGAAGTCGACACGATGTTCGACGTCAACGTTCGCGGGCTCTTCCTCCTCTCGCAGGAGTTCGGACGAGCCGTCAGGGAGTCCTCGCTCGAATCCGGTCGAATACTCAATATCTCGAGCGTCGTCGCGGATCTCGGCGTGCCGGCGATGACCGTCTATGCGGGGACGAAATCCGCGGTGCGGGGACTAACCAAAGGGATGGCGGCGGAGCTCGCTCCCGATGGCGTCACGGTCAACTCGATCTCGCCGGGACTCGTCCGAATCGAACGGACGGAACAGGTCATGGAGGAACACGGCGACGAACTGTTCGACTTCGATCGGATCCCGCTTGGCCGCGTCGGAAAGCCTCGAGACGTCGCAAACGCGTGTCTCTTCTTCGCATCGGATCTCGCGGACTACGTCACCGGCGAGGACCTCCTCGTCGACGGCGGCGTCGAGTTTACCGCAGGCCTCTACAAGTAACTCGGATTTCCGGTAGTGACGTTTCATCCGTCTGCCCCTACCGCCGTTTCGGACGTGCGACGGGTGTGGCGTCCGATTTCTGCCGGCGGTATTCGAGAGAGCGCCAGGACGGCTGTCGAGGAGTCGGTATTCGGCCGCCCAGAGCGGCCGCGTGAACGACTCTCCGCTTCACTGGCAGCGTTCGCGGGGGGAGCGCTTTAACAACGCTTTTATACGAGGCCATTGCACGGTTGGTCATGCCAGAGGATAGCAGATGGTGTCGCCCAACCGACGGATCGACCGATTCGGTAGTGGTCAGTAAAACGACGTGGGATCGCGAATCCGGGAAGACGCCAGTTCGTGCGGTTATTTCTGCGGTCGCAACAGCGACGGGCATCGATTCCTTCGAGTTGCCGCCGCTCTACGAGACGATCGACCCCGACGCACTGAATACGCTGTTCCTCTCGGGATCGGGTGATCCCGGAACGCGGATTCGGTTTCGATACGCCGGATACAGAGTCACAGTACAGAGGGATGGAACGGTTCGCGTTCAACCTGGTCCCGACGTCTGAGAGCGATCACGAAGACGTCGCTATCCTTGCGGGAGTACCCGGCCCCGACCGAGTGCGTACTGATTCTCACGGACGGTATACGTGAACAGCTTCCGTGGTGCTCCCCGTCCGCCGCCCAGAACCGAATCCCCCTCCTCCCTTTGATTCCGTCCCGGGCGCGGACTGATTCGTCGCGCCGTCACTCAGTACCAGACCGTTCCGCCATCGACGTTGAGGTCCTGTGCCGTTATCGAGCGCGCGTTCTCGCTGGCGAGAAACGAGGCTGCGTCGGCGATATCGCTCGCATCGACGAGTTTCCCGAGCGCGGCCTCGTCGGTGAACAACTGTGCTTTCGCTTCCTCGAAGCTGACGTCGAGGGAGTCGGCTTGTTCCTCGATCACCGAGTCGATCCGTGGCCCCTTGGTTGCTCCCGGACAGATCGCGTTGACGGTGACGTCGTCGTCACCGAACTCGACGGCCAGCGTTCGGGTCAACCCGATCACGGCCATCTTCGATGCGGTGTACGGCGTCCGATTTCGGAGCGGCCGCTTGCCGCTGATCGAGGAGAGGTTGATCACGCTCCCCCTGTCGCTCTCTCGCAGGTGAGGGGCCGCGTACTTCGTCATCAGAAACATCCCGTCGACGTTGACGCTCATCGTCTCCCGCCACTCCTCGAGCGTGACCTCCTCGATCGGCGCCGTCGGTCCGGCGATGCCGGCGTTGTTGACCAGGCAGTCGATCCCGCCGAACTCGTCGACGGCCGCCTCGATGCCGTCGACGACCGAGTCCTCGTCGGTGACGTCGACTTCCACCGCGAGCGTCGCACGCGATTCGATCTCGTCTTCCGTCTCGTAGATTCCGTCGCTTCGGGCAGCGAGAACGACGTTTGCGCCGTGGTCCGCCATCGTAATCGCGATCTCTCGACCGATTCCCTGACTCGCACCGGTTACGACCGCCGTTACGTCCTCGAGCATTGCGCGGATAGTTGATCGCACTGAGTAAAATAGTATTGGTGTTCCCCGCCCTCGAGGGACTCCCCGTCGGACCTGTATTACTGTCTCGCACACGCCGTGGAGTTGACCCGCTGTCAACTCGGCCGGCGACGGCCCGTTCCCTGTCGATCAGCCGTGGTCCCCGATAGGGAGTGGTGGACGTGGCCCGCCGTTTACTCGAGGAGATCCTCGAATTCGTCGATCGCCGTTTCGCCCGCCTCGTTTGGCCTGATCCTGAACCGGAACAGCCCCTTGTCGTCGGCCAAGCCGGCGCTCAACAGCTGTGAGTAGAGCGGTTGAATCTGGTACGTGACGAGGTCCAGATGGGAGTCGTCCCTGAGCTGGGTGATCGTCGGCAGCTTCCCGTTTCGGCTCTCGTAGGTCCTGATGTTCGCGAGCAGTTGCAACGCGGTCGGACTCACACCGTAGCTCGACATGAGCGCCGCTTCGCGTTCCGTTACCGGCGGTGCGGTCGCCCTCCCTTCTTCCGTGAGCCGGACCTGGAGTTGGTCGAGACCGCGTTTCCCCTGGCGTTCCAAGAGCCCCCGTTGGACCATGTTCTCTATCGCTCTGCTCACCTGTGGAACGTCCAGCTCCCGGTTGTTCGCGCCGATGTTGACGTCGACCAGTTCTGGCCCGCAGTAGCTGACCAGGTCGCTGACTCGCGTGAGCCCCTTCTGGACGGCGTCAAGCACCGTGTTCTCTATTTCTTCCTGTGCTGCCAGACTCGAGGAGTTTCCGTGTGCCATCGTTAGTCACCTCCCTGTCTCCAGATATCGGCACTGAGTTGATCGCCGAGGTTGTCGACGGAATCGGACCACCACGGTCCGGTTACTCGGACGAGCGTGCTGATGCCATAAAACATCACGAACGAGACGGCGCCGGCGACCCAGAGGGTGTTGACGGCTTCGATGTAGGGGCTGTAGAACTCCCAGTACGTGACAAGCGGAATGATCACGAGAACCGTGATCACGGCGGCTTCCTTCGTCCCGTACCGGATGAGCCACGCGTCGAAGTTCAGGACGAAGATCGGTGCCACGAACGCGAACGCGAACGCGATCATCGCACCGAGCTGTCCGGGATAGGCCAGTGCGATGACGACGGTCAGGAACCCGGCCACGACGACGACCAATCGCCCGACCAGTAGCAACCGCTCACGGTCGTTGATGGACGTGAACCGCTGGACGTAGTCGCGGACGACCGTGTTGACGATTCCCTGATAGACCGCGTCCGCCGTACTCATCGTTGCCGCGATGACGCCGCTCGCAGCGAGCCCGCCGAGCCAGACCGGAACCTCGTCGGCCAACAACGTCCCGAACGCCTGATCGGCCGCGTCGGGGTTCGTGAGCATCTGCGCCCACAGTCCGATGAACGCGCCCGAGACCGCGATGAACGCGGAGAAGACGATGGCGATCATGTACCCCCGTCTGAGCGCTTTCTCGCTCCGCGTCGCGCTCGCACGGACCCAGTAGTACGGCGAATTCGCCAGGAGCCAGTTCTGCCAGACGATGCTGATCACCGTCCCACCGGCGAAGCTGGCGACCGCCATCGATCCGAACGGCCACTGCATCATCTGGGCGCTGATATCGGGTGCCGCCGCGCTCGGCATCCCGTGGTTCATGAACAGGTACACCGGGATCAGGATGAAGACCGAAACCATCACCCAGATCGCCTGAATGAAGTCCGATATCGTGATCCCCCACATGCCCGACAGCAGCGTGTAGCCGATCGTAATCCCGCCCACGCCGACGACGGCGGTAAAGAGGTCGACTCCCATCAAACCGGCGACGAGCGCCCCTGCCCCGACGAACTGGAACGCCGCGATCATGAGCATCGCGACGATCGACGCCAATAGGACGGCCAGTCGGCCCGACACGCCGTAGCCGAATTCGAAGTACTCAGCCGGCGTGTACGCACCCGAGCGACGCCAGAACGTCGCGTAGGTGAGGAACACCAGTGCCTGACCGATCGTCCATCCCCAGAAGAACCACGCGCCACCGACACCGTACAGGTACCCATGCAGGACGATAGCCGGGACGAAGCCACCTGACATCAGGATCGCCAACAAGGCGAACCCCGACGCCCACGAGCCGATTTCGCGACCGGCGAGCATGAAATCGCCGGGGTCGTCTATCCACCTCGTGGCGATATAGACGGCTAACCCCATGATGATTATTAGGTACGCACCGACCATACTGGCGTATACTAACCCTTGTGCTACCATACACCACACCCACTAACATATTCAGTTATAAAATTTGTGTAACTGTATAGTACATTCTTTTCTGAAATAAATAGGATCGGCTTATCGTTACGCGTCCCGAATCCGTACTTTAGCGGCTCGCTACTGTTCGTGGGAGGCATCCGTCTTCGACAAGCGCGTCAGGGAAGTACCTAATACCTAGCTCGTCCCTAGAATCACCCGGATGCACGACGACTGGCAACAGTACATCGGCGGGATCCCGATCGATGCGCGTTTCGAAAGCGCGGCTTCGAGGAGACGACGGGGGAGTTCACACGGGTAAAGAGCATCAGGTTCGGGATGGATGCAGATGTCGGACTCTGAACGGAACCGAACCGGTCTCTAGTGGCGGTCCACGCCCGTACTGCAGGGTCGAATCCGGCGATCTGATCCCCGCCGACCCTGTAGTCGACGGGTGGACCGGTACTATCGCAAAAATATTTAATAGTTGATTCGGAACCACCGTTATGGACCTAGTTCCATCCTTCGAGCTGACTGAGACCCAGCAGCAGCTCCGTAGCGAGATCCGACGATTCGTCGACAACGAAATAAAGCCACTCGACCTCAACGAGTACGAGTGGCGGGACGATCCACACGAACGGACGCCGTGGGATGTCGTCGATGCGGCCGGCGAGATGGGGTTGAAGAACCTCGCCGCCCCGGTGGAGTACGGGGGTATGGGCGCCTCGGCATTGACGCTCACGATGGCCGTCGAGGAAATCGCCGTCGGCGACCTGGGACTTGCGGTGCTGTTCGACCAGACGTGGAAGATCTCGCGCATCATCGCGGAGATGGCGGACGACGACCTCCGGGAGCGGTTTTTCGAGGACTTCATCGACGATCCCCGTCATATACTTGCAGTTACCTTCACCGAACCAGCGAACGGAACCAATTACATCGTCGATTACGAGGGGATGCAATTCGATACCACGGCCGAAACGGACGGCGACGAGTGGGTCATCAACGGCCACAAACACTACATCTCGAACGGTGCAGACGCCAAGACCTACGTCGTGTTCGCCCAGACCGACCCGAACGCGCCGGCCAAGGACGGGACGACCGCGTTCCTGGTCCCCCACGACACCGAGGGCTTCGAGGTGACCCACATCCACGAGAAGATTTCCCAACGGATCGTCAACAATGCGACCCTCGAGTTCAACGACGTACGCGTTCCCGAGGAACACGTCCTCGGCGAGGTCGACCGTGGGAAGACACGCACCGGCGAAGTCCTGAAGGAGAGCCACATCGAGGCGGGTGCGTCCGTTCTCGGCGTCGCTCGGAGAGCGTTCGAGGACGCCTGGGAGTACGCCAACCAGCGAACCCAGGGTGGCAAACCGATCGTCGAACACCAGGTGATCGGCCACGACTTCGCACAGATGGCGACCGAGATTCAGGCGGCCCGATCCCTGCTGTGGACCGCCGCTCGTGCCGTCGACGAACAGGGGGAGAGCTACGATCACGAGCACGGCCACATGGCGAAGGTCTTCGCAGCCGACACCGCCGTCGACGTCACGGAACGCGCGCTGACGAAGTTCGGCGGCAGCGGCATCATGCTCGAGACGCCGATCCAGAAGTACCACCGCGATGCACTCTCTTTCCAGCACTCCGACGGCACACAGGAGGGCCACCGCGAGAACATCCTCGACCACATGTCGACGTAGTCTTCGCCCTGATCCGTTGGCGCTCACTCCCGATGAGCCGGCGGCGACGATACTATTATGTTCGCTGAACGTCCGGTTGATCGTATGTCGGCGATGGACTGCTTACAGATCTCGGAATGGGGCGGCGATCTCGAGCGGGCCGAGCGAGCACGGCCCGACCCCGGCGAGGGCGAGGTACTGATCGACGTCGACGCGACCAGCGTCGGACTGACGGTCGCGAACGTGATCGAGGGCGACCTCGGGGACGATCCGGCGGATCTCCCCCGGATTCCGGGTCACGAGATCGTCGGTCGGGTGGCCGACGCCGGGAGCGGTGTGACCGGACTCGAGGAGGGCGACCTGGTCGCGGCGTACTTCTACCTGAGCTGTGGCCGCTGCGACGCCTGTCTCCGCGGGGCCGACTCGTTGTGTGCGAATCTCGATGGCTTCGTCAGCGTCGATGTCGACGGCGGGTTCGCCGAATACGCGGCTTTGCCGGCGAGGAACGCGATCGAAATCCCGGACACGCTGAATCCGGTCGGGGCGACCGTGATTCCGGATGCGATCGCGACCTCCTATCACGTCATGAACCAGCGAGCCGACGTCGATCCGGGCGGTGAGGTCCTGATACTGGGTGCGGGCGGCGGCGTCGGAATCCACCTCGTCCAGATGGCACAACTGTTCGGCGCGTCAGTGACGGCGGTCGACCGGACCCGGTCGAAACTCGAGTGCTGTCGCGAGCTCGGTGCGGAACGCGTCGTCAACACTGCCACGGACTCACTCGAGGATGCACTCGAGACGATCGGAACGACGTACGACGCAGTCGTCGATTTCACCGGCGCAACCGATCTGCTCGAGGTCGCCCACTCGTCTCTCGCGGCCCGTGGCCGCCTCGTCAATCTCACGACGTTTCCCGGCCGGTCGATCGACCTCTCGCCCCGAGAGCAGGTGTTCGGCGAGACGGCGGTCGTCGGCAGCCGATACTGTTCGAAGTACGAACTCCGTCGTTCAGCGACACTCGTCGCCAACGGCGATATCGAACCGATCGTGACGGAGACCGCCTCGCTCTCGGAGGTCCCGCAGTTGCTCGATCGGATTCGGGCTGGAGACGTGATCGGTCGCGGTGCAGTCGTTCTCTGACAGTAGTCGAGTCTCGTCCGGCAATCGGCCCTACGACTGGACGAATTCGACCGGATACTCCTGGAGGACCTCGGCCCCGTCCTCCCGGATGACGACGGCCGTCCCGAGCTGGAAACACTTCGTCTCGTCCTCGGTGGTGAGATTCGGCTGGATGACGACGGTCATGTTCTCTTTGAACTCCCACGCTTCGGTCAGCGGATCGTCGCCTCCCGGCCAGTAGTTCGAGGACGGTGTCCCGATGAACGGATGGATGTAGGCGTTACCGAATCCGTGAAGCATTACGTCGTAGGTCTTGTACGCCGAGTTCTCGATCGGCGCGGTTGCGTCGGCGACGTCCCGAGCGGTGTTCCCCGGTTTCAGCGCGTCGAGCATGTTTTCGTACGTCTCGAGGGCGAGCTCCCACATCTCCTGGTACTCGTCGGTCGGCGGTTGTCCAACGGCGATCGGCCGGTGAATCTGGCTCGAGTAGCCGTGGTGGGACGCGCTAAATTCCGTGGAGATGATATCGCCGCGTTCGACCGTTCGGGAGGACGGTTCCTTCCACGTGATCGCCGCACCGGGCTCGGCTCCCGCCATCGGTGCGGAGTTGATAAACGTAAAACTCGCTTCGCCTCCCTCTTTGAGGTACGCGTTTTTCAGTGCCGCTTCGAGTTCGTATTCCGTGACGCCCGGTTCTGCGGCCTCGGCGAGTGCTTCCATCCCGAGATCACAGTAGCGCGCTGCGTCTTCGATCCACTCGATCTCCTCGTCGGACTTGACCGAGTGGACCTCGTTGACGAAGCTGCCAGTGACGTCTCTGAGTTCCCCCTCGAGACGCGATTGGAGTTCCACGTGATGGTCGTGGGGAACCGAGTACTCGTACCGGGGATCGAGTGAGACGATACCGGTGTTCCCCTGTGAGAGACCGGCTTCGTCCACTCGGTCGGCGAGTTGTTTCGGTGGATCCGGTATCAGCAGGCGGATGTCGTTGACGACCGAAATCTCTGCGAGGAACTGGAGGTGGTTACTCAGCCCACAGTAGAGCGTCGGCGATTTGTCGGGATCGGCAAAGAACACCAGGTACGTCATGAACATCCCCGAGTAGTTGGAGAGGTAATGGATATTGGTGCTGTTTCCGCCGAGCAACCCGCCGTTCCCGTAGATCAACAGGACGTCGAGATCCTGGGAATCCATCCACGCTCGGACGTTGTCGTAGCGACGTTCGTACTCCTCCTCGGAGAACCGGGGATACTGTTCAGTACGGCTGTTCGGCGTAACCAGTCGGTTTTCGATCATCGGTCGATCTCGGATCTCTCGAGGAAATTTAAATAATTATGGGTCAATTGAAGGAGGTACACTACTAGATACGAACACTTTCGCCGAAACGATTGCATTCACATTTATTGGAGAAATTGCTCTACCGATAGTAGTGACTCAATCGCGGCCATCGCGACGACGGACTCCATCGAAACCGCGGAAGTGCGGCGCGCTCGCAGGCTGTACTGGGCAAGGGAGTTCGCTCAGTGAGACACGCACGATTACGGTTGTGGCCTCCGGGTTCTTGGTGATACTGTAGAAACTTCGGTGTCCGATAACGACCTCAGCGATGCGGTCGACTCTTCTTGTCATCTCTGTCTGTATCTTCAGTCCCTATCGGGCGGTCGGAGCCGAATCGTCGTCCACTGGTTCGCGAGGCGTATCGTGACCCCTGCACATCATCGCACATCTGATCGCACGATAGCGTTGCGATCGGTGTACAAATGGTTGCAGTGGCTACTAGACCAACTCTCTTCCACGCCGGTTGAACCCGTCTCACCAGCTCATTGAAACAGTTATTACGCCCCCCGATATGGTTCCGTTTTATCACGGGGTCCTTGTTGAATATTATTGTGTATTATTATATCCTACAATCCTATTTGCCTATTATACACCAAATTTTATATATCCTCGGCAAAGCTATCGTAGCGATGGCACAACGCCACTCACGCCTGTCGCGGCGACGGGTCCTCAAAGCATCGAGTATCGGAGTCGCGAGCGCGCTCGCCGGCTGTACCGGTGGCGGAAACGGAACCAGCAACGGTAACACCGGCCTCACTATCACCGTCCCCGCCTCCGGGTACTGGGTCGTGATGATGAAACATCTGGAGTCGGAAAACGTTCTGAGTAACAATCTCGAGGAAGCCGGCTACGAGATCGAGGATCTTCAGTACACGTGGGACGGCGCACCCTTGTTCGCGGCGGGGCAAGCTGACATCAGCCACCTCGCCGGCCTCGAGATGGCTCGACTCGGATCGCAACAGGAGATGGAAACGGTCGTTTCGGGGCAACTGACGACGAACTTCCTCGGTATTTGGACCCGTCCCGGAACCCCGTACGATCCTGACGAAGCCGGCAGCAAACAGGCGGCTGTTGACAAGATCATCAGCGATAACACGGAGTTCCTCATCGATGGCTGGGGGAGTGGGACGATTCCACCGGCACGAATCGCGATGGACGAATACGGGTATGCGTTCGAAGAGAACGGCGACTTCAACGTCGTCACCGCAGAGCTCACTGCGATTCCGACGTTGATCGCCGACGGAACGGCGGATGTCGGTCTCTTGAGCCCGATGCACGGCGCTGGCCAACTGGTGTTAGACGAGGATATCAAACCGATTCTGCAGTATCCGTCGTGGTCGAACGAACAGATCGGCTACGTCCCATCGCTCACCAACGTAACGGTCAGTCAATCGTTCTTCGACGAGAACGCCGAGGCGGTACAGGCCATGGTCGACACGTGGGACGAAGGATTGCGGTGGTTGCACGAAACCGGTAGCGACGCGCTCGAAACCGAGGACGATCTCACCGACCTCGGCTGTCGAACGATGGAGGGGGGTGAATACGCCATGGAATGGGGGCTCGGTAATCAGGACGTCCCATACGCCCTCTCGACGTCTGCTGTCCACGAAAGCGGCTACATGACCGACGAGTACGTTGCTGGTCAGATAAGTTTCCTCGAATCGGTTGCGGAGCGCGGCATGGTCCCATCCGATTGGAAGGAGTACGTCTCCTTTGAGAAAGTAGAGCAGTGACCGGGTGGTACCGTCCGATGTCACCCCCCGTCGTCGAATGAGATTCGTCACGGATTCCACGGGGGAGTTCCCGGTGAACGAGCTCCCGTTGATTTCCAGTAGCGCCGCCATGTCGATGGGTCGCTGGCAGACGAGCCTGTCCGTCTCGGTGGAGGGATACCCGTTGGTCGGGTTTCGCTCGAAGATGGCTTGAACACGCTAACGGGGCGTTCGGTTCACACTCGGCCACCCATCTCAACCGTGAGTGTTTTTCGTATCGGCTAGTATACTGGACCGATCGTGGCTTCCTGACGACCACTGTGCTAGTTCGAGCTGCGAAGGACTGTCCATCTGTATCCGACTCCGGAGGGGGGTTCGATACTCCAAATGGGTCGATCTGCGCGATTGCTATCGACTTCGTACAGTTGACTCCCGTATTTCGGGACCGTGTGCTCTGGCTGAGCCACGAAGCGCGTGTCGCGGGATCCTTGTACCGCCGTCGGGACTGCTTGACACTCTTCCGTCGATCCCCGCCACTCGTGCACGATCCAGTCAGGCAGCTTTCTTATTTACATCCATAAGTGTGTAAATGGCTATTGTTAACAAGATTTTATACGTTCCGCCGACCGCGTCTTACTCGTCACGAAACGCGATATTCAACTCGAGTTCGTTCGCGACGCCGAGCAGGAGGTCGGGGTACTCGTTCTTCAGTTTCTCGCCCTGGAAACGGCTCGTCGGCCCGGTGATGCTTATGCCACCGATAACGTCGTCGCCGTCGAGTATGGGGACGCCGACTGCACGAAGACCTTCGATGAGTTCCTGGTCGTTGTACGCGATCGATGTCTCCCGGATTTCGGTTAATTCGTCCAGTAGCTCGTCGGCATCGGTAATCGTGTGCTGCGTCAACTCCTCGAGACCCTGTGATTCGACGATTTCTTCGACTCGCTGTGTTGGATAGTGTGCCAGGATCGCTTTTCCGGCTGCGGAGGCGTGCAGCGGTATCGAACGGCCGATCCGCGTATTCGTGTGGACGGCGTTTTCTCCCACCTCTCGGTGCACGAAGATGCCGGTTCCGTGTTCTTCGACGATGAATTCGGCACGCTCGTCGGTCCTCTCTGCGAGTTTTTCTATTTTCGGCTCTATCATCTCGTATACCGATTTGCGAGTTCTGACGTACTCTCCGACATCGAGGAACTGCATGCCGGGATAATATTTCTCTGATTCTTTTATTACGTATCCCTGTCGTTCTAACGACGTGAGGTGGCGATACGCGGAACTTCTGGAGAGATCGAGATGGTTGGCGACTTCGGTAAACGAAAGTCCATCTTCCCGCATCAGTAATTCGACGATTTGGAAAATTCGCTCCGTCGTTTTGATCCGATCTTGGCTCTCGGTATCGCTTTCCATCGTACCCTTTCCTGGTATGGCATTTCACATCAATGTTTCGGATAGCGGGACTCCGACCGATGGGATACCATTTCGAAATGATGGGTAACGAGATATTACTGTCGGACGAAGCGATAAAACCGCGCTTGGACCCGCAAATCAGATGAGTACGCGGAATCAGTGACTTATCCGACCAATCGGTGTCCGGATAATCGAACGCGTCCTATTTACTGGTCGTTCCAGTCGTACAGGCCCCGGAGATCCTCGCCGACGGACTCGATCTGATGCTCGGAGTCAGCACGGCGAAGCTGGTGATACGACGGCCGTCCACACTGGTTCTCCGAAATCCACTTTCGGGCGAACTCGCCGGTTTGTACCCGTTCGAGCGCCTCTTGCATGTTCTCCCGGACCTGATCGTCGACGATATGTCGTCCCTCTTCCAATCCGCCGAATTCCGCGGTATCCGAGACGGAATGCCACATGTTCTCCAGTCCGCCTTCGTAAATGAGATCGACGATGAGTTTGAGTTCGTTCAGACACTCGAAGTACGCGATTTCGGGACTGTACCCGTTCTCGACGAGGGTTTCGAATCCGAGCTTGATGAGTTCGGTAACGCCCCCACAGAGGACGGCCTGTTCGCCGAAGAGATCTGATTCGACTTCTTCTTGGAACGTCGTTTTGATGACTCCGGCACGAGCACAGCCGATCTTCTGGGCGTAGGTCAGCGCTTTCGTTTCAGCGTCACCGGTCACGTTCTGATACACGGCGAGGAGTCCCGGTGTTCCCTGATCACGGTTGTAGTTCCGCCGTACCAGGTGCCCCGGACTCTTCGGCGCGACCATCGTCACGTTGACGTCCGCTGGCGGCTCGATCTGGGAGTAATGGATACTGAAGCCGTGTGCGAACTGGAGCGTATCTCCCGCCTCGAGGTGGTCTTCGACCTGGTTGTAAACCGGGATATGCGCGCGGTCGGGAACGAGAATCGAAACGATGTCTCCGGCTTTTGCCGCTTCGGGGACCGTTCGAACGTCGAGCCCCTCGTCTTCCGCTGCCTCCCAGGAGGCGGAGCCTTCCCGCAGTCCGACGACGACGTCGACGCCGCTGTCGTAGAGGTTCAACGCGTGTGCGTGGCCCTGGCTACCGTATCCGAGAACGGCAACCGTCTCGTCGTCGAGCGCCGCCGCGTCGGCGTCCTGTTCATGGTACACTGTAGAGCTGAAGTTATCGGCCATGTTCGTGAGTCACTCTCTAACCCGCTTGTAAATAAGTTTCGCTCCCGCATTACGGTACTGACACTTGGCAAAGGGAAGCGGAGAGACATATATCTCTAACCCGCCACCGGCACACCGGTAGCTCGGTCGAATGCTCCCCACGCAATCTTCGCGGTTGTCGTCACCAGTCGGCAGGAGTGGTAGGTGGATTTAAGTGACCATACGCCCTTCCCATCGATATGACGATACTGGCAGCTACTGACGCTAAGAACGCTCCCGATCGAGTCGTCGAAGTCGCCGCTGATCTCGCGGACGCATACGACGACGAGCTCATCGTGTTACACGTCCTCGAGGAGGGTGAAAGCGAAGAACTCCCCCTGGATTCGGGCGCGTATACGTACAGCGGCGACACGCAGGGCGAGGAGTACAACCGAGCCGACCACGCCATGGAAATCGCGACCAAAGTCCGCAACCGGACGCTCGGAAACGGCTCTTCTGCAGTGCCGCGTGGCCGATCCGGCGAACCCGAAGAACAAATCGTCAACGAGGCGAACGCGGAGGACGCTCGATACCTGGTCGTCGGTGGCCGTCAGCGCACGCCCGTTGGAAAGGTTATCTTCGGTAGTACGACGCAGTCAGTACTGCTCGATGCGGATCAGCCCGTCGTAACTGTCAGGCAAGAATAATAAGATCCCACCCGCAAGATCCCGTTCCTGTCTCGGACCGATTTTTCGCCGACCCGTCTCATTGCGTTCGACGAGCGGGTACGCCGAAGGCCCGAACCGGCAACCGCTGAGACTGAGCTTCGCTTACTCCTCGTCGCGGAGCTTCGACCGCAACGTATCGGGCGTGACGGGAACCGAATCGACGGTCACGCCGAGGGGTTCGAGCGCCGCATTGACCGACGTCGGGATCACGGCCGACGCCGAGATGACGCCGCCTTCCCCCGCGCCCTTTGCCCCGCTGGCTGTAAACGGGGATGGCGTCTCACGGTGTTCGAGTTCGATCTCCGGGATGTTCTCGATCGAGGGGAGCAGATAGTCGAACATGCTCACTGCCAGTGGCTGGCCGGACTCGTCGTATGCGAACTCCTCGAGGAGCGCACCACCGATCCCGTGGGCGATCGCCCCTTCGACCTGTCCTTCGACGATCTCGGGGTTCAACACCGTCCCGCAGTCGTGCAGGGAGTAGTACTTGAGGATGTCGACCGTTCCGTCCTCGATGTCGACCTCGACGATGGGGGCGTCGGCACAGTAGGCCGTCGCCGGATACGACGGCAACTGCTCGATCAGCGCCTCGTCGTACTCCTCGAGTTGGAGCGCGGGGTTCGTGTAATCGTACGTCGCGAGATGGTCGTCGTTGTCGGTCGTCGCCGGCAGATCGGATAGGGAGAGCTGGTCGTCCCCGTCGATGCGTTCGACGCGTCCCGACTCGTAGCGCACGTCCTCGGGCTCACAGCCCCACTGCTCGGCGGCGGCCTGTTTGAGGGTATCGATGACCGCATCGCCGAGGCCGATCGCCGCACCCGAGAGCATCACCCCCATCCGGGAGGCCGCCGCGCCGAAGTCCTTCGGTGCCTCGGCACTGTTGAGGAAATTCACGTCGATATCGAACGGCGAAATATCGAGTTCGTCGGCCATCAGTTGCGTGAGGACCGTCTGGTGGCCCTGCCCGGCGGAGCTCGTCGCCAGCGAGACGACCAACGAGCCGTCCTCGTCGATGTTCGCGGCGAGGTGCTCGGGGAACTCCGCGACGTCGTCTCGCGTGCGATTCGCGATCTCTTCGTCGCTCGCTTCGAACCGCGTCGCGTAGTCGATGACGCCGGCGGAGGGTTCCAGGGTGACGGCCGGCTGGGTCCCCCGGTACTTGCCCTCTTCCCGTTTTTGTTCGACGATCTCCGGGTCCAGGAGGCCGCCCTCGCAGCGCTCGTTTTCGTCGACGATCTCCTCGATCCGCCTGAGGGCAGCGGGATAGTCTCCTGAGTCGTAGATGTTCTTCGAGGGCAGTTTGTACGGCATCTCCTCGGGCGGGATGAGGTTCTGCATCCGGAACGCCGTGGGATCCATCCCGACCGTCCGCGCCGCTTCGTCGATAGCCATCTCGAGGGCGAACGTGTGCTGTTGGACGCCGAACCCGCGGTAGGCGGTCTGTGGGACTTTGTTCGTCAACAGGAGTTCGTACGCGTATCGGACGGTATCGATCTCGTAGGAGGTGGTGAGCACGGACTGGGGCTTCATCGCCTGTGGCAGCGGGTAGCGGGGGAACGCGCCGAGGTCGTCCTGGAACGAGATGTCCAATCCCTCGATGCTGCCGTCGTCGTCGACCGCCAGCCGGACCTGATAGTCGCGCTCACAGGAGTGTGCGTCGCCGCCCTGCAGGTACTCGATGCGATCCTCGACGAACTTCACCGGTCGATCGAGTTGGTGGCTGGCCATCCCCGCGAGGGCACAGTAGCGTGCGCCCGCGGAAATCTTCGTGCCGTAGCTGCCGCCGATGTTCTCGGGGACGTGGAGCCGAACCTTCTCCTCGGGGTAGCCCAGCGAATCGTAGACGAGATCGCCGTTGAAGGTGTACAATTGGAGGTTGCAGTGGATGTCGAAGGAGTCGGTCTCCGAATCGTACTCAGCGACGGTTCCGGCCGTCTCGAGGGGCACGCCCGAAATCCGACCCCACGAGTAGTCGCTCTCGATGACGTGATCCGCCTGTGCGAAGGTTTCTTCCACGTCGCCGAACAGGAACTCGTCGTCGTCGGCGAGATTCGTCCCGCGGTCCTCGTGGAGGAGCACCTCGTCGGTCGACGCCGAGTCGACGTCGGTGACCGGATCGAGTTGGGTGTAGTCGGCTCTGATGAGATCCACGGCGTCCTCGGCGGCGTAGCGGTCGCTCGCGACGACGAGCGCGATCGGCTCGCCGGCGAAGCGAACGCGGTCGTTCGCCAGCGCCCACTCGGAGAAGCCGAGCCGACCTGGCATCGGTTCGTAGTGTTCTTCGATATCGGTGGCCGTCAAGACGAGTTCGCAGTTGGGGTGTGCCTCGGCGGCGGCCGTGTCGATCGACTCGATCTCAGCGTGGGCGTGTGGGGCCCGGGCGAGTGCCATATGCAGGCAGTCGGGGGGCTCGATATCGTGAACGTAGTCCACTCTGCCGGTCAAGATATCGTAGTCCTCGACGCGCCGCATCGATTGGCCCGTGTACTTCGATTCTTCCTGTTCGGTGACGGGTTGGCCGTCGACTGCGCTTTCGGACATTACTCGTCACCCTCGATCGTTTCGGCCGCCCGGTGGACCGCGTCGTAGATCGGCTGGTAGCCGGTACAGCGACAGAGGTTTCCGCTCAGCTCCGATTCGATGGTCTCGTCGTCGGGATCGGGGTTCTCCTCGAGGAGGGCTTTCGTCGCCATGACGAAGCCGCTGGTACAGAACCCACACTGAAGCGCGTACTCCTCGTGAAACGCTTCCTGGATCGGGTGGAGTTTACCGTCTTCGGCGAGCCCTTCGACGGTTTCGACCGTTTTCCCGTCGGCTTGCACGCCGTACATGAGACAGGATTTGACCGGTTCGCCGTCGACGAGTACCGTACACGCGCCGCAGACGCCGTGTTCACAGCCGACTCGGACGCCGCTGAGTCCACACGCGTTCCGCAGGTAATCCGAGAGTTTCAGTCTGGGTTCGACCGTGTCGCTTCGTTCTTCACCGTTGATCGTTACTGCGATGTCGGAAAGTGGCTGTTCCACAGCTGTTTCTGGCTCGTTGTCCGTGGTCATTGTTTGGTAGGTGTATCGTTTATTGGCGAACGAACGTGGTCGGTCTCGATAGCACGCTCGTGGGAATAGGTGGCCGACGATGTCCGCCCTCCGCCGAGGGTGTGGAACCGCGAGTCGGTCGAGGGGAACCATCGTCTTTGTGTGTTACTCTCATTCCCGGTGTACCCTATGTCGCTCCTCATCACAAATAAGCGTATCGCACGCGGCTTCATAAGACCGCGTGCTCCTCGCTGGAACTGCCCCGGGAGGATCACGACACGAGCGCAACCGTCCTTCCGTCCGGTCGGAATTGCGTTCGGAACCGTACAGTTCGCCGTTCCAGCCGACCCATCGAGTCCGCCGATCAAAACATCTAAGCGCTGACCGCTCGATTACGTATTCGATGCCACAGAATACTGTTGCAGACCGCGATTTCCCAATCGTCGACTTCGGTGCGCACCTGGTAACGTCCGTGCCGGACTCGATGAAAGCACTCGACGACATCATCGGCCCGATTCACCGCGATCCCGTGCAGACGATCGAGCGATACGAGGCGGCGGGCATCGATCGCCTGGTCCTCTCTCAGCCGCCGTTCATGGGTCACGACGACGTCGAGGAAACGGCCGCGGCGAACGACGAACTGCTGGAGATCATCGAGGAACACGAACAGCTCTACGGCCTCGCTGCGCTCCCCGTCGGTGCAGGCGGCGACGCCGCTGCCGAGGAACTCGAGCGCTGTCTGGACGCGGGATACCACGGCGGCGCACTCGAGACGACGTCCCACGGTATCAAACTCTCCGACGAGGAGGTCCGGTCCGTCTTCGACGTCGCCTCGCGTGAGGGCGCACCCCTGCTCGTCCACCCGAAGATCGACGATTCGCTCCACCCTGACGTCCTCGACGACAAGTACCGGCTGAACGCGATTTTCGGGCGCGAAGCCGCCCTCTCCGAAAGCATCTTCGAGATGATTCACATGGGCATCCTCGACGACTACCCCGACCTCGATCTGGTCTTCCACCACCTCGGTGGCAACATCGCGAGCATGCTCGGTCGCGTTCACCTTCACCACGATATCGGCCGGTGGCCGGGACAGGAGCACATCAAGCCCTACAACGAGTTCAAACAGCAACTCGAGGAACGCATCTATATCGACTCCTCCGGGTTCTTCGGCTACCACGCCCCGGTCCGGACGGCCCTCGAGGAGCTGCCGTCCTCGCAGGTAGTGTTCGGTACCGACGCTCCCTACGAGGGGCGCTCCTCGGACGAACTGAACCGGTTTGCGACCGTCGTGACGGACGTCGCCTCCCAGACCGACGCAGCGGCGGTCCTCGGTGGAAACACGCTGGATCTCCTCGCCAACGTCGACGAGTAACCACCTCCGACCGGTTCGACGACTCCGCTTTTTTGGATATTGGTTCCTCCGATCGACGCTTCCCTTGGGTGTCGATTCCTCGGATGCTCGTCCCGCGTCTCCACTGATCGTCGTTCCGGCGTGTCGGTGACGGCTACTCGCGTTCGAAAAGACGAATCGGCTGCTCACTGACTGATGTCCGACGGGAGAGTCGAACGACCGCTCGTCGAAATTCGATTACAGTTCGACGTCGATATCTTTCGCCTTCTCTTCCGGTGCCGCCTCGAGTTTCGATTCGGCTCCCTCGTCTGCTTCGACGATGGCTTGCATGTCGGAGAAGTACTTCTTGACCAGGCGGTTCGTGACGCTCTTGAGCGCTCGCCCGCCGAGACTAACGATCGTTCCGGAGACGTCGGCGTTCGCCTCCCACGCGACGGTCGTCCCGCCGCCCTCGCGTTCGAGCAACTCCATCGACGCGGTCATCTCGAACTCGTTTCGCGGTGCCTGGCCGGTGGCCTTCAGTTCGAGCGATTCCGGATACTCGATGTGCGTGACGACGGCGTCGACGTCGAACTCGGGTTTGACGCTCCCGACGCCGACCGCCAACACTGCCGTGATCTCGTGTGGGGATTCGAGGATCATCTCCTTGCATCCCGGCGCACACTGTGCCAGTACGTCCGGATCCGTGAAGTACGGCCAGAGTTCCTCTCGCGACTGTTCCATCTCGTATTCGCCACTGAATTCTAACATTATTCTACTGCGTTTCCGTATGCTATCTCGAGAGAGCGCTTCGCGTACTCCCCGGCCGTTTCTACTTTGTAGTCACGATCCGCGTGCATCTCTCCTGTTGGGTCGACCGCCTCCACGACGATGTCGGCGGCCGCGTCGAGCCCTGCCTCTGAGAGGGGCTCTCCTTCGAGTTCGGCCTCTGCGTCCTCGACCCGCAACGGCACGTCGGCCGCGTTCGCGAGGACGAGTCGAACCGCTTCGATGATCGGCTCCTCGGCCTCCGGGTCGTCGACCCGAACCGCGGCTGCGGCGCTGATGGTCGGCCAGGTCTGTGCAGCGGGCTTGAGCTCTTCGAAGGCCATTCCCGAAACGTCGGGCGGAAAGAGATCGAGGGGTACCGTAACCGACTCGATGACTTCCTCCTCCCGGAGTTCCGTGAACATGTACGCGATGTAGAACTCCTCGGCGGAGACGCTCCGGTCCTCCGCAGCCGAGCGGAGGTGTATCGTCGCGTCCAGTGCTAGGAGAGCCGTCGGGTAGTTCCCCGCTGGATCCGCCTCGGCGAGGCTCCCGCCGAGCGTACCGCGACTGCGGACGCTCGGACCGGCGATCTGCTCGGCGGACCGTGGAAGCATCGGAACCGTTTCCGCCAACAGTTCCGATCGCTCGATCGCTCGGTGGGTAACCATCGACCCGATCCGGACCGCGTCGTCCTCCTGTCGGACGTACTCGAGTTCGTCGACATCGCCGAGATCGATCAGGTGCTCCGGCGTCGCGAGCCGGTTTGCCATCACGATTCCGAGCGACTGATTCCCTGCCATCAGCTCCGCGTCCGGATGGTTCTCCAGCAGGTCGAAGACCTCCTCGAGGGTCGACGGTCGATGGTAGTCGAATTGTGTCGGTTTCATTGATAGTGGTGAGGTGGTTCAGCCGATGAGGTCGAAGTCGGCGTCGTGGCGGTACTCGAACACGCGCTTTTCGAGCGGTTTGACGACGACGTATTCGATGATGAGGATCACGACCATGAACAGGGCTGCCCACGCCCACGCTTGTTCGAACTGGTAGAGCTGGTAGGTCTGCATCAGCTTGTAGCCGACGCCGGAGTTACCGACGAAGATCTCCGCGATGGTGACGATCTTCCACGAGATGGCGAGGCCGAACCGGAATCCCGAAAACAGGAACGGTGCTGCACTCGGGAGGATCAGCCGCTTGAGCATCCGCTTTCGAGAGATGTTGAACGACTTGGACATCGCCACGAGGTCCGCCTCGATGCTCTCGACGCCCTTCCAGACGTTGATCGCGATGTAGGGGAACGTCGTCAGCACCGTCGCCGAGACGGGCGTGATGATGCTGATACCGAAGACGAGCGTGGCGACGGCGGCCCAGGCAATCGCCGGGATCGAGAGCCCGACGACGACCCACGGCGTGAAGAACCGTTGACCGAAGTTGTTCACGCCCATGAAGACGCCCAACATCGTCCCGAGCACCATCGATCCGATGAAGCCCCACAGCGTTCGCCACATCGTCGCCCACAGGTGGGTGCCCGCGACGCCACTCGCGACGAGGTTCCAGGCGTCACCGAGCGCTTCCTGGGGGAACGGCATTAGCTCGTTCGGGAACACCGACGCGAGCGCAAACCAGCCGACGAACCCCAACACGATACCGAAGACCCGGGCGGGGACGCCGGTCGGAAGGTTTCCGATGCCGTATGCAGTTTCATCTGTCGTTGCCATCGTCAGTCCTCGATGCTGTGGAAGGCTCTGATTGCCTCTCCACGGAACTTCAGGAATTCGTCCGAGTCGACCTCCCGTGGACGCTCGAGCGGGTTCTCCAGGTCGGCGTAGATTTCGCCTTGACCCAGCATCAGTAGCCGGTCCGATAGCTGGATGGCTTCGGTCATGTCGTGTGTGACGAAGAACACCGTCTTGTTGAGCTGTTGCCAGATGTCGAGGAGTTCGTCTCGAAGCGTCTCCGCGGTAATCTCGTCCAGGTTACTGAACGGCTCGTCCATCAGGAGGACGCCGGGGTCGGTGCTGAGTGCACGTGCGATCCCGACCCGCTGTTGCTGGCCGCCCGACAGCTGCGTCGGATACTTGTCGTAGTGCTCGCTGAGCCCGACGAGATCGAGATGCGTCTGAGCGTGCTGTTCCGTGTAATCGGGATTGTTCTCGTGGACGTATTCGATGTTGTTGACACAGGTGTTCCAGGGCAGCAGTCGGGGTGACTGGAAGACGTGTCCGAGCGTCACGTCGGTACTTCCGTCCTGATTTTCGAACCGAACCTGGCCCTCCGTCGGCTCGAGGACGTCGCTGACGATGTTGAGCATCGTCGACTTTCCGCTCCCCGACTTCCCGAGCAGGCAGACGAACGAGCCCGGTTCGATGTCGATGTTGATGTCGCTGAAGACCTCCTCGACCCCTTCGGACGTATCGAACGTCTTGCCGAGGTTTTCGATGTGAATTGCTGCTGCGTTTTCCGATTCCACTGCGACTCTGTCGTCCGATCGTGCTTGTGAACTCATTGGTTAGACACCTCCAATCATTCCCATGTCCGTTCCTTCCCGCCAGTCGAAGACCCGCTTTTCGATCTGCTGTAGGATACCGTATTCGACGATCAGGATGACCCCCGTGAACAGGACCGTCCACGCGAGGACCCCGGTCAGCGAGAGAATCTCCATCTGCCGTTCGATCATAAAGCCGACGCCACTCCCCGCTGCGATCAGCTCGGCGAGCGTCGTGATCTTCCAACAGATCGCAAAGGAGTAGCGTGCCCCTGCGAACCACTCCGGAAGCACTGACTGGACGATGACGCGCCAGATCGTCCGCCGCCGCGAGACGTCGAACGCGCTCGACATCTCGAGGAGGGCGTAGTCGACGTTTTTCACTCCCTCGAAGACGTTCTGGGTGAGGAAGGGGAACGCGATGGCGGCGCCGGCGACGATCGGCGTCGTGTCGCTGACGCCGAACCACATCGCCGCGAAAATCGCGGCGAACAGCGACGGCAGGGCGAGCCCGACCGTGATGTAATCCTGGAGCGCGTGGCGCCAGAAGTCGGACATGCCCATCACGATACCGAGAACGGTTCCGATGATCGTCGTGATGACGAATCCCAGGACAACACGTCGAATCGTAGCGATCATGTGCGGTGTCGCCGTGCCGGAGGCCACCAACGTGTACGCTCGTTCACCGACGAGCGTCGGCGACGAAATACTCGACTCGAGACCAAGTACGTTGGACAAAACGGCCCAGGCGATAACGATGAATAGCATCGATTCGAAGAAGATCACCTTGTTCTGCGTGTAGAGGACCTTCGGGACGAACTGGTCGATACTTCGACTCGTTCTCGTACTCATTGTCGTTTCCTCTCTAGTCTCAGAGAGGTGTTTTGGACGGCGATAGCACGGTTGCTATTCAGCCCACTGTGACTGGTTATCATATGCTCCATGTGCCACGATGCAACTTTCACTATTAAAGCTTTTGTTGGTCCACAGAACTGCTACCCCCCCCCGACTCACGAACCCGTTTCGAACGGCTGATTCCGTCTCCCGCTACCGGAAACGGCCTCTGGGGCGTCGTCGGACCTTCAACTCGGGTACTACTGCCTCGCGCTACGCGTCGACTACGATGTTCGGTCGTCGGACGAGATTCCGACCGTCCGCGACAGCTTCGGGATCCCAACCGAGCCATGGGAGACGCTCGCAGTTACCGGTGGAACCGCTTGAATCGTACGACTCTTGCGCACACCTAAACTAGTATCGGGCTGGATTGGCCACACCGGTCCGCGAGTAGACTGGTGTCATCTGCCCCGATCCACGTCATCGGTACCTGTCGACGAGCCTCGCTCTCGGATCCGTTTCTTCCCCGTTGTTCATGAACAGAGAATACATTGTTTGTGTTTTCTGCATCGAAGTATATCAAACCGTGAAAGAAACGGATTAAATATAGCTATCTACCGACCAAGTAGTCACGATTTACTCATCCTATATATAATTATTTACCCAAACTATTAAATGGGAGTGCTTCCAAGCACTGATACGGTATGACAAGCCAAAGACGAACCTTTATCAAAGGACTCGGCACTGCAGCGACCATCGGCGCACTCAGTGGATGCATGGGTGGTGGCGGCAACGGCGGCGGCAGTGGCCCAGGGATGGCAATGGCGCCCGACGGCATGATGGGCGTCTGGATGGATCACATCGTCAACGAGACCAGCATTCTCGAGGACACGATGGACGAGGCGGGATACGAGATGACCATCGACTCGAGCTGGGAAGACGCGGCGCTGTTCGCGTCCGGGCAGGCGACGTTCTCGACGTTCAGCTCGCTCGAAGCGGCACAGCTCGCCGGTCAGCGTGACCAGAACCTCGTGGTCTTCGGACGTATACACCCACAGTACATGGGGTGGATGGTCGACACCGGCGGGGATTACGATCCGGACAACACCGGTAGCGTCCAGGCTTCGATCGACGCCCTCGTCGAGGACGACGCCCTCGTCGGCATCGGTGCCTGGAACGGCGGCCACGTTCCGACCGACACGATCGCGATGGACCAGGTGTACGGATACGAGTTCTCCGAGGAAGGCGGTGACTTCAACGTGACGACGGCAGACTACGTCGCGATCCCGACGCTGATCAACGACGGCGAACTCGCTGCGGGTTCGACGTCGCCCGAACACGGCGGTGCGCGTTTCCTGACCGACGGTCAGGAGGACCTGACGAAACTCTTCTGGGGCGCCGACCTCGCCGCAGAGGAAGGCTTCGGTATTCCCCAGCTGAACTCGCTCGTGACGACCCAGGAGTTCTGGGATCAGGAACAGGAGGCCGTCGAGGCCTTTACGGACGCGTTCCAGCAGGGTATCGACTGGTTCCTCGACGATCCGAAGGGCCACGTGCTCGACAACGAGGACTACATCGAGATGCTCGGCGCGCAAAACGCGGCACAGGCCGAGTACATCATCGACTGGGGGCTCAACCTCGAGTACGACACTGACACTCAGATGGTCTACGAGGACGTTACGATGAGCGAAGACGCCATCGCAGCCGACCGGGAGTTCATCGAATACTCCGAGAGCATCGGTTTCGTTCCCGAGGGCTGGAGCGAAAACATCTCGTTCGAGACAATCTCGTCTTAAAATATCGTCACACACGCCTTGGAAACGGCGGAACCGAATCACACCGTCCAGTTCGAATCGCTCTACTAACACCGACTTCGCGGCTCGCTCCCGAGTCGACCTCGTCGCCGCTCGACGCACGGGTGGAAACGAACCGCTGGCAACGGGCGGTCATCGCCGGTCGGGAACGCCCATTCTGTGGTCTTTATAAGACGGTCACGTTGACAGACAGCGCTGACGATGCGCGTCTCGCAGTCGGAACGCTTCTGACGGAAGCGTTTCGGTGGCCGCCGATATACCGTCGACGGATCGAGCGACGATCCCGCTATACCTTGGTCACCGACTCTCGGAGAACGAGACCGTTACCCGAAAACGAAACCGGTGCTCGCTCCTCCGATCGTGCCGTTCCTGGAGTCTTGTGACGCGAACTCGTGGACGGAATCATTATATATACGCGGGTCTAGATCCGAACACATGCCTGAGCTAGAGACATTAGCAGACGACGGGCAGCTTCGAAATTACGCCAACGGTCAGTGGACCGAGATCACTGGAAGCAACGGACAGGATATCGTCAATCCTGCGACGGGTGAAACGCTCGGTCACGTCCCGTTTAGCGACGAAGCGAACGTGGATCGAGTCGTCGGCGACGCACTCGAGGCCTTTCAGGACTGGCAATCGACTCCGGTCGAGGAACGCATTCAACCGCTGTTCGAATTCAAGCAGCTGCTCGAGGAACACGAATCCGACCTGGCGGAACTGGTGGTCCAGGAACACGGCAAAACGCTCGCCGAGGCTCGCGGTGAGGTACGGCGGGGAATCGAGAACGTGGAGGTCGCCTGTGGCATCCCATCGATGATGCAGGCGGGGAACCTCGCCCACGCCGCGCCCGAGATCGACGAGAGCGCAGTTCGACAGCCACTGGGCGTATTCACTGCGATTACCCCGTTCAACTTCCCCGCGATGATCCCGCTGTGGTTCCTGCCGTACGCGGTCGCGACCGGCAACACGTTCATTCTGAAGCCCAGCGAGCAGGACCCGCTGACGGCGCGGCTGATCTTCCAGCTGATCGACGAGGCCGGCTTCCCGGACGGCGTCGTCAACATGGTCCACGGCGGTCCCGAAGCCGTCAACGCGTTGCTGGACCACGACGACATCGCTGGCGCGTCGTTCGTCGGCAGCACGCCCATCGCCAAACACGTCTACGAGCGAGGAGCCAAGAACGGCAAGCGCGTCCAGGCACAGGGCGGCGCGAAAAATCACGTCATCGTCACCGAGAGCGCGGATCTGGACTTCGCCGCCGAGAAGGTCCTGTCGGCGTCGTGTGCCTGTGCCGGCGAGCGGTGTCTCGCCCTCGACAACGTCGTCATCGAGGACTCCATCTACGACGACTTCGTCGACCGCACCGTCGAGCTAGCCGACGAGATGACCGTTAGCCAGGGCCTCGAGGACGACGTCGACATGGGGGCGCTCATCACCCCGAACACGAACAGAACGTGCGCAATCACATCCAGACGGGGATCGAAGAGGGCGCGACTCTGCTCCGGGACGGCCGTGATATCACGGTCGATGGATACGAGGACGGGAACTTCCTCGGACCGACCGTGTTCGGCGACGTGACCGCCGACATGGTCATCGCTCGCGAGGAGATCTTCGGACCGGTGGTCAATCTGATGCGTGCCGAGAACTTCGATGAGGCCGTCGAGACGGTCAACGAGAGCCGATTCGGTAACGCTGCCAGCCTCTTTACCAACAACGGACACAAGGCGAACAGGTTCAAGAAGGAAGCCGAAGCGGGCAATCTGGGCGTCAACGTCGGCACCGTCGCACCCATGGCGTTCTTCCACTTCGGCGGACAGAAGGACTCGTTCTTCGGCGACCTCCACGCACAGGGCGAGGACATGATTCAGTTCTACACCGACAAAACGATCTACATCGAGCGCTGGCCCGACCAGTAAGTCGGCTGGCGACCACGATTCGAATCTTTTTCTTGAAGCGCCGATCGCGACCGCACAGCAAGCGCCGTCAGTAATGCTCTCGAATGGTGAGACGACTACCGCGTCGCTATCGCCCGTTCCGGCGTATCGGTCGCACTCGGACGTGGCGTCCCGGCGCGGCCGTGTCGTCCACTATCCGGTCCTCGATAATACTGATCCACGACGAGTACCAGCGTCGACTGTTCGAATCAAAAACGGCTGTTTCAGCCGGCGTTAATCGGTATCCGCGGTCTCGTCGGTCGAGAGTCGTGCCTCGGCTGACAGTCGGTGCGCGTGCGTGCCCTCGATTTCGCAGATTTTCGCCGCGTGGGGCGCGATACTAGCTGCACCCTCGGCGGTCGCCTGCTGGTGGGTGAGCGTCTTGAGGTACGTTCCGACCCAGATGCCGCCGCTGTACCGAGCGACCTCCACCGTCGGTAGGCTGTGGTTCGTCCCCACTGCCTTGTCGCCGAAGACGACGGGAGAGTGATCCCCCAGGAACAGCGACCCGTAGTTGTACAGATCGTCCATCAGATCGCGGGGGTTCTTGGTCATCACCTGCAGGTGCTCGATCGCGTACTCGTTCGCGATGTCGGTCGCTTCCCGACTGTCGGCGGCGACGACGACCTCACCGTTGTTCTCCCAACAGTCCCGTGCGGTTTCTTCGGTCTCGAGTGCCGGCAACTGATCGGCGAGTTCGCTCATCGAATCGCGGGCTATCGCTTCGTCCGTAGAGACGAGTATCGGTCTCGAGTTCGGATCGTGTTCGGCTTGGGCCAGAAGGTCGGTCGCGATCAGTTCGGGATCGGACGTCTCGTCGGCCATGATCAGCACTTCGCTCGGCCCGGCGAGGAAGTCGATGCCGACGTGGCCGTACACCTGGCGTTTCGCCTCCGTGGTAAAGACGTTCCCCGGGCCGGTAATCTTCGCGACCGACGGGACCGTCTCCGTTCCGTACGCCATCGCAGCGATGGCCTGTGCGCCGCCGATACAGTAAATCTCGTCGGCTCCCGACTGGTCCATCGCGTAGAGCTGTGCCGACTGTATCGTCCCGTCCGGTTGGGGTGGGGCACAGGTAACGATCCGGTCGACGCCCGCGATATCCGCGGGGACGATCGACATTGCGGGGGCCGCTACCAGCGGATGCCGGCCGCCGGGAACGTACGTGCCGGCGGATTCGACGGGAACGATTCGCTGGCCGAGCGTTACCCCCGGCTGGAACTCCTTCTCGAATCCCTGGATGTGCGTTCGTTGTTCCTCGTGGAAGGCGCGGACGTTTTCGATCGTCTTGTCGATGGCCTCGCGATGATCCGCCGAAAGGTCGTCTCGAGCCGCTGCGAGCTCGTCGTCGGTGATTCGCAACTCCTCGCGTTCGACCCCGTCGAACTTCTCCGTGAGCCGCTTGACGCCGTCGTCTCCGTCGTTCCGAACCGTCGAAAGAATATCCTGTACTGCCTCGGTGACCTCCTGATCGACTTCCAGAGAGGCCTCTTCAGCCTGTTTGAGATACTCACCTTTGTCTGCCATGGTATGAACTCCGTGCCAACTGTAATAAAGCTTAGGATGGTGCGGATCACGACCTTCGCGTTCGTCCGCCCATCACGGGGAAACGCGGTCCACTTGCCGCGGGTGAGTCCTTCGAGGAATACATTTAGGTAGCCGTAACCACGAGAGCACGGTATGGAGTACCAAGTCGTATTCACCGATCACACGTTCGAGACGCTGGACATCGAACGGGACATTCTCGAGGAAGTAGGCGCGGACGTCATCGACGGTGAAGCCGTCGACGGACCGCTGGACGATCACCTCGAGGGCGCGGACGCGGTCATCGTGATGTACGAGACGATCGACGCCGATCGGATGGACCGGATGCCCGACTGTCGGATCGTGTCCCGTACCGGCATCGGCGTCGACAACGTCGATCTCGATGCGGCTACCGACCGGGGAATCCACGTCACGAACGTCCCCGACTACTGCATCCCCGAGGTCTCCGATCATACGATGGCGCTCCTCCTGGCGCTGGAACGGAAGGTCGTCGACTACAATCGGCGCGTCAAGGCCGGCGAGTGGGATGTCACCGCAGGTCGAACGATGCACCGCCTCTCGGGCCAGACGTTGGGGCTGGTCGCCTTCGGTGACATCGCTCGAGCGGTCTGTCAAAAGGCGACCGCGTTCGGAATGGACGTCGTCACGTTCGATCCATACCTCGGTGAGGACGACGTGGCGGACACGAATGCAACGCTCGTCGACGACCTCGAGACGCTGCTCGAGCGGTCCGATGCCGTGTCAGTACACACGCCGCTAACCGCCGAAACCGAGGGGATGATCAGCACCGCGGAGTTCGCTCGAATGAAAGATTCCGCGTTCATCATCAATCCTGCGCGAGGCGGGATCATCGACGAAGCCGCATTGACGGACGCAGTCGAAGCCGGTGAGATTGCCGGTGCAGCGCTGGACGTTCTCGCCGACGAACCGCCGGAACCGGACGGGAAACTGATGGAACTCGACCAGGTGCTCCTGACACCGCATGCAGCGTGGAACTCCGCGGAAAGCGTCGTCGAACTCAGAGAAAAGGCCGCGTGGAACGTTCGGACGACGCTCGAAGGGGGTGTTTCCGAATACCTCGTCAACGACGAGGTCCGCCAGTAACCGACTGGACCGATGAGCGTCTGGGACTCGGAGATGAACACGCCACATCGGGCAGCCATCACGAGTCCGTTCTGTGGTGGGCACCTCGTCGGAGAGGACGGTCTCGATATCCCCCAGCGAAACTCGCTCGATCAGGCCCGTCCGTCCCCGATCGAAGCCGCTCGTCTCAACCCGTTTTGATCTCGCTCACCACAGGCATCCGAAATACGCACAGCAGTCCGTCCCGGTTATCGCTGGAACTGTGTTCGGAATTACCGAACCACGAATGCGGTAGCGTTCCACACGTAAAATGTTACCACGGTAGTCGACCTCGAAACCGTGATTCGAGTACCGTCGTCACCGGGCAGTCAGTTCCAGTTCGATCGCGTTCGCCGTCCCCGAGACGATTTCCGGGATCTTCTCCGTGAACATATCCCCCTGAATTCTGTTTTTCGGTCCCGAAACGACGATTGCGCCGATCAGTCGGTCGTTCGGACAGATCGGGCTGGCGACGGCTCGATGGCCGGCCAGCGACTCCCCGTCGTTGAACGCGACGCCCGATTGACGGATCGATTCGAGTTCCTCGAACAACTGGTCGGTATCGGTGATCGTCTCGCTCGTTTGCGACTCGAGTCCGTGTTTCTCGATGATGGTCCGCACTTCGTCCTCCGGCAAATGGGCGAGAATCGCCTTTCCTGCGGCGATACTGTGCAGGTCGACTCGGTTACCGATCTTCCCGTACGGCTGGACGGCTCGATCTCCTTTTGCCTTGCTGAGATACACTCCCCGGCCGTACTCTTCGACGAGGAACCAGGCGATTTCTCCCGTTTCGTTGGCCATCTGTTTGAGGTTTGGCTGGACCGTGGGTAGGAGGTCGAGACTGTCCCGTGCGTGTATGCCGTGATTTAAAAATTTCAGCCCTAGCTGATAGGTCTGGCCGTTTTTGACCAGGTACTCCTTCTCGACCATCGTCGAGAGATGATCGTGGATCGTGCTCTTGGCCAACCCGAGTTCTTCGGAAAGTTCCGTTACCCCCGCGCCGTCCAGCGCTTGGATGGATTCGATAATTCCGAACACCGTATCTGCCGTCTTTACCCGACGATTTCGGTTGTTATCTGATGCCATTGCCCATGTTTCGGGTCAACTCGGGTTAAGACTTGTGCATCGTTCTCCATTAGCGAGTTCGGTGTCTCCGAACACGCCTTAGCGGGTGCTTCGTTCCGTGTCTCGCCCCGACTCGGTACTCACACGAAGGATCCAGCGCGCCAATCGTTTCTATTGTTAGCGCCCGAGCGGGTCTCGACTTCTATTGTATATGTCTCTCATACAACCCCGTCGCCGTTCGATCCGCAGTGGCCCCGACTGCCGTTCGGGAACACCGAACGATCGTTCATCGTCTTTCATTGCCCTCGCTCGGTGTCGCTCCGTCCAACCCAATACTTGGATTACAGACGTACTTCTGTAATTCACTTGCGTTCCGGGAAATACCCGCCCGTCGTAAGTGCGCTCCACAATTATATACAAACGTACCAGTGTAATTCTATATGGTCGGTGATTCGGTCGAGCGATGGCTCGCTCTGCGAAGACGCGTGTCGGCATTCGGCGTCAGCGAGCGGTCACACTTACTGGAAGTCTGATATATTACACTCTGATAATCGAACTAGACCTGCCGTCGCTTTCCCAACTCATATCTGCCACATCGAACTTATAATCAGTATCTATACCTATCCGATTGGTGTCATTGCTCGCGCTCGAACTCGAGTCGTGTCGGTCTCGAATGCTGTCGACTGATCTCTCGTATTGACGAGAAACGCGGTCGCAGTTCCGGCATGCGTTCAACGGCGACGACCCGAACTCACTCCGGGGTACTTCTGGCGCTTGCCACGCCCTTTGTACGGGGATATCTTTGCTTTTCGATACCACCACTGGCTAGCCAGTTTCGGTACGCGTCGGTCGTTTCTCGCGCCGGAACTGCTTCGCCCGGTAATTCGTCTTCGGCTGACTCTCGACTTTCGTTACTCACTTACGAATGATTATTTAGGCTATACGATCCTATATGTGTGGGATATTACTATATTTCTGAGTTGTCACTATCTGGTATATCCGTGTAGAAGTAGCGGTGAATGAATGCACCACTAATTTGGCTCTCAAACTGACCTTTTATCGCGGTGGACGCAGGAGGTATCTCCGTCTCCCGAGGACTCGTCTCCCACGCTGATCATCGATCCGCTGGATGTCGCGAGACGACGCCGAGGCCCGTCAGCAAGCACACAGTGGGGCGTGGAAACAAGACCCCTTGACGGTCCCGATAGACTGTAGCCCACAGGCGGGCTGACTGACGGTTCGATACCCACCCGGCCGCGTGATTTGTGACGCCCTGTCCTTTCCGATCACCAGGGTTGCGTTTAGTTTGTAGCGTTGTACCAGACGGCGAAGGCTTGGACCCATGATTCGGCTGTTGACGGTTTTGCGTGACTGAAACAGTTTGAGAACGAAGAGGTGCGTCGGTTTATCACACGGAGATACGCTCGCCACTGTTCCGATTTCCATGTGTTTCGTCTCGAAATCGGAGCCCTGATCGGCGGAGTGCAGTCTGGAGATGGTTTGTCCATCGACGAGCACCACGGCATCGTTACGGTCATGCTTCTCGGTGAGTTCCTGCAGAGATCGTTCTATCAAAGCGGTTGGAGTCGTCGAGCACAGCCGTATCTGGAGGATTTTGTTGGTTTGCGGATCAACAGCAGTGTACAGCCAATAGCGATGTCCGTCGAGTTGAATCACCGTCTCGTCGAGCGCGACGTGATTCGGATTCCCATCGATTGCTGGCCGTAGACCACACTGGTGGACCCAATCATGGACTCCCTTTCGACCGCGTTCGACACCGAACTTCTCCAATTCTCGAACTGTATTCCAAAGCGATAAGATAGCAGGGTGGAGCCGAATACCGAACTCCAGCAGCCGGCGCGGGGTCGGTCCCGCGGCGGCTGTAGACATCAACCTCTAAATTCTCTTTGAGCAGGTCTGTGAGTGTCATAGACACCACTCACTACGACCTGCTCACTTCTCAAACTCCCTCAACTAGACAGTGCCCCGACGAGATTCGTTTCAACTCCCGTTGATTGAATCAGCTGATGAGTAGATGTGCGAATTGACCGGGTTACGCGTCGTGTTCGGATCACCCGAGTCTATGTCACCGCGAATGAGCTAAGCCGCGGATAAACAATTCTTATGCACGCCGAGTCGGTTCCCTGAGACAGAATGGTACGTGAGAGTTGGTCGAGTCGCGCCGGATTTATCCTGGCCGCAGTCGGAAGCGCGGTCGGACTGGGGAACATCTGGCGATTTCCCTGGATGACCGCGGAGAACGGCGGGAGTGCCTTTTTGCTGTTGTATCTGCTCATCGTCCTCGGCGTCGGGGTGCCGGGATTGCTGGCCGCATTCGTGATCGGGCGACGGTCGAATCGGAACCCAGTGGGGGCGTTCAAATCGCTCGCCGGATCGCGTCTCTGGACGGCGTTGGGCGTGCTCTGTGTCGTTACCTCGATCATACTGATGTCGTTCTACAGCGTCGTCGGCGGATGGATCCTTCGGTACTTCCTCGAGAGCGCGACGGGTGCCTATTTCGCGGCTCCCGAAACCCACTTCGCGGCGATCAGCTATGGTGCCGACGCGTTCGGCTACCAACTGGCCGTCCTCGCGGCCACGTCTCTGATCGTCGCCGCGGGGATCAGACGCGGCATCGAGGCGACGACGAAGGTGATGATACCCGGCGTCGTCGTGTTGCTCGTCGGACTCGCGATCTGGGCGGCTCGACAACCCGGCGCCGCGCAGGGATACGAGTTCTACCTCGAATTCGACGGTGCCTACCTCGCGGCGAACTTCCTCTCGGTACTGGGGGCGGCCGCGGGCCAGGCGCTGTTCACCCTCTCGATCGGCAGCGGGACGATGATCACCTACGCCTCCTACGTCGACGACGACCGCTCGCTGCCCCTCGACGCCTCGGCCATCGCTGTGTTCAATCTCGGTATCGGCATCCTGGCTGGACTCGTGGTGTTCCCGTTGCTGTTCTCGTTTACGCCGGGACCGACTGCGGGCGGCCCCGGCGCCCTGTTCATCGGGATCGCCGGCGCGTTCGCCAGCCTGCCCGGCGGGCGACTTCTCGGCGCGGTCTTCTTCCTCGTCGTTCTCCTCGCAGCCCTGACGAGCCTGATCAGCATGCTCGAGATTCCGGTCTCGTTTCTGGTCGACGAGTTCGATCTCGAGCGGTCGACGGCGACCCGGGGGCTATTCGCACTGATCGCCCTCACCGGCGGCGTGAACGCGTTCAGCCCCGCGGTGTTTACGCTGTTCGCGGACCACCTCGTCGATCTCCTCTTGGTGCTCGGCCTGACCGGGTTCATGATGTACACGGCCTGGGTCCTCGGTCCGGCCGCGATCGAGGAGTACCTCGAAGGTGCGGGACGGCTCTCACGCCCCCTGGTGGTCCCGTGGCGATACGCGATCGGGACCCTCTTCCCGGCGTTTCTCCTCTTTACGTTCTACGCCGACGTCGCGGCCCTAATCGGACTCTCAGCGGGAACGGGACTGTTGTTGGTCGCGACGCTGCTGACGGTGATGGCGCTCGTCTTAGTGGCCCGCCGCTCCGTCTCCGAAAGCCGACCGCAACCCAGCGAGAGCACGGACTGACTGGGACAAGTCGCTCAGTGCGAGCCGAACGCTTGCGCTGTGAGCGCGAACGGTGAGCGAACCGCAGCCCGGAATGGTCGGTCGCGAAACGGCGAACGGAGTGAGCCGTGTGCGACGCGGAGAGCGGCACGCGGCGAGCGGAGCGGGCGGGTCTCCAAGAGCGAGCTATCGATGTTACTGCAGCTCGATCAGTCCACGTGGGTGGGATCGAAAGGGGCTGGCGCGCTCGAGGAACCCCGCGACGCAAGCACCACAACCTGAGAGAAGCGCAGCGAGACGCGTGCGTCTCGCCAGGCGAGGGACTCGAGCGTGGAAGGGGGCCTTCACCCTGTTATCGAAACCGATGATTGCAAGCCACTCACTGAGAGCTACTCCATCACAGTTGTTTCAGTGACCCATCAGCACGCAACAGCTGCGGACTGACCGCCGAAGATGCTACCAGGTGCGAGAGATGTTTCGATAGTCGTCCGAGATACAGGGCGAGAACGTGGCACGAGCCGGCGGCTGATCAAACTGGAGGGGAATCACTCAGTGTCGGTGAGGGCGTGAGCGAACGGACAGAACGTCGGTCGGATCGTACGTTATCGGCGGCCGATTTCTTCTATGGGCGATGGTGAGACGCTTTCCGCCGTGGGACATTCGGGGGGAGCTTACTGTCCGGTATGGAGAAAATATTTACCGTCGCTCGAGCTACTGAAACTCGTATGGTACACTGCCCTGAATGTGAGCACGAGATATCCGAGGAATCGGATGTCGAGTTCAAAGACTTGGACGCGAAGATAGAGGGACTCTTTCGGTCCTCCAAACGGTTCTACGTGGTTGCCTGCAACAATTGTGGCGCAGCAATCGGCAGCGGTGTCGCCGGTGGCGGCGGCTGACAGTAAAGCGAATTGAGTGAAGCACCGGCAGTCGGTAGTGAATCTAATTCTCCTCCATCGTAATCTCCAGTGAATGCTCACTATGCAGAGCCACTGAACGGCTGGTTCATTGGATTCAGCGTGAAACGAATGGAGTCGGCGGCTGACCCCAGCCTCTCTCGCACGCCGGTTCTAACAACCTTCAGAGAGGTTGATCGGGGCGTGCAAGATAAGGAACGAATGCAACACGGGATTCCAAACGACCACAGCATTATCCCGCTTGCTTCCCTAAGGAGCAGCGATGGGAGACACGGAAAACGGACGAGAGAAGCAAGCAGACGACGAGAACCGACGTGGGGATGGAGTTCCGGACTCGCTTCCCGAGTGCCACCGTCGCGGCTGCACCGAGAGGGCGACGTTTGGCGTCCTCGAGCGATATCAGGAAGAAACCGGGCACGGTGCCGTTGAAGCAGAGGCCGTTCTCTGTCAAGAGCATGCCGCCGAAGAGAGCCCCACGAATCTTGACGGCAGTTACGCGGATTACGTGTTTCGTGTCGAGCCACTCCAAGAGACGCTGGACATGGACACAGCATGATCAAACGGATGTAGTTCGATTTTGGCCACGGTGACGCCGTCGAGACGTGCACGACGTTCTCGAAGGACCCTGACCCCCGACAAGCGGCGAGCGCGCTATGAGGCGTTGGAGGCGGCTCGAGACCGTGCTCTCGTGTTCGTCCTCGCGTACACAGCCGTCCTCGTCGGAGAGCTACTCCGGGACCCGAACGACCCACGCCGGCGTGGGGCCCGCTGGGAGGACCTTTCGCCCGACCACGGAGGTATCGACGTTTACCGAACGAAACAGCAGCGGGATGCCGCGAGTCTCCCCGATCCGGTGATCTCGCCACTACGGAGCTATCGCCAGCTGATGGACCCACCGACGGAGCGCTGGCCGGTGTTTCCCACGTTCGACCAGCGGACGCTCGCAGGGCTCGTCCAGGATGAGCTCGCCGACCGAGGGGAACATACGGAGGCAATCGCCGAACGCCGTGAGGAGTACGCTCGCGACCTCCTCTTGGCGCTCGATGAGGATATTCGACCGCCCTCGATTACGACGGACGGCACACGATCGATTCTCCAACGGCTTTCAGAAGCCGCAGAGATAGACATCGACCATCCGAAACACGATTACCTTGCTCCACACGGCGGCCGGCGTGGAATGGGTGAAGTTCTCGTTCGAGCATTCGGATACACGGTTGCCGCCCGGTATCTCGACAATTCAGAGGAGATGGTGAGAGAGCGGTATTCACATATCGAGGCCGGAGAACTCGGTGATGTCGCTACTGAAGCGCTCGGGGAGATCGATAGTGTACCGTAGTAACATATTTCGAGTGTGGGGGGGTAGACCGTCGCGTTCACACCACGTCGACGGTGAACAGCGAGTCGTCGCTGAGGACGACCTGTACCCCGCGGTGCCAGGCGTCAGCGAAGGCCTCCCGTTGCTGGTCGCTTGCCGATCCGTCGAGAATCCCTTGGAGGTTCCCGATCGCGGGTCCACCGTCAGGAACGACGCTGACATGGTAGTTCACTTCGATGGTCTCGTCCGTGTCGGTTCGCCGGAAGCGGAACGTCGGCTCCGCCGTGTCCGGGTCGAAGGCGTCGAAGCGCAGGAGATCGCGGCGGCCACCGTAGCCGCCGGCGAGCCCGCTGAATCCGTCGTCGTCGGTCGCGCCAGTCACGTACGAAATGATGCGGCTCATCACGCCGTACGCAGCATCGTCCCGCGGGCCGGCCGCCTGGACCTCGATTTCGCTCCGGACTGGATAGCCGTCGGGATACAGGGCGTCGAGTCCGAGCTGGACGATCCGGTAGGCGCCCGAGGCAGTCGGACAGGAGTGCCCCGCCTCTTTCACCGCGTCTCTATAGGTGATGACGAACGGCCCGCCCGGTTCGAGGACGCCGAGGGCCTCCGCGACGGGGTCGCGGATTTCGATCGGATCGATGTCGTAGTCGACCTGCCAATTGGTTCTAGTCTGGGCCGTGTCAGTCGCAGTGGAATTCGATGTCATGAGTGGTGGTGGTAGTGTCTAGTGGTCAGTAGCGGAGCAGTCGCATCCCGTTGAGGATGACGAGGAGGACGCTGGCCTCGTGGACCAGCATCCCGGCGGCGAGGGTGACGTAGCTGGTGAGCACGCCCGCGAGGAGGACGGTCACGGTCAGCACCGCGAGACCGACGTTCTCGAGGACGTTCCAGCGCGTCGCCTTGCTGAGTTTGACCGCGTACGGGATGCGTTCGAGGTCGTCGGCCATCAACGCCATGTCAGCCGTCTCGATGGCGGTTTCCGTTCCCGCAGCACCCATCGCGATGCCGACATCGGCGGTCGCCAGCGACGGCGCGTCGTTGATGCCGTCGCCGACCATCGCGACGACGTGCCCGTCGGTCTGGTAGCCCTCGATGACCGTCTGTTTGTCCTCGGGGAGCAGTTCGGCGCGGTACTCGTCGATGCCGACCTCCTCGGCGACGGCGGCGGCCGTTCGCTCGTTGTCGCCGGTGAGCATCACCGTCTCGATGCCGGCGTCTTGGAGCGCCGCGACGACCGCAGGAGCGGCCTCCCGGAGCTCGTCCCGCAGCGCGATCGCGCCGATGATGTCCCCATCGCGGACGACGTGGACGACTGTCTCGCCGCGCCCCTCACGCTCGCGGACGTAGTCGGCGACCCGACTGGGGATGTCGATGTCGCGGTCGTCCAGCAGTGCGCGGTTGCCGACAACAACTTCCTGGCCATCGGCATTGGCGATAACGCCCTTGCCAGCGACCACGTCGAAGTCGTCCGGATCGGGGATCGACTGGCGCCCCGCGTCCGTACCGTCCGCCTGGGCGACCGTCGTTCCGCCGTCCGTCGCGGCGGTCGGACCCTCGCGGGCCGCGTCGACGATGGCGTCAGAGAGGTGGTGTTCGCTCTTCTTCTCGGCGGTCGCCGCGAGCGAGAGGACCTCCTCATCAGCAACACCGAACCCCTCAACATCGGCGACGGTGGTCTCGCCCTTCGTGAGGGTGCCGGTCTTGTCGAAGGCGACGAGGTCGATCTTGCCGGCGCGTTCGAGGTGTTCACCGCCCTTCATCAGCACGCCAGACCGAGCGGCGTTGCCGATGGCCGAGACGATGCTGACCGGCGGCCCGATGACCAGCGCGCCCGGACAGCCGATGACCAACAGGGTCAGCGACAGGATCGCGTTCTGCGTGACTGCATACGCGCCGATTGCTAACGCGATGACGCCGGGCGTGTAGTACTTCGCGAACCGGTCGATGAGACTCTTCGTGGGCGACTGAGCCTCCTGGGCCCCCTCGACGCGACGGATGATACGTTCGAGCGTCGTATCCGAGCCCGCACCCGTCGTCCGGATTTCTAGCGCGCCTTCCTGGTTGACCGTCCCGGCGTAGACCTCGTCGCTGTCGGCCTTGTGGACGGGCGCGCTCTCGCCGGTGACTGGCGCCTGGTTGACGGCGCTCTCGCCGTCGACGACGTCACCGTCGACCGGAATCTTTCCGCCCGGCTTTACGACGACGACTTCGCCCTCTTCGACCTCGCGGGCGGGGACCTCCTGGCGTTCCCCGTCGCGACGGACGGTCGCCGTGTCGGGGGTCATCTCCAGGAGTTCCTGGAGGGCCGTCTGGGTCTTCCGCATCGTCCGGCCTTCGAGGTAGCTGCCGAGGCTGAACAGGAAGACGACGGCGGCGGCTTCCCAGTACTCCCCGATGATGATGGCACCGATGGCGGCCAGCGTCACCAGCGTCTTGATGCCGAGCGTCCGGTTGGCGACCTCGTGGTAGGCGGTCTTAGCGATGTCGTAGCCACCCACGATCGTCGCCAGGACGAGGATGGCGGCGCTTGCCATATCTAAACTCGTGAGGTAGCCGAGACTCCAGCCTCCGCCGTAGAGGAGGCCGCTCGTCGCCGTGACGATGGCCTTCCGGTGTTGCCGGGAGTACTGCGTGACCGATTGTTTGTTCATGGTGTTAGGCGGGCTGGGGCGTGTACCCCTGGTTTTCGATGGTCTGTGCGAAGGCGTCGGGGTCGGCGACGCCGTCGTCGTACTCGATCTCGACGCGGCCGGTCGCGTAGTGGACTTCGACGTGCTGGACGCCGTCGACGTTCGAGAGGGCGCGTTCGACGGTGCTCGCACAGGTCGGGCAATCGAAGTCGAGGACGCGGAACTGGGTTGTGTCGCTCATTACAGTTTGAGGTAGTGCCCGTACCCCAATAAGTATTTTTTAAATGATATATTTGAATACGGAGATAGGTGATTGGAACAGTCAAACAGGTCGTCTAGGGCTTTCGCCCTCGTGGTTCCGTCCGATACTCGTTCTTCGGTGGGCGGCTCTTCGCTGGCATCCCGTACCTTTTCCCTCGTGCTCACTCTCAGTTCCTGTATGAGTAGTTCCAGTACCGATCACCGTCTCGACGACATCGCAGTTCGCGATACCCGGGTTTCAGACGCCATCGACGAACCGATGCGGGCGATGATCCTCGACATTCTGTCCGAGGAGGCTCTGACCGCGACTGAGGTTCACGAATATCTCGGCGATCGCGGCGTCGACCGAACGGAGAATACGGTTCGCCACCATATCAACGAGCTTCGGGACGCCGGCCTCGTCGACGTCGTTCGCTTTGAGGAGGGACGCGGCGGGACGACGAAGTACTATCACGCGAACACGATCGTCCTCTCGTACTCCCTGCCGAACTCTGCCGACGACGCCGTCGAAGAGATGATCGACGCTGTCCAGCCCCAGATTACTGACGCGCTCGCTACGCTCACCGACGAGTACGATGATACGATCGAGAAGGTTGTGACGGACATGCAGCCCTGCAAACACTGTCGGACCCAGAAGTACGAAACGTACGTACTCCTGACCGTCCTGCGACGTGCGTTCGTTCGCGCTCACAGGGACTCTTAAGGAAGAACTCTCTCACGTTGTCATAGTCTCTCAGGCCCCGCTCGGAGTATCCGGCGATACCCCCTCGTACACAGCTGGCAATCCGAGAGGGAGTACGAAGAGCCCGAACCGAGGAGGACCTACTCGTCCCTGCGCTGGCGGCGTACTTTGAGGAGCGTCGCGACGACGCCGCCAGCGCGATCACGTATGCAGTGAGCGATCGTTCAAAAGGTCAGCGTCAGGCGAACGACGGTTAGTTCTTCGAGCTAGACCGATATTCCTTGCAACCGCCGCGAAAACGGCTGCACTCCGAGCTTCGCCCATCGACACAGAGATCTAAGTCTCGATACTCCTCCGCGAGTACGTCGTCGAGAATCTCGATCTCTCGAGCGCCGTAGTCACTATCTGCGATGAAATACGGGACGAGGTGTTGTTCGGCTATCCGTCGCCCGCACAGCCCTTGTCGCTTGAATTGCAGTATCTCCTCCCGGATGTCTTCACGGGTCGGTTCTGTGCCGAGGTCCAGTTCGCTGACGCGTCCCTCCGAAAGCCCGGCTGTGTTGAATCGCCATACAGCGGTGGATTTCACTGTTTGACAGCCCGCTTGATGTTATAGACGACACACATCAGGGTAATTTCACGGAACTCTCGATACCAGGTACGCGCTCGCACGGCGTAGCCGAGCGAGCGCTTGATGGCGGAGTTCACGGTTTCAGTCATTGATCGCTGAGCGTACCGATCTTCGTCAATACGAGCGTTGTGAGCGTGATCGTAGGGAGCGAAGATCCGGTGTTTGATCAGCGGGCGAATGTCGAGTTTGCGGAGCTGGTCGCGGAGCGCTTGCTTATCGTAGCCCTTGTCAGCGGCAAGGGATCGCAGATCGCCCGCGTTCCGGCGGGCGATCTGCTCGGCGAGGTCTGCGTCGCTTCCTTCTAACGTCGTCGAGCAGTGAAGATCGAGAACAGCTTGCGTTGCTGTATCGACGAGTTTTGTAACTTTGAGCGTTTGAACGCGGTAATTGGTTCGGTGGCAGTAGTGGCGGCTCGCACGATCACGTTCGTAGAATGTTGCGTCGATAGCAGCGTGTTCAGAGGGGTTGTGCAACTGCGCCGACTGGTGCAGTAGCACTCGACAGACACTCATTTCGATCCGATCAAACGCCTTACACAGCGTAGATGGAGCGGGGAGATCGGCCACGTCAAGGCCGATATCCCCTGTTATTTGCGGCATTTCCTTCAACAGATCGATCGTCATCCGGTAGGACGTATCGAGGTAAATCCGGAGGCAATGCAGCGAAATGAGGGCATAGTCGGCGAATCCGCCGCCACCAGTCGGGGCGGCGGATTCGCCTCGTTCACCCGTAACTCTTTGTGCAATCGAGACGCAACGCTCGGTGAAGCGGGAGATTTGTGTCATGGACAACCAAATTTTCCCGCTTCAACTCCTTCGATTTACTGACCTTCCCCGACGCCATCTAGTGATTCAACGCAGCCCTCTATTCACATATTGTTCTTGATGGTTATCAGTGGAATGGATTGCCACTCCGTTACTTGCTTGACCTATATTGAGCGAACAAAGGGGACGAAAATGAGGTATGAGAATTGTTGTATGACGCCCTCCCCCAACTGTACCAAGGCGAGTGACTATTTGCCTCGGATCAGTATGAAATGGATACTGCTCCACCTGCTGTCTTCTGAACCTCCAACCACCCTCAACGACGTCGACAATTTCTGCAGACTCAACATCATGCTTGAGGAGACGATCGACGGCCAGCTGCTAAGCGTATTCGGCGAATTCGGGATCAGCTTGTTCGTAATGAATTGAGAACTCGGCCAATTCGACTGCGACTAGGAGACCATCTTGTCAATCAGTCAGTGCCATCATCGCTGTCGGCTGTGGCTTCGAATATAAACTTTAGCATCTTGTAGAAACGCCGGCCAGAGGCCGACGCCAGCGCACTCATGAACCAGACGGTGTGTCACTGGTGAGTGATCTGAGATTACGATGGCACCAAGTAGTGGTGGAGCAATCCCAGTTGCGGCGAGGAGCGATGTGTCTCGAAACGATTGCATTCCCTGTAGGAAGCCGTTTGGAGCCACACTGTCCTCCCCATCCGTGTCTTTAGGATAGGTATCGTATGAATCTATTGTCTAAATGACCAGAAGGAAGAATTATTAATAGTGATCGCCAATAACAATCAGTTGCCTCCCACAGTGATTCACGGAGGCACTACCTCCCCCCACCCCCATCACCGACACTACTCTTCCTGGGAGAGGTCTAAGCTCGAGCACAAATTAAGAGCGCAGATCGATCTCTATCTCTCGCAATTTCAGATTGGAGATTTTGCTACTGTTGTTCGATATATCGGCAGAAGCAGCGCTGTTCAAACACAGCTCACAACGCTACTCTCGAAACACAAGTAGTCTAGCCATAGCTTATAATAATTCCTAATGAGAGTACAGAAATTAGCATAGTTGGCAACATATATTTGTGCTCTCGAGATATACCTATTACTATGAAAAAGAATCCTAGTAATGAAGATAATATTTCTTCGAAGATAGTGGATTGTGTTGCTAAGAGAGAACAGACAGACCCACTGAAGCTGCCTCCATTGTACGATTCGGTTGATCCAGATGCACTCGACGATATCTTTGCGTCGGAGTTCCAGACCGGGACGGATCGATCTGGCCGAGTCGAGTTCCAATACAATGGTTACACAGTTGTTGTAGAATTCGGTAACGATCCAGAACTCACGGTCAAAGAACAGTCAGAGCTCGTTGAGTAACACACTCTGACCAGAAATCACTTCTCGAGACAGGGTGCCGCCGGAGTTACCGAACGCCACTCCCCACCCCTCACGTTGTACTGTCAGTCCCAGACGACTCGTGCGGAGACGAGTATTCGACACGGTCCGTGTGTCTGAGATGTGCCTCTGACTGAGCGTGAGGGTGGTTTCCCCTGATGCTCCCCACGCCCAAGTCACCGTTTTGATTAAATTCATATCAGACTTTCTTAATTCTCACAATATTACCCAGTGATTCATGGCGTTCTATTGGACAGGATCTCACCATGTCGATCTCACGCGATCCTCTCCTGTGAAAGAGCGATCGTGCAGACCATAACTGACCGGTCATGATCACACCCGTTGTGAGTAGATCCAAAGCCGAAACTTCAGAATCAGCGTTAGAGGGACAAACACTGTCTCTGAAAGGGAGGGTCTTCTCTTACACCTGCAGCTATTAGTAGCGGCGACGTCGTCGTGGTCCGACGACGACCAGATCCGTTCGGTGTGCTCGTTAGAGAGATGCTCCCTCTCGGGATGGGTTCAACCGCTTTCTCACACCTCTGCCCTGTCGTTCTGGGTCACAACGGGTGTGACACCACCAGTGACCCGTCCATTCGAGTCGAGTAACTCGAGGTGGTGATAACGAGACTCAAACAGTCCCTCGGCAGTCTCGATATCCATCGCAATGATCTCTTTTGGCGTCTGTTTCGCAGAGACACGCCGTTCAGTGACATCGACGTCCGAACTTCCGATCGCGATCATCTCGTTCCACACGCGCTTGAGTGTCTGTGCGTGGGGACGCTTTCCGAGGATTGCAGTGAGCGCATCCCGGACATCGTCTCGCGTCCAGAAGATGCCGCTCCCGTTCGTGCGCTTCGTTGCGAACTCCTCCCAGCGCTTCATCACAAGAAGTGCCCGGAATCGGTTCTTCCGCGGTGTCCCCTGGTCGACAAGGTGTTTTTTGACGCGGTGCTGACGACAGTTCGCAAGGAAGTCCAGCGGACTACTCGAGGGCTCGATGCCACCTGGCAGTTCCTCTGGATCCTCGCGGTCGAAGGCAGTCTCGCCAGTTTCGGCGATCGACTTGGCCTGCTCAGCGTTTGCGTTCGCGGTCTTCGCGATTTCCTTTGCTTGGTCAGCCGTCTCGTCGGCTTCGTCAATCGACTCGGTGATCTCGTTGAGTTGACTGGCGATCTCCTTGCGGTTGCGATCGGCGCGGTTTTGTCCCTGCTGGAGGTCGCCGATCATCTGCACCAGTTCTTGGATGATGGCCCACATCTCTTCGCGACTCGGGAACTCATCATCACCATCGTTGGCCGTCTGATCTGTGCTAATGTACTTTTCGACGGTGTCAAAGCCAAGAGCTGCGGCAACGTCGTGATCAGTGGGTGTTTCTGCGTCAACTGCGTCCGGATCTTTTCCAATTGTCATGGAGGGTCGTTGTGGTCGTGTACTGCTGGTTGTCGGTCAAGTCGCGATGCTGCTGGGGAGAGAGACGACTCTCGAAGGAGACGAGACACCGTACTGGACAGAGCCACGGCTCCTCGAGAGCAACTCAATCAGCTCATGAATACGACATCGGCCCGGGCAGCCGATGGACTGGGGTCTCAGATTGGGGGCGATGGCAGCGATGAGTAAATCGAATCGTGTCGGCCCGATCGTCTTCGCCGACGCCACGGCCCGCCGGCAACTGCTCGCACACGGCGAGGTCGTCACCTTCCGTGCGAGCAAGCGGACGATCGGCGATACCTGGTGACGCGAGTCTCGCACCAGCCCGAGCGACCGTCGGGTCGAACACATCGACGCCGTCGACCGCGTCGGCGACTACGAAAATAACGATAATGGCGACTGTCTACTCATCCCGAACCGTCTCGCAACTATAAACTGGCTTCACACCTTCCCCCGCCTGCTGATCGTAGTAGATACTCAAGCTGGTAGACGTCCCTTCGGAACACTCACCTGAGTGGTCGCCGGCACCCGCTTGAGGATCCCATGTGAAAGTTTCAGGTTTTCTCTCATCGACAGTAACCGAGACCTCTGCAGGAGTTCCTTCGATTATCCGATTTTCGTCTCCAGTGAGCGGCTCGAGATCGTATTCTTTGTTGAAGATCTCTTTTCCATCTTCGTTCGTAACAGTGACTACGAAGACATGTGAGTCATCACTGCCGTTGAGGACATCGACATAGTGACGATTGGTGTTTCTGCTGGTGATAGAAGAGCAACCCGCGAGAGTTACGCTACTGAGGGCTCCTATCGAAGTCAGCAGGGACCGGCGAGTGGGCATGTAATCCGTTAGTCCCCTGTCATACAAATATCTTACCACCTTCCCAAACCACAAATAAATACCATCTATTCACCACTGTGGATAGTTTAGTTCTAACCACATCTTTAATTTCCTTATTCCCATAGTGACACCAAGATTTAAATAATAGTGAATGTACTGGTTGGGTGGGTAGGCACCGTCTAATTAGCGCGGTTTGAGAAGCGAGCAGGTCATGGAGTGAGTTGAGGATGATGCTCGCAGACCTGCTCAGCGAGTGTTACGCGGCGGAATTTGATGAAGCTTGGGAGCGTGAGCGGACGGCGACGCCCGTCAGGGTGTTCGCCGTCCGTCTTCACGCGACCGGTTGTTCGCTTCGAGAGACACAAGCGATTCTTCGCTTGATCGGCGTAAAACGCTCTCATCAAGCGATCTGGCACTGGGTACATCGGCTGGCTGACAGCGTGCCAGACCCGCCGACGGCGAAGCCGTCGCGGGTCGCCATTGATGAAACCGCTGTCAAGATTAACGGCGATTGGTCTTGGGTATACGCTGCAATCGACCTAGACGCACGGTTGATTCTCGATGTCGCAGTCTTTGGACGCCGAGGCACCGATCCAGCCGCTGCGTTCCTCCATCGATTGACCGAGAAACACGATCGCTCTGACACGGTGTTTCTCGTCGATGGCTACGGCTATCTGACTGCCCTCTCTCGATTAGGATTGAGCGGTCAGCTCAACTACGTCGAAAGAAACCTGATCGAGAAGTGGTTTCACACCTTGAAGATGCGAGTTGACCGCTTCCATAACTCGTGGGTTGGCAGTCGGGCGAGCGTCAGAGAATGGCTTGAACAGTTTGTACACTACTATAACACACAACGACCGCACCAGTCACTTAACGGACAGACTCCCGCCGAGGTGCTAAACTAGACAGTGCCTCCAGGATCTCATTGAACTCGCCGCACACCATCCCGCTTCGAATCGACGAATCGGTGAGTACAGGTCAAAGCGTTACCGGTAGGGCTCCCAATCTATTTTAACTGCCAAGAGTCGCGTGCTGAATACAGAGAGTCCGGTCAGCAGTCGGCATCCGTTAGTTTCACTCTGATTCGGATCGATTCGCCGATCGGTAGAACTGCGAACGAATCGATCACCTACGCTTCGGCGTAGCCAAACGGAACCAGATCGGGGGGTACCTGACCTGCGAGGAGGCAGTCAACATGTGTATCCCATTTACTTCTGTCTCGGCTGTCGGGTTTTGAGACGTATTGGCTGAATCGATTGTCCCTTGCTTCGTGCATTCTACTCGTTCTGGCTCGGGCGAAGCCGGTCACTTACACCAGCAACTCAGCCCAACAAAGGAGACGCAAACAGCACGGCGTTGAATGTTCCGTGGACTATAGCCGGAGCCACGAGGGTGTTTGTCCTGTGGTACACCCAACCGAAGATTACGCCCATCACCGTGTAGTACGCCGCCATATGAACGACGACGATAGGGGGAGGGGCCAGCAGCGCGACGGGGTAGACGTGGAAGAGCGCGAACACCGCACTAGCTATCCCGACAGCACCAACCGGGCCGAGCGCTTCGAGAATTCGTCCCTGGATGACCCCGCGGAAGAGAAACTCCTCGACGGGGCCGATCAACGCGAGTGAGAGGGCTACTCCGACGACGAGACCGCTGCCGCTCACCTGGCCCAAATTGCTGTACTCCGTAAACCCGGGTGAGAGCTCTATCGCCGGGACAACGGCGTCGGTGATGGCAAACTGGAGAAACGCCGTGACGAGCCCCGCAACCAGCCCACCGACCAGGTAAGGAATCGACTGCCAAGTGGGCGGGCGAACGGGCATGTGGAACGATGACTGAAACCAGAGGTATGTTACTCCAACTAGGAGAAACGCGAGTTCGGACGCGACGACGACCGTCGCGAAAGGTATCGTTTCGCCCACGTTGCTCCCCACTGCACTGGTGGCGGCCAGCGTCGCCATGAGGTTCGTCACTAATGCGGCCAAAACGATGCCAACGACGACGACTGCTGTCCGAGCGATACCGGTTCGGGCGGTCATTCTTTCGGAGACAATTCCCGGCAGCGTAGAGGGCTGGTCCGACATACGTGTCGATTGACACGGGTTGGTTGTAAGTGTAATCTGTATGACTATTAAGTTGAGTAATTGATATATCCAATCAGAACTAGTATCTGACAGGGGCACTCAATATGATGTATGGCGGAACCGGGAGATGCTTTACACGAGGATACCTACGCGGCGTTGACCGACGAGACGCGCGTTCGTATCCTCCTTGCGCTCGCGGATCAGTACGACGCGGCGTGGTCGTCAGGGTGGCTCACGTTTTCGGAGTTGCGCGAACGAGTCGGCGTCGAAGATACCAGCCGGTTCAGTTACCATCTTGACGAGCTACAAGACGAGTTCGTCGTCAAGGCTGATGGGCGCTACCGACCGCGGGTGGCTGCTCTCGAGATCACGTCGGCGATCCGAGCGGGAACGTACGACGACGAGTCTGTGGCTGTCGACCGCCAGCAGATCAAATACGAGTGCCCACATTGCGGGCAATCGCTCTTCGCGAAATATCGGGATCACCACTTGTACGTCGGTTGCCCGGACCACGGCGCCGCCATCGCGTTCCCGGTCCCACCGCGGGCGGTGTCAGGCCGGACGCTGGTGGAAGTCATCAACCTCTCGCTTCAAAAACACTCCTGTGATGTGCGACTCCTCCGGAATGGAGTCTGTCCACGTTGCTGGGGCAGCGCCGCCATCTCCTTCCCGCGGGAATCCGTCCCAGAGTCGTATCTCGTGGACGATGTCGCGTACGGAACGGCAGCGTGTGACGACTGCTGGCTGTCCTATCCGATTCCGCTTGCCTACGCCGTTCTCGGGCATCCCGCCATCGAAACGCTGTACGCGGAATACGGGCTCGGACCGGCGGACGCACAAATCGGTCCACACGACCTTGCGAGGGTGAGTACTGTTGAGTACCCCGACGGGGAGACGCCTGCGGTTCGAATCACCGTCGGACTGGGCGAAGATACTCTAGTCCTTGATCTCGACGAGGGCTGTGGCCTTCGCGATTCCTGGCGGCAGTAGCGTTCTCGACCACGATTATCGCTAACGCTGTCGACTGTGCTGACCGGAAGAGACGGTCCCGTATTTCAGTGTGCAACACGACAGCTTCGTTTGTTTCACGCCGAAACCGGTGATCCACCCGCACACTATACGTGCGAACTGAGCGAAGAACTTTTTGTGGAATCAACGGAATACGGGAACGGGATGAATACCAGTTGTTCCAACCATGGTCTCTTGGCGTATTTTCTGTTTCTTCTTGGCGCAGTCTTCATCGGTCCGCTTGAAGCTGTATTGGGGTTGGCGCTCTACTGGCTCCTTGGAAGTCAAGAAGAGTCTCCACAGAATGAATCGTAGTTGCGTCAGTACCTTTCTACTTGCATCCTACCATTTGTACGCCCTGTACTGAGCGATCACTACCTTCGAAAATCGAGTCAGATCTGGTGAGACGTTCGCGCCCTGTATTCAGCACGCCTCGCCCAACAGTCTCGTAATTTTATACAACTCGACGCATTCCATTCGTCCACCTGTTCGTCGGTCAATTCATCCGAGGTGTGGCTGTAATCGGCACTGTGAGCGGGCTTCTCTGACACCCTCGTGATGTCACAAAAGGGAGTCAACCCTGTCGGATCGCTTGCCGCACTGATACGTATTCGGACGGCCCGGATCCGTCACAGCGGCGAGCGGTCGAGGAACGACTGACCACCGAGAGCGGCGTCCACGACCGTCAGTCCGATCCGGAAGCGATGGAACAGCCCTTCGGACACCCACTCCCTCCGAAAACCACCGAAAGATTCACATATTCTTACCGCGAATATAAGGGCGGGCTATACGCCCTGCCCCCGGCGGAACAAAAGGGAGTCCGTAACGACCGTCGCCGAAAGCAACCGGCGAAGCACACGACGATGCCCGGCCGGCCGAGGACACGGCTGTCGCGGCCATCGTCCGAGCGAAAGCCCTTCGCTGACAGGTACCGGTCGTCGGACTGTCGCGATCGAAAGCCCCCTGGGGGCTACGCGGGACGCCGAGGCTCGGCGATGAAACCCTGTGCTGGAACCGAACGACACGGTTCGGTGAGACGGCCCTGTGTGTAAGCCGGGTCGAAGAACTCCCGTGGAGACGTTCGAACACGCGTTCTTTCTGCGTCCCGTCAGATCCGTATCTCGTCGTAATTGCCCTCGAGGGCCTTTGCAACCAGTCTCGAGCGTCTTCGCAACCGGTCCGGACACGGGCGAGTCCGCTATCGTTCGTGGGGTTGTACGACGACGAATCCGTCCGAGCCGGTAAACGCCATCTGGATCGCCTCTCCGGAGGGCTGACCGATCTCGAATTTCTTGGTCACCTCGAAGGACGGCGACAGGTTCGTACTCCACGCGACGGTCGCATCCGGATCGGTGGTGACCGGTGGCGTCACCACGAGGGGCTCGCCGTGGGTCGAGAGAGCGATCTCTCCGGGGCCAGTGAGAGAGACGTTCGTCAGGCCGCCGGTAGCCGCTGCCGAGAGGGTTTCGATGGTCTCGATTTCGTAGTCGATAGACGACTCGAAAGCGAGGATGTCATCGCCGTTGATCGATATCGACTCGTCTTCGGCGAGCTCGAGGACCTGCAGTTCCTTGCCCCGGTCGGCGACGTAGAGATGCCCACTCCCTTCGGCCTCCATGATCGGCGTCCCCTCGCCGCTCGCTGCGTCCTTGAGGAAGCCGGTGAGACCGCCTTCGGCGGACGATTTCCCGGCGAAGGCGATCTCGCCGGTGTACGCGATCATCGAACTGGCCTTGATTAGCACCGTTCCATCGACCGGGACATCCAGGAGCCTCGTGTTCTCCTTCCGGAATCCGTCGTGTCCCTCCTGCGGGGTATTGGATCGTCTGAATCGTTCTCGTTTCATAGCAATCTCTCGTGAGTTGCGCGTGCCAGTGTCGACGGCGAGTCGACCGTTCCACACAGTCGCACGGAAAGAGCAGGGCCGCCGCTGGCTGCGACATCTCCGTGCCGGTTCGTCCGTCGGATCGCCCCGATTCCTCCCATTCGTACTCGATGTTGCGACCTCGGGAGGCATAAACCGGGTCGAACGGTTTCCGAGCGTGAAACTCTGGGTCAGCGTATACGTCTCCCGTCTCGCAATCGAGCGATATGCGACCGTTCAGTAGGGAGGCTGGCAAGGAGTCGTCCTGGGTATCGAAAGCATCGAACGAGCAACGCGCTCGAACCGACCGCCGAACCACGAACGCAGGGAATGAAACTCGAGCTTGATGCCGTCGCGAAACGGTTCGGTGATGACTGGGCGCTCCGTGATATCGACCTCGTCTTCGAACCTGGGGTCGTCGGACTGCTCGGCCCGAACGGCGCGGGGAAATCCACGCTCATGCGGATCATTACGACCGTCTTGGAGCCCACGACGGGATCCGTTCGCTGGAACGGCACGGACGTACTGGCTACGCCGAGGACTATCAGAAACAGCGTGGGGTATCTCCCACAGGAGTTCGGCGTCTATCCGACCCTGTCCGCCCGCGAGTTCCTTCGCTACCTCGCCGCGATTCGCGGGGTCTCGAACGCGGCCGATCGAATCGACGACCTCCTCGAGCTCGTCAATCTGGAACGGGACGCCGACCGACGACTCGGGACGTTCTCCGGTGGCATGCGTCAACGAGTCGGAATCGCGCAGGCGCTGCTGACGGATCCGGACCTGTTGGTCGTCGACGAACCGACGGTCGGTCTCGATCCTGAAGAGCGGGTCCGGTTCCGGAACGTCCTCGCTGAACTCGCGGACGACCGGATCGTCGTTCTCTCGACGCACATCGTCTCGGACATCGAAGTGACGGCGAGCGACATCGTCCTGTTGCACGAGGGGCGAGTGCGTGCACACGAACGACCCGCGTCGCTTCTCGACCGCGTCGATGGCACCGTCTGGGAGTGGCTCGTCGACGACGACGAGCTGCCGCGTCTCAAGCGTGAGTACACGATCAGCGGAACCGCGCGTCGGGGTGGCGGTGTGGCGGTGCGTGTCGTCTCCGAGACGCGACCACGGCCGACGGCCGAACGCGTCGACCCGACCCTCGAAGACGCCTACCTCGCTGCGATTACAGCCGATGAGTGACCTCGTCCGACCAGTCGTCGCCGTCGCGCTCGCGGATCTCAAAGAGCGGTCACGCTCTCCGAAACTGCTGGTCGTTCCGATTCTCGTCAGCTACTTCGTGAAAGTGGTGACGGTCGATACGACGCTCGTCGTCGGCGGCGACTACACCGGGGCGCCGACGAGTGCATGGTTCGCCGGAACGACGACCGTCATCGGGACGACGGTGTTCTTCCTCTTTGGATTCAGTTTCGTCAGCGGGACGATCGCCAGGGATCGAGAGACGGGCGTCGGCGAACTCATCGCATCGTCAGCGCTTTCGAACGGCCAGTATCTCCTCGGCAAGTGGCTCAGTCACGTCGTCGTTCTCGGGGCCACGACGGGGATCCTCCTCGGTTCGACGGGTGTCGCGTTCCTCCGCCAGGGAACGGGCGGGTTCGATCTCTGGGCGTTCGTCTCTCCGTTTCTCTTCATTACCCTGCCGACGATGGCCGCCGTCGCTGCGGCGGCAGTCTGCTTCGAGACGATCGGGTCGCTCCGCGGGACCGCCGGAACCGTCGTCTACTTTTTCGCCGCGTTGATCGCTCTCTTGGTCGGTCTCGCCCCGAACACGCCCGATCCCGTCGGTCTCGAGATCGTTCGCGAGAGTGTCGTCCGATCGATCTCCGCCCAGTATCCCACCGACGAAGGGATGGACCCCGGGTTTACGTATACGGACGACCCGGGCAGCACCCGGACAGTTACGTGGGAGGGGATCGCGTGGACCACCTCGAACCTGGCGTCGCGCGTATCGATCGTCGCGATCGCCGTCGGACTGCTCGGCGTGGCGACCGTCGCCTTCGACCGGTTCGACGACTCGAGTCGCTGGGCGTTTCTCGGAGGATCCGATCGCGGAACCGACGACGACGCCGGGTCCGTCCCGGTGAGCGACCGAACTCCCCAACCCTCCGCTCGTTCCTCGTCCGTGGATATCGAGCTCGCACCCATCACCCGTGATGGCGGGTCGATCCGTCACGTGTTGCTGGCCGAACTCCGAATGGCGCTTCGTGGCTATCCGCGCTGGTGGTACGTCGTCTGTTCGCTCGCAGTCGTTACGGCCGGTCTCGCCCCCATCGGCACCGTTCGAACGGTCGTCGTCCCGACCGCGCTCTTAGTGCCCCTTTCGGCGTGGTCGTCTCTCGGCGCGCGGGAACGGATCCATCGAACCGAACCGCTCGTGTTCGTCGGGAGTCGGCCCCTTCAGTTACTCGGTTCGACGTACGTCTCGGGGGTTCTCGTCGGGCTCGTGGTGACGTTTCCCGCCCCGATACGGTTCGGCGTCTCCGGGCTGTACGGCGCACTCGTCGGCTGGGGTGTCGGGCTGTTGTTCCTCCCGGCGATCGCGCTCGCGATGGGTGTCTGGACGGGTCGCCCGAAGACGTTCGAAATCACGTACCTCACGGCGTGGTACCTCGGTCCGGTGAACGGACTCGGGTTCCTCGATTATCTCGGCGTCCAGGAGACGACGGTCGCCAGCGGGATCACGCTCATTTATGGGGGCCTGACGATTCTCGCACTCGGGGCAGCGTTCTTCGGTCGCACTCGGGGTGAACGGCGAAACGCCAGTGAGACCGCTCGCTGGGCCGCTCGTCGATCGAGTCGACGACCGTTCGGCTCGAGCGTCGAACGCGCTTACTCCTCGAGTCGTTCGATATCCGCGATCAGTTCCTGGCGCAGTTGGGCGGCCTGATCCGAATCGTAGTCCGCGTGGTACTCCTTTGTGACGCCTTCCTCCGCCAGAACGTAATGGAGATCCGGAGCGACGTCGTGCTGATCGAGACACTGCTTCGTACATTCGAGCGGACAGCCGTCGATCGCGACGATCGGCCGGCCGGCCGTTGCAGTGTCGACTAACGGCGCGACGCCCCCGCCGACGCCGGCGATACACGACATTTCGGCCACCGCCTCTCTGTCGAGGGAGACGGCCAGATCGTTCGCCATCTGGGCCGCACTCGAACAGCCGGAACAGGAATATACAAGGGGACGGTCGCTGTAGTCGTCTGCCATATCGGCGATTGAGACGAGATCCTGATAACGATCATCCCGTACATGTACGCTGGGTTCGACATCCGTTCTCGAGGGATCCGATCGGTTGCACTCCGCTCGCGGACGAACTCACCGTTCGTGATCACTTTTATCATCGTTCCGAACGGACGGACTGTCGTATGCCTGTCACCGGAGACACTGCGCCGACGTTCACTGCCACGGTCGGAACCAGCGACCACGAATCGTTCGCCCTCGAGGATCACCTCGGGGACGGGCCGGTCGTCCTCGCGTTCTTCCCTGGGGCGTTCACCCCGCCGTGTACGAACGAGATGGTCGCGATACAGGACCGACTCGATCAGTTCCACGATGCCGGCGGGACGGTCCTCGGCGTGAGTGCGGATTCCCCGTTCTCGCAGGGGGCGTTCCGGGAGGAACACGGTATCGAGTTCGACCTCGTCAGTGACATGGGCCGTGAGGCGATCGAGGCCTACGGGCTCGAGATCGACATTCCCGAACTCGGGCTCTACGGGATCGCCAACAGAGCCGTGTTCGTCCTCGCGGCGGACGGGACGATCGCGTACGACTGGGTCGCCGACGATCCGACGAACGAACCACCCTACGACGCGGTCCTCGACGCCGTCGAATCGGCATCGTAATCGACCGTCCGGAAGCCGAGCGGGTCCTTCGAGGACCGGCGACGAGACCGGTTCCTCACGGCCAGAGTCCGCGCGCTTCGTGAGCGCTGGCGACCCGCGAAAGCGCGACGATGTACGCGGCGTCCCGCCACGTCACGTCTCGCGCTTCGTACGCCTCGCGGACGTCGTTCCACGCCGTCACCATCTCCGTTTCGAGTTCGCTATTGACCCGTTCGAGTGACCAGGACCGTCGGTTGATGTCCTGGAGCCACTCGAAATACGAGACCGTGACGCCGCCAGCGTTGGCGAGGATGTCCGGGACGACCGGAATCCCGCGCTCGGCGAGGATCTCGTCGGCACCGCTCGTCGTCGGGCCGTTCGCCCCCTCGACGACGATATCGGCGTCGACGGCGGCGGCGTTTTCTTCCGTCAACACGTTGCCGACTGCGGCGGGGACGAGTACGTCGACGTCGAGTTCGAGCAACGCCTCGTTCGTGAGCGTCTCGAATGCGTCCTGGCGCATGACGGCTTCGGGCTCCTCGTCGTGTGAGGGGATCGCGTGGGGATCGAGTCCGGTCGGATCGTAGATCGCACCGTTGACGTCACTGACGGCGACGACGGTCGCACCCCACTCGTCGAGTCGCCGCGCGGCGTTGGCAGCGACGCTTCCATATCCCTGTATTGCAATCGTCGTTTCCTCGAGATCCCGTTCGTAGTACTCGAGGACCTCGCGGGTGATGATCGCAACGCTTCGGCCGGGGGCTTCTTCCCGGCCTTCGCTGCCGCCGACGATCGGCGGCTTTCCCGTGACGACACCGGGTATCGTCTCGCCTTCCTGCATCGAATACGCGTCCATCAGCCACGCCATGGTCTGTGGATCCGTTCCCATATCCGGTGCCGGAATGTCTTTGGTCGGGCCGATACTGCTCCGGATCCCTTCGGTGAATCGACGTGTCAGTCGCTCTTTCTCGGCCGCACTCAGATCTTTGGGATCGACCGCGATCCCGCCTTTCGCGCCGCCAAAGGGCAGGTCCATGACCGCACATTTCCAGGTCATCCACATCCCGAGTCCGACGCACTCGTCTCTGGTCACGTCGGGATGAAACCGGAGCCCTCCCTTGTGGGGACCGCGAACGCTATCGTGCTGTGCCCGGTAGCCGGTATACACTTCGACGGTCCCGTCGTCGCGTTCGATCGGTACTGTGACCTCGTGGACCGACGTGGGGTACTTGAGACGTTCGACGATATTGGGGTCGATATCGAGGTGGTCGGCGGCGTGCTGTAGCTGTCGCCGAGCGGTTTCGACCGCCGATTCCGGGTCGGAATCGGCCGTCTCCGACTCCCGCTCCGCCCTGGTTGTGTGATCCGCGGTCGAATCTATTGTCATTATTACTCGATCGGTGTCCGGCGGTTTCGCATCTCACCGCCACAGTCCGGACAGGTCGTCGGGTTGTCTTGGGTAACGATGATGTTCCCGCATCCGAAACACTCGTAAGGGGATTCTTCGCCTGGGGTCTGGTCGGTATCTCTCATGGGTGAGTCACGAGTGCCAGTCGGTGCGTCGTGGCACTCTCCTCCGGATAGTCGGCGTATAAGGGAATATCTGCTAGTTTAGCAAAAAGGTAGTCTCCAATCCGGCGGTTAATTATTCAACCCCCTTCGGGAGGGGCGGCCGTCGGGACGCTGCGTTCCATGAACAGCGTCGTGAACAGTTTCCGCTGGACGGCCCGCACGTGCTGATAGAACGCCGGCGGCGATATCTCGAGCGTCTCGGCGATTTCCTCGCCGGTGTTCTCGCGGGGCGACTCGAAGAAGCCGCTGTAGTAGGCCGTCTGCAGGACCTCGAGTTGCCGGTCCGTGAGCGTTTCGCGCACTCTCGAGTAGAGGTCGCGTTCGGCGGCTTGCTCGACCGTCTCCTTTCGCTGGAGTTCGATCGGTGAGAGCGTTTCGCGAACCAGCTGTGTGATCGTCCGCACGTCGACGCCCTCTGGAACGTCGATGACGAGCGTCGCGGCGGTCGGATCGGCGGTCGATTCCCGGAAGACGACGCCGTGGTCGGCCAACTCGACGGCGAGGAACGGTTGTGACAGCCGTAACCGCAAGGTACCGCCGGTATCGTCAGCGTGTATCGTGGTGGCTTCGTCGACGGTCGCCAGTTCCGCCGCCGTCTCCGCGACGCCGCGTACGTCCGCGTCGTCGACAGTCAGGAACACGTAATCGCCGTCCATCGTTCGCTGGACACCGCCCTGGTAGGAGAGCGTACACTCCGCGGTCCGGGCGAGCCTCGAGAGGAGATACGTCGGATCGTCGACGGTAAACGTCACGCGAGTCATCGATGTGGTAAGCAGTGCGTGCTTCCGTTCGATGGCGCTTTGGGCCGACGCGATCGTTTCTCCGAGCTCGGTCAACACGGCCCGTGCCGTCCCGTCGAACGCGCCCCTGGTATCCGCATAGACCGTGAGAACGCCGTGTGTGAGGTCGTTGTAGACGAGGGGAATACTCAAGACGGACATGAAGTCACGCGTCAGCGCGTCGGAGCGCCACGGATCACCTCGGAGGTCGGCAGCGACGTTGGTCACCATCGTCACGTCGCCCGTGGCCGCAGTTTGCCCCGCGGGCTCCGCCCCCGTGGGGGCGACGGCGATCGACTGGCTGTCGAGATAGCCCTGTTCGTCGCCGGCCCACGCCCGAGGTTCGACGGTCTCGGTGGTCGAATCGACGGTTCCGATCCAGGCGAACTCGAACCGGTCGTTGTCCGTTAATCGTTCACAGACGGTGTGGTCGATCTCGTCTCGGGTCTCGGCTCGGACGATCGCCTGGTCGATCTCCCGAATGGTGGCGTTGATACGGTTCAGCGCGGTGAGTTGCTCGTTCTGTCGTTGGAGTTCGCGGTCCTGCTCGCGGAGCTGTGACTCTCGTGTCACTCGATCGAGCGCGGCCTCGGCGGTCGCAGCGAGCAGGTCGGCGAGCTCCCGGGTCACCTCGTCGAACGCCCCGACGTCGTCCGACCCGACGACGAACACGCCGTGGTGGCCGAGTGGAATGTAAATCGTGCTGCGGAGCCCCGTTGCCCGGTTCTCGAGCCGATCCGCGGCGTGGACGTCGTCGAAGATCAACGTCTCGTCGTTGACGAAACAATGCCCCGGAAGCGTTTCGTCGTCGGTGTGGATCGGCGGCAGCGGTCCGTGCAGGTCCGTCATCGTCGACGAGTACGCGGCGGGACGGAGCTCGTTGGCGTCGACGTCGAAGCGGTAGACGGCACTCGCCGTGAGGTCGAGGACGCTCGAGACGTCGTCGACGATGTGCTGTGCGATCTCCTGGTGTGTTTCCGCGTACAGGAACTCTCGTGCGGTTTCTTGGAGCGTCGCGAGCGCCTCCTCTCGCTGTTTCCGTTTCGTGATGTCTCGACAGCTGTACAGGAGCGTGCCGTCGTGAATCGAGACTTCGCGAACGTTGACGAGCAGCGTGTGCTCACGGCCGGCCTTGTCGGTAACCGTACACTCGATGTTCTTGAGGACGCCGTTCGCCGCGAGCTCCTCGCGGTCGAAGAGATCCGTTCCGAGGAGGGTATCGATCGTGCCCTGGGCGCGAATCTCGTCGGCGGTGTAGCCGAAGATGAAGTGGACGTTCGGGCACACGTAGGTGTATTCGCCGGCCTCGTTCGTCATGAGGACGGTGTCGGTCATGTTGTTGAGCGTCACCCGGTGGAGTTCCTCGGAGCGACGGAGGTCGCGTTCGAGATCGACCTGGTCGGTGATGTCGATGCCTTCGACCACGATCGAGACGAGGTCGCCGCGTTCGTTTTCGACGGGGCGAACCGAGAGGTCGATGACGCGCTGCGTCTCGGCGGCCGGCGGCGGGGAGACGACTGCGGTACCGAACCGCCCGCCCTGTGCCTTCTCCACGAGGTGATGGATATCACGCTGGTGTGCCTCCGTGTGTGCCCACCAGGGGAGCGTCCAGAACGGGTCGCCGATGATGGAATCGACGTCGTCGTCGATCATCTCGCGTGCCGTTTGATTCACCCGCTTGAGCGTTCCGTCCGGATCGAGTATCCACGTCGCGGTCCGTGTATCGTGGAAGACGGCGTCGAACTGCCGTGCCCGCTCGCGGCGGGTGACGGTCCGCTGTGCGGAGCGAAGCGCCCGCTCGGTCCGATCGACCAGCTCGTCCCCCGTTTCCTCGAGCGGGTCGGTTACCGCGACGTAATCGGTGACGCCGGCCTCGATCGCCTCGCTGGCGATCGCTTCGCTGCCGGCTGTCGTCCCGAGCAAGACGGGAAGGGTCGCCGTGGACTCCCGGATCCGTTTCACGAGTTCGACGCCCGTCGTCTCTGCGAGCGTATACTCGGTGACGAGGCAGTCGATCGACTCCCGACGAACGGTCTCGAGGGCTTGCCCAGCCGTTTCAACCGCGTGGACGGACGCGTCAGTCCGCGTCTCGAGCGCCTCTGTGAACGTCTCGAGCCACGTGGCCGGCCCGACCACGAGAACACGAGCGGAATCGATGAGATACTCGGCGTCACTCATCTATCTCCCTCGACGCGTCGATACGACCAGTTCGCGGATCCGTCTCGGTCTCCCGCCGTCGCCACGATATGGAACTGGAACCAGGAGCATAGATGGTTGATTATATAACCGCCTGAATAAAGCCATTCGGTGTCTACTCGACCCGGCTGTCGGGCAGGGCCCGGCGGGTTCGGGAGTCCATCGCCGTCGTCAGTTGCTCGATTCCTCCGTCGGATCGTGACCGCTCGAGCCACGGGGTCGACTTGCGGTCCTTTCTTCGGGATGCACGTGCGTTGGCGAGTGCGACATCGGTTCTACGCGCAGCAGCGTGCACGGAGAACGCGTTCGAGAAGCGGGGACCGTTCCGACAGCTACAGCTACCGAGTGGTTATCCTCGTGAACTCCGGAATCGAAGTTCGAAGGCTGCTTACGCCAGTTCGACGGCGCCATTCGAAGTGATCGTCACGTCGTATCCTCGATACCTGAACGTGACGCGTCCACTTCGAACCGAGTCGTCGGTATCGGTCGGCTCGAACAACTGATCCAGCGCAGTCGGGTCCACGACGTCGTAGAGCGGCGGTTCGAGCGCGACGGGAGCGACGTCGTCCGCGTCGGCGACCTTCTCGAGGACGCGCAGGCTCGGCTTCGAGAGCCTGGACTCGGTGTCGTTCATGGATCAGACGAGGAGTTGGACGTCGGATTCGGCCATGTGTTGCAACGCGGTGGCCGCACCGACGCCGGTGGTGACGCCGTCGTAGAAGTCGTCCTCGTCGTAGTCCATCAACTCGATCGTCATCTGACAGGCCTGCAGGTCCACGCCGCTTTCCAGCGAGAGGTCGATCAGTTCCTCGATGGTCGCCGTCCCGTTCTCGTCGATCTTCTTTTGCATCATCTTCGTGGCCATCGCGTCCATGCCGGGGAGCGCAGCGAGGGCGTTCGGGACCGGCATGTTCGGGTTCCCGACGGCGCTCAGTTTGAGGTTCGACGACTTCTCCTCGTGGAGGATGTCGAGCCCCCAGAACGTATGGAAGACGACGACATCCCAGCCGAATGCGGCCGCAGTGCTCGCGAGGATCAAGGGCGGATACGCCATGTCGAAACTGCCCTGCGTGGCGACGATGGTCATCTTCTTTTGATCGTCGCCCGTCTCCACCGCTGCCATCGACGCTTCCAGTTCCTCGACGCGCTCGCGCAGGGCCTGCACCTCGGCGGCGTCGACGTCCGCATCGGCATCGTCGACGGACGCCGCTGGGTTGTCCGTACTCATTATTCCGTCTTCTTCACGTAGTGGGTGTAGAGATCGTCGCCCTCGACCTGCTCGAGGAGTTCGACGCCGTTGGTGCCGTCGGCCCACCCCTGAATGTCGCTTATGCTGCCCGAATCCGTCGCGACGACTTCGAGCACGTCGTCGGGCTCGAGGTCGTCGATCGCTTGCTTGGTCTTCACGATGGGCATCGGGCAGGACTGTCCTTTCACGTCCAGCGTCTCAGTGATCTGGTATTCCGAACTCATGATTTCCTTCTGTGCCCCGTATTGGAGCTATTACACAATATCGCTCGCTCCCATAAAAGGGCATCGATTATTGTACAATATACAAACATCCGGAATCGCCAAAATCAACGTAACTAGTTTCTATCGCCTGTGTTCGCGCATACCGCTGCTACCTATGAATTGAGTGGGTAGCTGTATTGTGGAATATGGGAAATACTATACAAACTCTTAAGTGCCAGCAGCCGATACTGGGAACTGTACAACATGGACGACATGGACTTTCCAACGCCGGATGTCGAGATCGAATCGGTCAGTCCTGACGAGCTGAAGGGCCGAATCGACGCGGGCGAGGACATCACCCTCCTCGATACCCGCATGGAATCGGAGTACGACGAGTGGCGAATCGACGGTGCAACCGTCGAATCGATCAACATTCCGTATTTCGAGTTCTTGGACGACGAGATCGACGACGACGTTCTTGCACGGATTCCCGACGACCGCGAGATTACGGTCCTCTGCGCGAAGGGCGGCTCGAGCGAGTACGTCGCCGGGACGCTAAAAGAGCGCGGCTACGACGTCGACCACCTCGAGGACGGGATGAACGGCTGGGCGCGCATCTACGAGCGCGTCGCAGTCGAGCGCTACGACGGGAGCGGGACGCTCTACCAGTACCAGCGCCCCTCGAGTGGCTGTCTGGGCTACCTCGTCGTCGACGGGGACGAGGCTGCCGTGATCGATCCGCTGCGCGCGTTTACGAGTCGATACCTCGAGGACGCGGACGAGCTGGGCGCTGACCTGCAGTACGCGATCGACACGCACATCCACGCGGACCACATCTCGGGGGTTCGCGCCCTCGATGCCGTCGGCGTCGAGGGCGTCATCCCCGAGGCGTCGGTCGACCGCGGCGTCACGTACGCCGACGAGATGACCCTCGCGGCGGACGGCGACGAGTTCCAGGTCGGGTCGGCGACGATCGAGACCGTCTCCACGCCCGGCCACACCTCCGGGATGACCTCGTACCTGCTCGACGGCTCGCTGCTCGCGACGGGTGATGGCCTGTTCGTCGAGAGCGTCGCCCGACCCGACTTAGAGGAGGGCGACGACGGCGCTCCCGAGGCGGCCGCGCAGCTCTACGAGTCCCTGCAGGAGCGCGTGCTGACCCTGCCCGACGACACGCTGATCGGCGGTGCGCACTTCAGCGACGCGGCCGAGCCCGCCGCCGACGGCACCTACACCGCACCGATCGGCCAGCTCACGGAGGAGATGGACGCCCTGACGATGGACGAAGCCGAGTTCATCGAGCTGATCCTCTCGGATATGCCGCCTCGGCCGGCCAACTACGAGGACATCATTCCGACGAACCTCGGTCAGCAGGAGGCCGACGACGAGGAGGCGTTCGAACTCGAGCTCGGCCCGAACAACTGTGCCGCGAGCCAGGAGTCGCTCGCCGGTGACTAATCCCCAATGGTAGCTGACCCAGTCCCACTCCAGTTGACCGCCGAGCTGTTCCCCAACGGGATCAGCCGCTACGCAGTCGGCGGGTTCCTCGTCGGTCTCGGCACGGTCGTGATCTACGTCGGAACCGGCATCCCGGCCGGGGCGAGCACGTTCCTCGAGTCGACGCTGTCGTACGTCTCCGGACAGTCGCGGTTCCAGCAGTACGTCTCGTCCCGGGACTGGCGCGTCGTGTTCACGCTCGGGATCGTCCTGGGTGGGCTAGCGTTCGCGGCGACGGTCCAGTCCGGAGTGATCACGACCTCGCTCTACGAAGCCGGGACGACCGGCGAGCTATACGAGGTCGGCGGCGTGACGCTCTGGTCGACCGACGTGCAGGCCTGGCGGCTGCTGGTCGGCGGCGTCTTCGTCGGAATCGGCACCCGAATCGGCAAAGGGTGTACGTCGGGCCACGGCGTCTGTGGCGTCGGCTCGGCATCGAAGACCTCGCTCGTCGGCGTCGTGACGTTCCTGACAGTCGCGATCGTGACCGCTCAGATCGTCGCGGCACTGGGGGTGAGTCCGTAATGGCGGATCGCCATCCCCTGTTCATGCCGCTGATCTTCGTCGGCGGCCTGATCTTCGGGTTCGGCCTCGGCTTCAGCCAGATGGCGCGCCCGGAAGTCGTGTTGAACTTCCTGCAGTTCGAGGACTTCGGACTGCTGTTCGTCATGTTCGGCGCGGCGATCGTCTCCGGGATCGCCTTCGCCGTGATGCCCCGGATCCGAGACAGCGCGCCGCTGACGGGCGACCGGTACGAACGCCGGCTGAAGCCGTTCGATCGGAACGTCCTGATCGGCGGCGGGATCTTCGGCGTCGGCTGGGGACTCTCGGGGATCTGCCCCGGCGCGGCCTACGCCAGCCTCGGCGTCGGCAACGTCACCATCCTGTGGGCGCTCGCCGGCATGTTCGCCGGCGCCTACCTGCAGGGCGTCTGGCGCAGCAAGCGCGCCGCGGCCGAAACCGCCCCGACGGGTGCCGACTGACGCATCTCGAGTTTCGAACGCTGTGACGCAGTTTTTCAGCCACTAATGGATCTCGCAACGATACTGTTGTTCGCCACTGCGGCCGTGGCGAGCCTGTTCATGGCCTGGGTGATCGGTGCCGGATCGAGCGGTGCGACCCCCTTCGCGCCGGCCGTCGGCGCGAACGCGATTCCGACGATGCGCGCGGCGTTTCTCGTCGGGATCCTCGGCTTCGCCGGCGCGGTGACCCAGGGTGGGAACGTCTCCGAGGCCGTCGGCAACGGCCTCGTCGAGGGCGTCACCCTCCCGGTCGTCGGCGTCATCGTCGTCCTGCTGATCGGTGCCGGATTGATGGCGATCGGCATCTCCACGGGGTATCCGATCGCGACGGCGTTTACCGTGACCGGGTCGGTCATCGGCGTCGGCTTCGCGCTCGGCGGCGATCCGGCCTGGGGGAAGTACGCCGAAATCGGCGCGGTGTGGATCCTCACGCCGTTCGTCGGCGGCGGTATCGCCTACGGGATCGCGAGCGTCCTTCCGCGACCGGACGTTCCCGAGGCCGTCAGCGTTTCGCTCCTCGCCGGCATCGTCGGCACCGTCGTCGCGAACCTCGAGTTCGCGTTCCTCTCGTCGGTCGGTGGAACGCTCGCCGCCGCCGGGACCATGCTGGTTCCCGTCGACGGCACGGCTGCGACGATCGCGGTCTCGCTCGGAATCGGGGCGCTCGCCGCGGCCGTCGTCCGCTGGGACGTCGGTCGCGATCAGGCCGGCGGTCTGCGCCGGTTCCTGCTCTCGCTTGGCGCGCTCGTGGCGTTCTCGGCCGGTGCGAGCCAGGTCGGCCTGGCCGTCGGACCGCTGTTTCCACTGCTCGAGGAGCTGCCACTGGTGTCGCCGCTCGCGGTGTTGCTGGGCGGCGGCGTCGGGATCCTCGTCGGCTCCTGGACGAGCGCGCCGCGGATGATCAAGTCGATCTCCCAGGAGTACGCGTCCCTGGGGCCGCGCCGATCGATCGCGACGCTCGTTCCCTCCTTTCTCATCGCCCAGAGCGCGGTCCTGCTGGGTGTCCCGGTTTCGTTCAACGAGATCATCGTGAGCGCCATCGTCGGCAGCGGGCTCGCGGTCGCCGGCGGGGCCGGTGTCAGTCCCCGAAAGCTGGGACTCACCGTCGCCGCCTGGGTCGGGTCGTTCGTTCTCGCGTTCGGACTCGGCTACGGCTCGATGCTCGCGCTCGGAGCGTAGGGAGACGTCGTGTGCTCTCTCCACGGTACTCGATCGACGAGGGTGTCCCACGAGGCGAGAAGCGGGGCCGTCGAGCAGTGCGCCACCGACCGGTAACGCCCCAGCCGTACTCGGCGATTCTCGCCCGGCGCGTTCAGGCGTTCGCGATGATTTCGTCGAGGGCGAACAGGTGGAGGTCGTCACGGTCAGCGGCGGCATCGCGAACCGACTGCGTGAACCCGTTTCTGGCGAAGAGCGCGTATTCTCGCTCCACGTCGCCAGTATCGGGCGTCCATCGAATCTCGTCGGCGTGGTCTTCGAGCGACGCGAGCGCGCCGTAGTCGAGCGGTGACGACGTGAACTTACACTCGCCAGCGACCATCGTCCGACCATCCGTCAGGCCCACGACGTCGACCTCGTGCTCCTTGTACCACCACCGGCCGACGTCGACAAACGTCTCGTCGGGATACAGATTGGGGAGTGCGTCCTGACAGAGGGTCTCAAACGTCTGGCTCACGAAGTCGGCAATCTCCGGTTCGATGACGGTCTCGTAGGTGTCGTCACCGAGGCGTTCGTACCGGTCTTCGTTGCCGTAGACGAACCGGAACCAGAACCGAAACAGGGTGTCGAGAATCCGGTATCGTCCCCGTCGTGACGTTGTCTTGTCCTCGGTGACCGGGACCTCGCGATCGACGAGGCGAAGCCGTTCCAGTTTCTGGGTGTACGTCGAAATCTGCTTTCCATCGATGCCGATCGCCCCTGCGATCTCGTTCGAGGTCGTGTTCCCGGCGGCGATCGCTTTCAGGATGGCGAAGTATCGGTTCGGTTCGGTGAGTTCGGTTCGGAGGACGTACTCGGGTTCGTTGTGTAGGAACCCCTGCTGTGAGAGAATCGCACGCTGGACGACCGTCCCGAGGTTGTGGTCCAGTTCGACGCCGTCGAGGTAGTACGGCGTCCCGCCGAACACGCCCCACGCGAACAGCTGCTCCTCGAGCGTGTACGAGTCGGGAAAGAACTCGCGTACGGCGTCGAAGTTGAGCTGTCGAAGGTCGATCTTCTCCGTGAATCGACCGTATAGCGGGCTGTTTCCGAGGAGCGTCGCCTCTTCCATCATGCTGATCGACGAGCCCACGAGCACGAACGTCGCGGCCGTGTCCTGTATCTCTTGGTCCCACAATCGCTGAACGACTGACGGGAGGCTCTCGTCCGCGTCGATTAGGTACGGGAATTCGTCCAGCACGACGATTGCGTCCTGCTCGGCGAGATAACCGAGAAGCGATTCCCACTCCTGTTTGATGCGGTCGACGCCGGGGAACGACTCCGACGCGGCGTCGACGAACTCGTCGAGCTGTACCTGGGACGTGGTTTCGGTCGCCTGGTACAGCACGGCATCGTCGCCCTCGCCCAGCGATTGCCGGACGAGTTCGGTCTTCCCGAGGCGTCGACGCCCGAAGATAACGACCATGTCGGCCTCATCGGACTCGTAGCAGCCTCGGAGCCGCGAGAGTTCGGTCTGACGGTCGACAAATCGGTCCATACTGTCCGATGTTTGGACGTTGGCATAAACGCACCGGATAACCAATCTCAAAATAGGCTAATTCAGAATTGGCTATTTCGAGTTAGTCAGTTCGAACCGCGGACGGAGCGGCGCTCATCGAAACGCCTTCTCACCGGCCTCGACCGGCACCTCGAGCCAGTTCTCCGTCGGCCTCCGGAACTCGATTCGTTACGCGTGTTGTTCGATCAGGCCCTCGAGGGTCGCACGATCCTGGACGCCGACCGTGCGCTCGACCGGCTGCCCGTCGGCGTAGAGGACGAGCGTCGGGACGCCACGCGCGCCCAGCTGCTGGGCGATCCGCTGGTGACGGTCGACGTCGACCGTCGCGACGGCAGCGTCGGTCTCCGCGGCGAGGGCCTCGATCGTCGGCTCGAGCATCTGGCAGGGGCCACACCAGTCGGCGTAACAGTCCACGAGGACCACGTCGTGCTCGTCGACGACCTCGTCGAGGTGACCCTGTCCCGTGATCGCGATCGGCTCGTCGGGCGCGTCGCCTCCCTCGTCCGCGTCGGGCGCGTCGAGACTCTCGCCGTTCTCGAGGCGTTCCTGTAACTCTCGTTTCTTCTGCTCGCGGATCCGCTGTCGTTCCTCGTCTGCAGTGTCGCTCATCGTCCGATCGTACGGCCGCCATCGTTATAATGGTTTTGTGCAACAGGTCCAATAGTGGTGGCCGGACAGTCGCGACTCGTCGTCGAGGGCGACGCAACCAGGCGATCATCGTCCGCGTCGCTCGTCGCGGGCAACTTTGACCACTGAGTGATACCGGATCCGCAACGGACGGCACCTGGCGATGTTGTGGGCCGGTTCTATCAGCCGGCGCGGAGTCGGTGTCGGTCCGTCAGCGGACGATTACGGCGCTCGAGGTCACCCGATCGGATATATACGCTTCGCTTTTTCCTGCCCACCTGTGTTTTGCGGTAGTGGCTTTACTACACAATACTACTTTTCGAGTGTGATCGAACGATGACCGACCGACGCGACAGGCTCGGACGGTCCGAACGACGACGGCAGCTTCAGACCTAGACCAATGACAGAGACACCCAAACCGGACGTAACGATCGACTCGCGCGGCGCAACGTGTCCCGGCCCGCTGATGGACCTCATCGGGACGGTGAAGACCCTCGACCCCGGCGTAGTGGTCGAACTTCGGACCACCGCACGGAACTCCACGACGGACGTTCCGGAGTGGCTTGAGGAGGCCGGCCACGAGTTACTCGAGATCGAGGAGCGCGACGACCACTGGAACATCTACCTGGAGGTCGACTGAGATGCACCGAATCGCGATCGTCGGCGGCGGAACTGGTGGGACGGTCCTCGCGAACCGACTCGCGGACGAGCTACAGGGCGAGATCGAGGCCGGCGAGGTCGAGGTCCGACTGATCACGGCCGATCCGAACCACGTCTACAAGCCGACGTTCCTGTACGTGCCCTTCGGGAAGAAGACGGTCGACGACGCGAAACGGCCGATCGAGGAGCTGGTCGACCGCCGCGTCACCCTGACGATCGACGAGGTCACCGGCATCGATACCGATCGCAAGCGCCTGTCGCTCGCCGACAGGACGACCTCGCTGCGCTACGACCAACTCGTGGTCGCGACCGGCGCGACCCTCGAGCCGGAGGCCGTGCCGGGCCTCGCCGAGGCCGGCCACCACTTCTACGGCCCCGACGGTGCCGAACGACTCCGGGACGAACTGGCCGACTTCACCGAGGGCCACCTCGTCCTGAGCGTCGTCGGCGTGCCACACATGTGTCCGGCCGCGCCCGTCGAGTTCACGCTGATGGTCGACGACTGGCTCCGCCAGCGGGGTCGGCGCGAGGACGTCGACGTTACCTACACGTACCCGATCAACCGCGCCCACGGCCTCGAGTCGATCGCCGACTGGGCGACCGACCTGTTCGAGGAACGCGACATCGCCCTCGAGACGTTCTTCAACGTCGACGAGGTCGACCCCGACGCGGAAGTCATCGGAACGGTCGAAGGGAACGAACTCGAGTACGACCTGCTCGTGGCGATCCCGCCCCACCGGGGCAGCGACCTCGTGACCGACGCGGGGCTCGGCGAGGACGGCTGGGTCGACGTCGACAGGCACACGCTCGAGGCGACGGCGGCCGAGGACGTCTCCGCGATCGGCGACGCCGCGGACGTCCCGACGAGCAAGGCCGGCAGCGTCGCCCACTACGAGGCGGGCGTCGTCGCCGATCGGCTCGCCAGCCGCGCCCGCGGAGAGACGCCGACGGCGACCTACGACGGGAAGACGGTCTGCTTCCTCGAGGCGGGGATGGACGAGGCGACGTTTATCGAGTTCGAGTACGGCGAGGAACCGTTCGTCCGCGAGCCATCGAAAGCGCTCCACTGGGCGAAGCTCGGCTACAACGAGTCCTACTGGCTCACCGCACGGGGGTTGCTCTAGATGGCCGACACCGAACCCGCGCCCGACTCAGAGACCGCCGACGCCGGGGACCCGACGCTCGAGGAACTCGTCGCCGACAACCCCGAGGAAGTCGCCCGGTTCCTCGAGCGTATCGATGTCGTCAACGACCTGCTCGACACCGCGGACCTCGCGACGGCCGCGATGGACGACCGCATGGTCCAGGACCTCTCCGGCACGGCGACGAACCTCGGGGCCGCGGCGGACGGGCTGGCGACCGACGAGGTCGCAGCCCTCGGCGAGGCGACCGGCGAGAACGCCGACGACCTCGCCGACGCGATCGAGGCACTCGCTCGCCTGCAGCGATCGGGGACGCTCGACGACCTCGTGGCGATCGCGGACGTCGCCGCGCTCGGCTCGTCCGCGATGGACGACGGGATGGTGACCAAACTCGCGGCGACCGGCACCAGTCTCGGCGAGGTGGCTGACACCGCGGCCGACGACGACGTCGCCCGCACGCTCGAGGCGGTGCTCGGGGCCGTGGGTGAAGCGGGTGCCGAACCGACGAAACCCATCGGTGTCCGCGGGCTGGTGCGTGCCCTCCGAGACCTCGACGTCCGGCGGGGCCTCGGGTTCGTGATCGCCGTCGCTCGCAAGACGGGGCGGCGGCTGCGGAAGCGGTGAGACCGTCACGACAGTCGCCGTTGCGTCTCAGCGCACCATCCGTCGAAAGCGCCGGCGAGAGACGTAGTATGTCGCATTTCGACGTTCGTACCGCAAACACTACCCCGTGGTCGCCCCTTCTTCTAATTGGAATCACCCCGCTGTCTCGAGGTGGCATCGCTTACGACGTTCCGTCAGGTTTCACACCATGATCGATCCAGTCACCGGCAGTCGGCTGCAGTTCGCACTCACGACCATCGTCCACATCATCTTTCCCGTGATGAGCATGGGGCTCGCCCCGTTCCTCGTTTACTTCACGTGGAAAGACGTTCGAACCGGAAAGCCGATCTACGAGCAGTTACGCAGGTTCTGGACGCGGATCTTCGCCGTCAGCTTCGTCGTCGGCACCGTGACGGGGATCGTCCTCGAGTTCGAGTTCGGGACTAACTTCGCGGCGTTTTCCACGACCGCCGGCGAACTCTTCGGCGGTCCCCTCGCGCTCGAGGGGATGATGGCGTTCATGCTGGAAGCGACGTTTCTCGGGATCTTCGTCTTCGGCCGCGAGCGCGTCGGGAACGCCCTGTACATGGTCTCCGCTGTCGCCGTCGGCCTCGGAACGTGGCTCTCGGCCGTCTGGATCCTGATCGCCAACTCGTGGATGCAGACCCCGCGGGGCTACGAACTGGCGACGAAAAACGGGCAGACGATCGTTCAGCTTGTCGATCCGATCGCGGCTTACGCCAACCCGCGGTTCCCCTGGATGTTCGTCCACATGCAAAACGCCGCCGTCGAGTCCGTCGCGCTGTTCATGGCCGGACTCGGCGCGTACTTCGTCTTCAGACACCACGTCTGGGGGTATTCGGTCGAGAACATCGGCTTCTGGGAGACGACGCTCAAGTTCGGCCTCCTCGCGCTGCTCGTCACCGCGCCGTTGCAGGTCCTCCACGGCGATCTGTACGCTCGACACGTCTTCGAGACCCAGCCACAGAAGTTCGCCGCGATGGAAGCAGTCTGGGAGACCGACTCCTACGTCCCCGAGTACATCGTCGCGTTCCCGACGAGTATGCAGGACCTACTGGATCCGCGGGCCAAGGACATCTTCGGTATCGGCATCCCCGGTGGGGCGTCGTGGCTCGCCAGCGGCGGCGATCCGCAGGCGACCATCCAGGGACTCGAGGAGTTCGAGGGCCCACAGCCGCCCGTCGCGATCGTCTTCTGGGCGTTCCGGATCATGGTCGCGCTCGGCTTCTGGTTCATCCTGCTCGCCGTCTGGGGCGGCTACCGCTGGTGGCGGGGCGAACTCCTCGAGGACGACCTCCTCCACAAGGCCCTGATGGTCTCGACGCCGCTTGGCATCCTCGCGGTCGAACTCGGCTGGGTCGTCACCGAGGTCGGTCGCCAGCCGTGGGTCATTCAGGACGTCTTGCGGACGAGTGAAGGCGTCTCGCCGGGGCTCACGGCTGCCGAAGCGACAATAACCCTCGCCGGGTTCGCCGTCGTCTACATCGGACTGCTCGCGCTCTATACGTACGTCGTCGTCCGGATCATCCGTGCCGGACCGCCGGACGTGGACGGTCCCGAACTGGATGGCCCGACGGAGACGCCCACGTCGGAGGTCCAGGCCGATGACTGACCCGGCCTCACTCGCGACCGATCCCCTGTTCGGACTGCCGCTTGCCGACCTCTGGTTCGGGCTGTTGTTCTTCATCCTCGCGATGTTCCTGTTCCTCGATGGCTTCGACTTCGGGGTCGGCGCGCTGTTCGCGACGCGAGAGGACGCCGACGAACGCGAGCAGTTACTGTCCGCGATCGGGCCGTTCTGGGACGGTAACGAGGTGTGGCTCGTCGTCTTCGGCGGCGCGATGTTCGCGGCGTTCCCGGCCGTCTACGCCAACCTATTCAGCCGCCACTACCTGCTGATGTTCGCGATCCTGGGCGCGCTCATCGTTCGGGGTCTCGCCCCCGAGATGTACGAACAGCGCCACGACGAGGCGTGGCAGCGGTGGTGGGGGCGGGCGTTCGTCGTCGGCAGCCTCACGGCCCCGTTCTTTCTCGGGATGTTCACGGCGAACTGGCTGCTCGGCGCGACGACGATCGTCACGCTCCCGGGACTCGTCGTCGGCCTGGCCATCGTCGCGCTGACCGTCGTCGACGGCGTGGCGTTCCTTCGACTGAAGACGCGGGGCGATCTGCGCGAGGACCTCCGGACGGACGGCTACCGCGCGCTCGTGGCGTATCTCCTCCTGATCGTGGTGACGCTGGGATACGTCTACGGAGCGGCCCCCGCCCTGCGATCGGCCCTGTTCTCCGCGCCGGTCGCTGCCCTCGTCCTCGCCACGCTCGTCCTCGCCGGGGTGTACGCAGCGGCGACGCGGGCCGACCGCTACTACGTGGCGTTCGGTGCCGCTGCGGGCCTCGTCTTCGCACTGGTCGGCATCGTCGCGGGCCTGATGTATCCGGCAATCGATCGCGCCGGCGGGCTGACGGTCGAGACGGCGATCGTCTCGACGCTGCCGCTCAACCTCATGTCGATCGGGGCGGCAGTCCTACTTCCGCTCGTCTTCGTCTACTTCGTGGTCCTCTACTCCGCGTTCAGCGGCCCGATCGAAGCAGGTGAGTCGTACTAATGGGCTCCGACGACGACCGCGTCGAGCGTCCGGCTGTCGACGGCGGTGACGACGAGGGCCCCCCGACGGTCAGCGACGCTGACGCCGCCACTCGCAACGACGATCGACCGACGAGCGGGTCGGGGACCGATCCGTCCCCGCCGCGGCTGGGTTCCCGGGTCCTGGTGACGTGGATCGAACTCACGGTCGTCGGCATCACCGGTGGCCTCCTCGGTGCGACGGTCGGCGGCCCGCCCGGGTTCGTGATCTACCTGGCGACGACCCTGCTCACCGTCGGCATCATCTTTCACAACGTAAACGAACTCGTCAAGACGTGGCTCCGGGCCTCGCAGAACGAACGCGCGATGGAGTGATCGATGACCGACGGTGCTCGCGGGCGGTGGGACTGCACTATCGCTGCTCCTCTCGTCGCAGACGTTCACGCCGGTTCTCGAACTCCTCGTCGGTGAGGTCACCGCGAGCGTAGGCGGTTCGCAGTTCCTCGAGGGCGGGGTCGGTCCGTCGGCCGCCGGATCCACGAACGGCGCGGTACAGGAGATATCCGAGGCCGAGAAGCACCAGTAACGGGACGATCGACATGAGCAGCCACATCCACGTGGCTCCGGTGCCGCCCCACATCCCGCCCCGCCACATGTGACCGCCGCCCCAGACGCCCATCATGGGCATCGCGAGCGCCATCATGAGGACCGGCAGCAGGAGGATCACGGCGATAACGACCACCAGTGTCCGAATCAGTGACTCGTCGGTTGCCATACGTCCCCCTTCGGTTGCTAGAGTCTTGAACGGTATGGTGGATACCGACTCCCGGACACTGGTCGTCCGTCTGCGTCGGGAAACGCAGTCGGTTCCGTCGACGGCCACTCCCGAGCGTCGGATTCGACCGACCGGTGACGACAGGGAACCCCTCGCCACACCCAGGGGGAACGCGAGGGTCGATTTCGACGGATCGGAACCGACTCGCAGGGAGCCCAAGTAGCTCGAGCGGGCACCGAATGGCGGCTACGAAACACGCTTCGACGCGCGTACCGACCACCGTCGGTCGACGATCGTGACCAGATAGTACCCCCAGATCGAGAGCACAACGGCGTATCCCGGACCGTGCAGTAGCGCCGACCACGGCTGGTCCTGATAGAAGAAGCCGATCCCGACGGCGAGCACCGCGAGGTTCCAGGCGAGGACTGATCGCGGGCCGACGACCGACGGGAGAGCCGTCGAGGGGACGAGTCCGGCGACCCGACCGTCGCCTGCGTCACCGCCGTCGGCTCCGGGAGCCCACTCGAGCGAGCGGGCGACGAGCAACGAACCCGCGAGCGCGACCGGCAGCGCCCAGCCGAGGAAGAAGAAGTGCAACGCGCCGGTCTCGATCCACGGGTCGGGGATGCCAAGCGGGACGCCAAACAGGATGAACGGTGCGAAGCTCGCCGGGCCGAGGATCCACAGTTGGGCGACGAGAATCGAGAGCGCCGTCCCGTTCGACGTGCCGGCCCGGTAGGTCCGGGCGAGCGTGTAGACGTACAGGACGTAGCCGGCGGCGTACAGGGCCAGCCCGGTCGCGGTCACCGTCGTTCCCATGCCGAGGACCGGCCCGACGACGAGTGGGACGATACCGAGCGCGAACAGCGGGAACGAGTAGCGTTTCAGGCGGTCGCTGTACAGCTCCGCGTCCACGAGCCGCGGAAAGAGATCGTACAGCGTGCCGATCGCTGCGAGGCCCAGAAAGCCCCACGCGTTGGCGTGGACGTGTGCTTCCCGGAGTCCGTACCAGCCGCCGGGGACGTCCCAGCCGCGGCTGTACAGGCCGAAGGCGAGCGTGAGCCCGATCAGGTAGACGAACGGCGAGAGGAGGGAGAAGCCGACGGTCGGGTCGCGTGCTCGTCCGTCCTCGCTTCTGACGACCATCACGAGAACGACGGCGAACAGCCAGCCCGTGAGCAGCCAGATCGTCCCGAGACCGACGTCGAACAAGAGCGGCTCGCCGTAGGCGCGCCCGTACCACGCGAGCAGTAAGGCGCCGTTCAATCCGAGGAAGACGGCTCCGAAAGCCCGCGTCGACGGCCCCGGGCGCTCGAGTTTCCGCGCCATCAACTGTGGCAGTGTCCCAAAGAGCAACTGCGTGAACGCACCGATCGTGACGAAGTGGATGTGCGTCCACGTGATCCACGACACCTGCGGGACGAGTTCGAACCCCTGGAGACCCTGATAGCACGCGAGCGCGAAGCCGACGAACAGGAATCCGATGCCGGCGACGTGAAACGGCGTCATCGAGAGCGGCGGACCGTCCGTCGATCGGCGAGCAGCCCGCTGTTCGGCGTCCGTCGGACGTGAGTCACGTGAATCCGTATCGGCCATACACGTCCGTTCGCTCGGCCGCTGTGTATCGGTTATCGCGAACATCGGGGTGCAGTTCGAACATGTTCGAAGTCCCTGCTACGGTGTTCGACCGCCAACCATCGATACCGATGCCACGGGCGAAACTCACCGTTCACCTGCCCGAATCGCTCTGGATCCACGAGATCTCGACCGCCTATCCCGACACCACGTTTCGAGTCAGTTCGGTGCTGCCGGGTTCGGATGTCGCGATCGGCGTCATCGAACTGGCGGCACCGAATCCGGTCCCGATACTCGCCGCGATCGACGACCGGCGCGATATTCGGGACCTCGAGTTACTCTGGAAACACGACGAGACGGCGCTCCTGCAGGTCGAGACGGCGAACGCGTCGCTGCTCGCTCCCATGCAGCAGGCCGGCGTTCCGATGGAGACGCCGTTCACGGTCGAAGACGGCGTGGTGACCTGGGAACTGACGACGAGCGCGAACCGGTTATCGACGCTCGGCGACACGTTCGATGAACACGGGATCGAATACCACATCGAGTACGTCCACGCCGTCGACGCGAGGCGTGCGGAGAATCCCTTGACGGAGCGGCAACTCGAGGTCTTCCTGACTGCTCTCGACGCGGGGTACTACGACGTTCCCCGCGAAGCGACGCTGACGGACGTCGCGTCGACGCTCGGTGTAACCAAGTCTACGTGTAGCGACGTTCTCCACCGTGCCGAGGGTACGATCGCACACTGGTTCGCCGACGAACACGTGACGATCGCCGACTCGGCCGCTGCGGGCCTGCAACACGTCGGCTGAGTCCGTTCGCCGTCGGTGTCAGGCCGTTCGATCCGGTGGGACGAGCATGACGTTGCCGTCCGCCCGTGCGACGATGTCTTCGGAGACGCTCCCGAGTAACAATCGTCGAAGTCGGCTGTGCCCGCGCGAGCCGATCAGGACCGTGGTCGGCTCGTATTCGGCTTCCGCGGCGAGTATCTCGTCGGCGGGATCGCCCTGCCGGACGGCGGTTCGCGTCTCGATCTCCCAGTCCTCGAGCGTGGTCGCCAGTTCCGCGAGTCGTGCGCCGGGATCGCTCTCTTCGGGGAGGTCCGGATCCTTCGGCGTTTCGACGTGGACCAGGGTCGCCTCCTGAGTCGCGTGACGGAGGTACGAAAACGCCTCGAACGCCCGCTCGGCGTTCGCAGAGAAGTCCGTCGCGAACAGCATCCGCTGGAACAGGTGTTCTCGGCGGACGGTCGGATCGTCCGTCCCGCGCTCGATCCGATTGACGAGGAGCGGCACGACCGTCGTCCGCGCGAGATTGCGCGCGGTCGATCCGATGACGCGGTTCTCGAGTGGGCTCTTCCCGCGCGAGCCGACGACCGTGAGGCTGGCACCGATCGCTTCGGCGATACCGTTGATCCGTCGATGGGGCGTGCCGCGGACGACGTGTGCTTCGGCGTCGAAGCCCGCGTTTTCGATGACGCGCCGGTAGCGAGCCAGCGCTTGCTCGCGACGTTCCTCGAAGTCGATGCCGGGCATGCCGGCGTGTACGTTCGACGGGATCACGGTCACGAGATGGATCTCCTCGACGCCGATTCGACCGAGACACTCGAGGCAGGTTTCGTTCTCGATCGTCGCCTCGCTGGCGGCGGAGAGATCGGTCGCACAGATCGCTTTCATACCGTTCGTAGGACGTGACGCCATAATATTGTTTGGGTGGGTCAATACTAGCGTCGAATTATCGGTTGCGGGCGAGCCGTTCAACGAGTCCGACGGTCGGTACGGTAGTTGTAATGTTATTGTTGTATCGTGAGGGTAGTGTCATCTATTCGTCCCAACCGCGCCCCAGAAGCAGAGCCCGATGTCTGGGGGATTTCTGTATCGGTATAACTTATTCGAATATTCCCGTTGGATAGCCGTGAGATAGACGGCAGTAATATTGTGCGCTATTCCCAAAAGTGTTATAGCCATCCTCCGGATAGACGATACTGAGCAGAAATCCATGACCCGAACACAACTGCACGGCGGAGGTCGATCCCGATGATCGACCTCGCAGCGTATTCACCAGCGGTACAGGCAGGCGCACTCGTCGGCGTCGTCCTCCTCGAAGCGGTCGTCCTCTACGTGGGGTACGGCGCCTTAGAGCAGGTCGCAAAACCACTCGTCGAACGGATCACTCACACATAGATGGAACTCTTTGGAATCGCACTGACGATGCTCGCGTTGTTCGTGAGCTTCGGCTTCATGGTCGGGGTGTTGTTCGGCTTCTTCGGCATGGGTGGTTCGTTCCTCGTCACACCCGCGTTACTCGTGATGGGGTACCCCACCCGCGTCGCCGTCGGTAGCGGCATGGCCTTCGTCTTCGGGACGGCCGTTATCGCGACGCTGAAACACCGCGACCTCGGGCAGGTCGACTACAAACTCGGCGGCCTGATGGTCGTCGGAACGACCGCAGGTATCGAAGTCGGTAGTCACCTGGTGTACTACCTCGAAGAACTCGGACTCGCAGGCGGCGTCATCGGCGTCACGTACGTCTTCCTGCTGGGCGGTATCGGGGTGTTCGTCACCTACAACGCGCTGAAGGCCGACGGATCCGACGACAGCGGCGGCGGCCACCACGAGGCCGCGACCCAGGAAATCGACCCGAACGACATCCCGGACATCGCAAAGAAGATCCAGTCCTACAACGTCCCGCCGATGATGACCCTTTCGGGCGGAATCGAGGTGTCGCTGTGGATGATCCTTGGCGTCGCGTTCGCCACGGGACTCCTCTCGGGCTTCCTCGGCGTCGGCGGCGGCTTCATCCGCATGCCCGCCCTGTTCTACCTGATCGGCGTCCCGGTGCCGATCGCGGTCGGGACCGACCTGTTCGAGATCGTCATCTCGGGGGGCTTCGGTGCGTACACCTACGGTCTCAACGGGGGCGTCAATCTCTCGATCGTCGTCCCGCTGCTGGCCGGGAGCGCACTCGGTGCCCGTATCGGCTCGGCAGCGACCAGCGTCGTCAACGAGGACGACATCAAGATCTACTTCGGGCTGATGCTCCTGGGTGGATCGGTCGCCGTCGCCTTCCAGCAGTCGGCCGGCTACCTCGGCATGCCGGTGCTCGACACGATCGGGTTCGTCCTGATCATGCTCTCGGCGTTCATGGTCAGCGGGGCCGTGATCTACAACACGATCACGACGATGCGAGCGCGGTCGAACGCGTCCGCGCCGTCTGCGGACTGACACTGGCGACGCCGCTCGCTCCCTCCTGCTCTCGGCTCATCGACATTGTACAATATTCACACAACCCTTATACCGCCGCGGTCCCTACCCCGAGACAGTAACATGGCTAACTCGATGGCAGAACAACTGCAACAGGACATGGAATGCGAAGGGCTCCTGGAGTGTATCCACGGGCTCAAGCAACTCGACAAGGAGTGTTTCCGCGTGATGGTCGAGAGCGAGGACGCACTGACGATCGACGAAGTCGCCGAGCGGGTCGACCGCGAGCGCTCGACCGCGTACCGTTCGATCCAGCGGTTGCTCAAGAGCGGCTTCATCCAGAAAGAGCAGATCAACTACGATCAGGGCGGCTACTACCACGTCTACTACCCGACGGACCCGACCCAGATCGCAAACGACATGCAGCGAAAGCTCAACGACTGGTACGCGAAAATGGGGCAACTCATTCAGGAATTCGAGGACAAGTACGAACACGCCGAGTCCGACACCGAAATTCCTGCGCAGAGCTAGGGACCGTCTCTCGAATACCCTCCGTTTGGATCACACGACTTCCGTACCTACAGTTCGACGGCAGCCCCGTCCGTCCTGTTTCCTGTCGAGTTCACCCGACGCTCGAGGAGCGACTGGACGACCGCTCGAGGGACACGGAGAGTGCACCAACTGTGTCGCCGAGACTGCGTGAGAACTGTGGAGAAACTACCGCTCCGTCCTAGAACGCCGGACGCGTTACTGCGCCGCGTGCGTCTTGAGTGCGTCCACGAGCGTTTCGGCGGACTGGAAGCCGTCGTCGAAGCGGGCGACTTCCGCGCCGTCTTTCAGGACGACGAGCGTCGGGACGCTCTGGACGTTGAACTCGGCAGCGAGGTCGGGGACGAGACCGGCGTTCACGACCGCCACGGCACCCGGAGCGCTACGGGCGACACCTCCGAGCACCGGCTCCATCGACGCGCAGATGCCACAGCCGGACGTGACGAACTCGAGCAGGACGAGGTCGCGCGTCTCGAGCAGTTCCTCGTAGTCGGACGGGTCGTTCAACTGAACGGGCTTTCGGCTCGCGCGGCCATCGTCGGTCGGCTCCGAAGCGGTCGTTTCGGTCATCGTCGTCGATAGGGCTCGAGCGCATTTGAGTGTTTTGTATACACTGTGCAATACTGTTGGGTTCGGATCGGGAAGCGACGACGGCGGCGGGGGCTCCGAACGCGCTCATACGCCACTCCACCACGAGGGAGGCGATCAAGGCGCTGTCCCAGCGTCGGACGGGAGACCGTCGGTCGGACGTGACTGCGCGGAACGACGGTTCGCGAGGTCGATGTGCGGGGAGACGAACCAGCACGTCGCCAGACTACTACCGAACCGATTCGGTACCGCGTTCACGATCGGGCAATGATCGGTCCGGTGACAGCTGACGTCTTCGGTGACCCGGCCCGAGCAGTCGGTGGGCGTCGACCGTCGACGACCGATCGAGGGACGGACGGACGAGTACTCGGACGCGTACACGACCGCGATCGTGTGGGTGTTCCGTTAGTCGTGGAGCGCGAACCACCTCTCAGGACGGGATGGGAGATCCGGGGACAGCCTCACCCGTCGACGTCACCTGTCTCCGGACCGTCCCGCGCAGTTGCGCTCGGTCGTTCACCGGGGACGTCCGCATCCGCCATCAGCAGGACGCGGCGCTCGGTGTACTCGAGGCCGTTCTTGCGCTGCCGGGTCCGTTCGATCGCCAGTCGATGCTTCGAGAGCTCGAGTAACGCGTCGATCGTCCTCGAGACGAGTTTCTTCGCGTAGTCGTCGCTGATACCCGTCTCTTGACGGCGGATCCAGTGTTTCATATCGCTCGCCGTAACGTACTCGTGGACGGCTTTGCACCCGCTCTCCCACGGGTCGTCTCCGACGGCCGGATCGGTGCGGGCCTTCCAGAGCCTCGCAGCGAGCCGCGAGGGGAGCGAGGACGTGGTTGCACGGAGGCTGTCGTCGTCCATCTTCGCGAGTTGCTGAATCGGCAGGAGGTCGCCGTGTGCTAACGCGACGTCGCCGCCGCGCTCGAGCGGATCGTCGCTCTCGGGCAGTCGGAAGTACTGCCCGCCGTCGTCTTTGCTGACTCGCTCGAGGCGGCCGCCGGCGACGTCGAGCTCGCTCTCGTCGACGTTCGCCGCGAGCAGGTGGGCCCCTTTCTCGAGTTCGCGAGCCTGGAGTTCGCCGATGCGGTCCTTGTTCGCGTTCAGTTTCTTTTCGTGGGCGTCGAGTCGCGCTTCGAGCGGCGGTCGCGTCCGCTCGAGTTCTTCGATCCGGGCTTCGAGACGCTCGTTTGCCGCACGCTCCCGCTGGAGTTCGGATTCGAGGCGGTCGAGGCGATCGGTCTTTCGCTCGAGGCCGGCTTCGAGCGTGTCGAGTCGCTCGCGAAGCGACTCGAGTTCGGTCGCCAGCGTCTGAACGATCGATGCGGTCGGTTCGGAGTGCTCGGAATTCGTGCTCATGTCGTCGTGATCCGTGGGTGAGATGGAGTGGTTGGCAAGCCGATGCGGCCGGCGCTCGGCGGTCACACGGAGTCGGGGAACGGACGGGGGCGGCGAGCAGTTGCGTGAGCGGCGACACGGAGCGACTCGAGACCGCCCGGCCCCGGCTCGCTCGTCGTCCCGCAGTCGACGGCGTTACGCGCCGTCCCGTCGGGACCCCGGCGAGCCGCCGTCGGCGACGAGCGCCGACCGCTCCCCAGTCGCGAGCGAGCGCGGGGGTCGGTACGCACACCGCTGGTCGGGGTAGTACCGCTGTGCGAGGACCTTCGCGGCGTTGGAATCCGCGTCGACCGTCTCGACGCGACAGTTCGGGTTGGTACAGCGGAACGTCTCGTGCAGCGGTCGGTCGCCGATGACGCCACAGCCGTGACACTCCTGGGAGGAGTAGGCGACGGGCACCGTCGTGGCCTCGAGGCCGTACTCGGCGGCGACCGCGCGCAGGCGCAGATGGGCCGTCGGGAGCAGCCACGCCGTGCCGCGGTGGGCGTTCGGATCGGTCAGCCACGCCCACAGGTCCGGCTCGTAGTGGCTGTCCTCGGTGACCAGCACGGGGCGGTCGTACGCGCTCGCGTAGTCGCAGATCTCCCGCGCCGCGTCGTCGAGGGCCTCGAGTAGGGCACCCCGACGGCGTCGGACGCGTGCGACGATCGTCTCGCGATCGGCGTCGCCGGCGAGCAGTGCGGCGACGCGGTCGCGAAGCGCGTCGAGGCGAGCGCAGAGGTCGTCGCCGGGGATCGCGTAGGCTCCCTTCCAGTCCGGCATGGACACCGGACACGCGGTGTAGAGGGTGTGTTCCCCGAGGTCGACGCCGATCGCGGTGCGGTCGGCGGGACCGGTGGCGGCTGGGGTGTTCTCGCGGCCAGTCGACTGGCCGGCTGTACGGTCGTCTGTGGAGCAATATTCATTGCCCCTCGAGCGTTCGGTTCGCATGGTCGGACCCTCGTGCAGAGGATGACCCGACCCCGGCGTGCTAGGGACACGTCGGACCTTTTGGTCCGAAAGGGCGGGTCGACTGGGCATAGAATCCCATCTCATAAATAGCTTCCTAACGGTTCGCAATCAATTGCTAACGGTGTGACCACATATTAAAACGATAGAGAACCGTTATCGGACGTATCGGTAGACCTATGACTACTAATCGAACCACTGTAGATGTGGTCCGACAACGCGCAGACTGGATGCGTCCAGTCGACGAGCGCATCATGGAGACGATGCGCGACGAAGGAAATCTCACTCCTCAGGCTGTGGACAACTTCGGTGTCTGCTCTCGTAGCCATGCCAGTGTCCGCCTCTCTAAACTCAACAAATACGGGTTAGTCGATCGGATCGCACAGGGGCTTTATCGACTCACTGAGAACGGACGCGCCTTCCTCGACGAAGAACTCGATGCGAGCGAACTCGAGCCAGTCGAAGACACCGAGTAAAGACCTCTGTTTTAGTTCCCTACTCAGGACGCGGTTACTCTGTTGGTGAACACATGCTGTAGATCTCGTGCTGTCGAGCAATGATTTTGAGTTACAGTCTTTGCGAAAGATAGAACGCGGCAATACTATGAAAATCTCCACGGTGGATTTCGGTTATGCACACGATCAGGCGGGGTTCGTGTGCATATTCGGAAAACGAATTTTGTCAGCGTGCAATCCCAGGGGGCAGTTTAGTCGAAAGGATCAAATTACGGTAACTATACTTGTGGACTTATCAATGATAATTTCATAATATCTACAATAATAATATTTGAAAGAATATGCCACTGCGGACAGAACACGCTCAACAGCGCGCTATGGAGAGATCGTTTTCCGGCTCAATTGATTGGATGATCCCCCAAAAGAGTAATCGGACTGCACGCTTGTGGTCTCTCTTAGTACGATGCAGGTGCATCGGACGAGTATGCTGATAATCATACGCAGCGAACGCGTCAGGAGATGTATCTCCTCGTTGCTCCATGTCTTTCCGTATCTCCCGCAGTAACGCGTGAAGATTCAGCAATTCATCGTGGCGCATTCTTATGAATCGGAACGGACCTGCCGTTATGAGTCTGCGGCCTGAGAGCGTAACGAAGAGCGCTACTGTTTAATCGTATGGGAAATCTGAAATCCAAATCTCGACTCCGTTACCGATGTCTCGAAGAAGGACTTGGGAATCGCTGACGGCGAACGATACCGTTGTAGTACCCTCCTGATTAAACTGGAACAACGTATTGAGCGCTGACGGATTGATACTATCGTACAGTCTGAACTTCCGCTCCATCACATCGATATTCTCGTACTCTGCAACCCCCTCTACAATCGCGACGCTCAGATTGCGGTCCTCGTCAGCAGTGTAGATGTGATGGCCTTCGTCATCGTACAGTCGGTAAGTCGACATACTACGATAGTCGCCCAGTCCTCTGTCAGTAGTTCTTTCCGTAGCGCTTGCAACATCCTATTGATTCTCTGAAACTCAGTTAGATACTACTCAGTCGTTGTCATTCAAATCGACGAATGAGTCGCTCCCACATCGGCAAAGCGATCTATTGCCGTCTTGTATTAGTCCTCCATCAGGAAGCCGTCGACCAGAATACACAGCACTGCACCTGGTGCAATATACAGAGACTTCTTCTATGTACTTTTGACTCCCATATCAAATTAAAGATTATTGAGTGAATGCATAGACATAGTGGCGAACTTCAGCTACTGACTCAGTTAATGAATGTCTATCAATTGAGATGACATTCCAGAAATTGCTTTGAGATAAGTACAGGCGGAGTCTTGATTTGTAGAAGTACTCACCCAGTCTTCACGAACTTCGCGCTCCCGTTCTGTTCGATAGTGACTCGATACCTGTAATAACTGAAAGTGACCTCCATTTGGGCCTCTGGTGCCGGTGGATTAGAAAAAAGCTCACTAAGCATTCCGTCCACGCAGTCGTAGATAGTGGGTAACTCGGTGGAATCTACTCCTTCCAAATCCATGATCGCCTCAACAATCTGCACGGATGGGCTATCGCCGTCAGGATCAAGTTCTCGATGAACGATTTCACTCTCAGTTCGATCTGTCATTGCGGTACTGTCTATTGTGAACCGCTAATATAGCTGTTCACATAGAAAACAACGAACTTCATATTGAAATAATCCACTCAAATTAATTTGCTGGTGATTCGAGAGTGCTGAATCGGTCAATGCATGATCGGTACTTATCGTTCGCCGAGTAGTCGCGGAAAAGGTACGTGAACTATTTTATGATGCCCTCGTTCATACACAATAAACACGTATTCAAATGGACTGCTACTGAGCTATAATCCCCTTCAAAATTTGTTCTGTCGTTCCTGCTCAAGTCGTTGACACCCAACTATTAACGAATTAGGCATATCTGCTGATTTTGAATGTAACGCTTCAAATACGATAGCAACCTGGTCGAATTTTGGACCACGAGTTGCAATTAATGGATCTATCTCCCAGTCAATAAATCCCTGATCGGCCAACATTGGCAAATGCTGATGGTACAACTCTTTCTGCAACTTCCTAGAATCAACAGGAATATTAGGATTTATTGCACTCTCTGGTAATGGAACTGTTTGGTCTGGTGATGCATCTAATAGCGATACAATAAGTTGGCGGCGTGGTTCCGCTAAGAGCGCCCGGAAAACAGCGTTCCATTTTTCAATAACATGTGTTCCGGCCTCAATTCGTGTGTCAAACTCCCCCATGACAAGCCAATCGTGTCTCTGTATAATAAATAGCCACCATACACGTTAATATATTTTCATTTATCATAGACTCTCTATAAGATGGGATTCAATGCCTCACCGGTTATTATTCGATTTGCTTATAACATATATTAAGGTTGAAAAACTCCCCGCTTCATGTGCATCAACTGGAGATCCATGTGCGAAGGCGAGGCGGGGGCGCTGTAATTTTTGGGCGCTGTCGCCTTGGCGACACCCCGCGACCCACGCAGAACCCACCGCATCACACGTTTCGACAGTTCCGTTTTCCACCCATAGCTACCTGAGATGAGACCGGCAACCGCCGTGCGCCGGCGGGTTCCGGCTACTATTACTGCTATCTGTGACGCACCTGTTTGTCGATTCGATCGACGCGGTCGACGCGAGCGCGTCTCACTCGTCGGTCTTCGAGACTCGTGGCGACTCGAGACGGGAGGATTTTCGCCGACTTACACAGGGCAATACGTCCGCCGCGGCAACGGCATCGAAACGGCGGCTTCGCGTCGTCTCCGTTCGCCTTCGAACCAGTATGAGTGCTCCCGAATCTACAGTCGACGTCGAACAGTTCCTCACCAACCTCCTCGCGTTTCGGTCCCGCGAACTGACGATGGTCGGCGCGACGCTGGCCGTCCTCGTCGCCGCGGTCGTCTTCTTCCCCGGCCTCGAGAACGTCGGGCGGGGCGTTCAGTCCGACCTCTCGGTCGGCTTGCTCGCCGCGGTGAGTCTGATCGCGATCGTCGCCGGCGCTGTCAAGGGGATGACGGGCTTTGGCTACTCGCTCATCATGACGCCGATCGTCGCGACGGTGATCGATCCGACCGTCGCCGTCGTCGTCCTGGCGATTCCGCCGTGGATGCTCAACATGTTCCAGATCGCCGAGACCGGCGTCGGGCGATCGTTCGTTCGCGAGGAGTGGTCGCTGCTGGTACTCGCCGTCGTCGGAACCGTCATCGGCGTCGCGGCGCTGGCGACGTTCAGCGCCGGCCCGCTCGTCGCCTTCGTCATCGGTCTCGTCTTGCTTGGCTACGTTGCCTTTCAGGTCGCCCAGAACTTCGTCACGGTCGCGGAAGCACACCACCCGTTCGCCCTCGGCGCGGCCGGCTTCTCCCAGGGATTCCTGCTCGCCCTCGCGAATCTCGGACCGCTGCTGCCGGCGTACTTCCACACCTTCGAGCGGGACGCCGAGCGGTACATCGGCGGGCTCTCGATGGTCCTCGGGACGATCTTCACGGTTCGGATCGTCCAGATGGCGCTGTTCACCGATCTGTTGACGACCTACCGGCTCTGGCTCGGCTCCGTGATCGCGGTGGTCACGATCGTCGGCCTGCTCCTGGGGACGTATCTCCGCCGCCTCGAGTTCGACGAGCGAACGTTCAACTGGTTCGTCGTCGGCCTCCTGTTCGTCATCTCGCTCAATATCTTCCGGAACACCGTGCCGGCGCTGTTCTTCTAGCGACTATCGCGACCGAACCGATGAAACGAAGCTGTGTGACCGATCGAGCGGTCGCCGGTCTCACTTCGTCAGCGAGATGAGCACGAGCACCAGCCCGCTCGAGACGATGGCCGCTTGCACGAGAGCGGCGGACGCGATGGTCGTTCCGAAGACGTGGTAGATGAGGCCCTCGCAGATCGCACCGGCACCGATGAAGACGAACCCGCCGGAGACGTACAGCATCGGCGTCTGGCCGCTTCGGCGGTAGCCGTGGTACGCCAGGTACGCTACCACGAGGCTCAGGACGAGCGTGATCAGTTTGGCCAGCAGGAACGACGCCTCCATCACTCCTCACCCCGGAGCCCGCTCCAGAGCGAGGTAAAGTTGTCCGCCAGCTCGTCGCGGGTCTCCAGCGTCACCGACAGTTGCCCGTCGGTGATGTCGACGTGGAGTTCCTCGAGTGACGTTTCGAACTTGCTTCGGTGGGAGCCGTCCGCGTCGACGGTGTTGTGTTCCTCGACGAGATCGAGCTCTTGCAGCCTCGAGACGCGGCGATAGATCGTGGTGAGCGAGGCGTCGCACTCCTCGCTGAGCGTTTTCGCGGTCTTTGGCCCGTGGTCCGCGGCGAGGAGTATCTTCCGCGCGTACTCGTCCGCGAGGATCTGGAAGATTTCCGCCGACTCCGACGACCCTCTCTGGTGCACACGATACGTCCCGTGGTTCGACGGCAAATAGGCCACGATTTGCCGGTGCAGCAAATCGCCGGGAGCGTCTTATACTTGGCTCTCGAGGTCGCCGCGTGCCCACGAACGAGTGCTCGAGAGGAGGGGCCGGAGTGTGTAGCACTCAGTCACAGCGCACGATCCGATCTGACACAGCTCACGGTGTACAGGTCGGGCACGATCGACTGTGGCGGACGTAGATCAGCCCCGATAGCAGCGTTACGGAGAGCGCACCGAGGAGCGGCCGTAGCGGATCGAAGTACGTCATGAGCGCGGACGAACTGAACAGCGCGAGCAGGGCGACGTTACAGATCGGACAGCCGACGGCGAGGAATCCGCCGACGAGGCCGCCGATCGCCAGCCGATCCTCGGCGATCGTGCCGTCGGTTTCGCTCCCGTCGCCGTCCTCGGCAGCCGCGGGATCGGTGCTGGGGTCGTCGCCGATTCCCTCGGTCGTCAACCGCTGTGCGGTATAGACACCCGCCAGCAGCGCGGTCAGCGTCAGGAACAGGTAGTCGACCGGCGTCCGCGGGACCATCCGCACGTACAGCGGGTTCGGAACGAGGCCGGTGACGAGGCCAACTAGCAGGAACACGCCGATTCCGGCGGCCGCCCCGGACACCATCGCCCGTCGATCCGACAGGATCGGCCGAACGAACCCGCCCCCCGTCATTTCCCACCCTCCGTCGGGATCGCACACCGTTCGGGATGGCCGGCTCGTCCGAGAAAGAACAGTAACAACACGAGGCCGCCGATGCGGATCAACGCGCCGTCGTAGGGCAGCGCTGCGAGTCCACCAGCGAACCCGAGAAAGCCCAGCAGGCCGGCACCGCAGCTCGCACAGCCCGACGCGAGGAGTCCGGGGACGATCCCCGTGAGGTCGGCGAGGCGCGAGGGGCCAACGAACCGAAACTGGGCGACGGCGTTGACGACCGCGATACCCGACAGCAGGGCGTAGAGGACGACGACCGCGAGCCCGGTCCAGCCGTCGGTTCGGTACACCGTCTCCGTCAGCGAGACGAGGACGTACTCGAACCAGTAGAGGCCGTCGCCCAGCATCTGCAGCGAGAACGCCGGCATCGTACTCAAGAGGAGGAGGACGTAGGTGGCGGCGGCGACGGCGACGAGGCCGATCGTCCCACGCCACGTCTCGAAGGGATACGTGATTGCTGCGCCGAGATCCGTCAGGTACTGCTCGACCGAGTCACGCAGGTCCATCGTCTCGGATCGATGTGGGACGGACACAAATCGGCATCTCCGATTTGCTGACCCAGCAAATCGGCGGTTCCGTTAGGAACACGAAGCAGAAACGGTCGGCAACACCGATGTCACTCGAACAGCCATCCCGTCGTGCCTTCCTCGCCGGTTCAGTCGTGACAGTCGGCGCTGGCGGCACCTACTATCTCACGCGATCCGATGAGACCACTCACGATCTTTCTCCCTCGCTGCACTCGAGCACCGAGACCTCCGCATTCGGCGTCGACTTCACCGGCAAGCCGATCGTGGGGTCGCCCGAAGCACCACTCGAGATCTACTACTGGACGGACTTTCAGTGCCCGTTCTGCGAGCGGTTCGAACGGGAGACGTTCCCCGACCTCGTTCGGGAGTACGTCGAGCCCGGTGACGTTCGCGTCGTGGTGATCTCGCTTCCGTACTTCGGCGCGGACTCGATGACCGCCGCGGTCGCCGGCAAGTGCGTCTGGGAGCAGGTTCGCGACGACGACCCCTCGACCTACTGGGACTGGCACGCGGCGGTCTTCGAGGAACAGGGCGAGAAAAATTCGGGGTGGGCGTCGACCGAGAACCTCCTCGAGTACACCCGCTCGGTATCCGGCGTCGACGCGGACGCCCTCGAGTCGTGTCTCGAGGACCGTCGGCCGGAACTCGAAGACGAGATCGAGACCGATTCGGACCGAGCGCGCTCGATCGGCGTGTCGGGGACGCCGACGTTCGTCGTCTTCGATCCGGCGACCGAGGCCGTCGGCTCGCTCGTCGGCGCACAGCCGCTGGAACGGTTCGACGAGACGATCGAGCGGATCCGGGATGCGTGACGTCGATCGATCGCGCGGTCGGTCTCACTCACCCGTATTCGAAGACGCGAGCCATTCCTCGCTCGAGGTGGTAGACGTTGTGACAGTGGAACAGCCAGTCGCCGGGGTTGTCCGCGCGGAAGTCGAACGTCACCCGGTCGCCGTGGGGTGCGACGAGAACGGTATCCTTGACCGCGTCGCCGACCTGGAAGAAGTGGCCGTGGAGGTGCATCGGGTGGATCGCCGGACTGCGGTTTACCATCCGCACGCGGACGTGATCGCCCTCGCTGATCTCGAGCGGGTCGGCGTCCGGGTACACTTCACCGTCGATGGTCCACGCGTCGGCGTCGACACCGGCACCGCCCATCATCCCGCCCGCCAGCGTGACGTCGAACGTCCGATCCGGCTCCCCGCCGAGATCCAGCGGTTCGAGCGCCGCGAGGTCACCGTACTCGAGTTCCGGACCGTCGAACCCCGGTCGTTCGGCGGAGTCGGCATCGGCAGTTTCGTAGCGCAGTCTCGCCTCGGCGGGGTCCTCGTCGCCGACGACGGGGTCCGCGGCGATGATCCACTCGCCGGGCGAGTCGGCCTCGAGGATCGCGTCGTAGCGTTCGCCCATGCTCACGACGAACGAGTCCACCTCGACGGGGTCGACCGGTCGCCCGTCGGCGTGTGTGACGGTCAGCGAGTGGCCGCCGACGCCGACGCGATAGGTCGTGGCGCTGCTCGGGTTGATGAATCGCAGTCGGACGCGCTCGCCTTCTTCGACCTCGAACACGGGCGGATCCGAGGGAAGACGACCGTTAACGAGCAGTCCCTCGTAGGGCGGTCGCTGACTCAGCATTTGACTGCTGGGTCCCATGCCGTCGCCGTTTCCGCCCGGTCCGCCGTCGGGCCCCATTCCGCCGCCGGGACCGCGACCGTTTCCTGGGCCACCACCACCTTCGCCGCCGGGACCCATGCCGTCGCCGGGACCGCGACCGTTTCCTGGGCCACCACCACCTTCGCCGCCGGAACCCATGCCGTCGCCGTCTCCGCCAGGTCCGCCGCCGGGACCCATGCCGTCGCCGGGACCGCGACCGTTTCCTGGGCCACCACCACCTTCGCCGCCGGAACCCATGCCGTCGCCGTCTCCGCCAGGTCCGCCGCCGGGACCCATGCCGTTGCCCCCGCCCGGCGGGGCTTCGATCGAGTCCAGCACCGGCTCCGCCGGGAGGTAATCGTCGAACTGCAGCGTGTACTCGCGGTCGTACTCGACGTGTGGCGACTCCTCCTCGATGATCAGGGGCCCGTAGAGCCCCCTGTCGAGTTGCAATCCCACGTGACTGTGGTAGACGTACGTCCCTGCCGGTGACGCCTCGTACTCGTACTCGAACGTTTCGTCCGACGAGACGGGCTCTTGCGTGACCTCCGGAACACCGTCCATCGGGTTCGGCACGGGAACCCCGTGCCAGTGAGTCGTCGTCCCCTCGGGTACCTGATTTTCGAGTGAGACGCGAAGCGTTTCTCCCTCACTTACCCGGAGTTCCGGGCCGGGGAACTGCTCGTCGTACACCCACGTCTCGAGGCTCTCGTCCGCTCCGACGTCGACTTCTCCGCTCGAAGCGATCAGCGTTTGTTCCCGCGTGCCGTTGTCACCCTCCTGTGCGGCCCGCTCGAGTGCGGCCGATCCGATTCCGCTCGCGCTCGAGAGTCCCGCGATCCCGAACAGCGTCGCGCCGCCGACGCGCAACGCCTGCCGTCGTGGAACGACTCGATCGTTATCGTCCATCACAGAATCGCCCACGACTGTCGGGAAAAATGAGGGGCATGTCTGCGCGCGTCTGTCTCGATTCACGTCCGAGAAACGCGGCCTCGAGACCGGCCGGAAATCGCTCCCGACCGAATCGGTACCGTCACCCGAGCGTCGCGATCAGCAGGAACGTCTCCGGACGGACGGCCTCGTGTTCGATCGAGAATCCGGCATCGCGGAGCGCCGCTGTCGCCTCGTCGGCGCTGTAGCGTTCGTCGACCGGCGGCCCGTCCGCGCCGGCGCCGGTCGCCGCCCAGTCGACGACGACCAGTCGGCCGTCGGGCGCGAGGACCCGTCGAACCTCCGCGAGCGCGTCGTCGCTCGCGAACTCGTGGTAGGTCATCGTCGAAAACGCGGCCTCGAGTGCGTCGTCGTCGAACGGCAGGTCGCTCACGTCGCTGGTCACGAGTTCGACGTTCGCCGGAACGCCCTTCTCCCGGTAGTACTCGTGCATCGCCTCCTGGACGTCGACCGCGTGAACCGCGCCGGCGTGGGGCGCGACGTCGTCGGTGAAGAAGCCGGTCCCGCTGCCGAGGTCGGCGACGGTGTCGGCCGGCGAGAGCGAGAGCGCCCACAGCAGTTCCTCGGCCGAGACGAAGCGGTATCGCTGACCGGCCCGTTCCAGCTTGTCCGCTCGCTCGGCGTCGAACGTGTGGTAGCCCATGGCTACAGTTCCTCGAAGGCGGTCTCGACGAGTTCGCCCGTCTCGGCGACGATATCCGCCATCTCGTCGTCGTCCGGCGCGACCCCGACGAGCCGCGCGATTCGCATGATCGAAACGTGGTAGACGCGCTGGCGGCCGGGTTCTTCCTCCCAGACGACGACGTTACACGGGAAGAGCGCGCCGAGTTGACCGTCACTGGCCGCGAGCGCTCGGTCGGCAACCGCCGGGTTACACGCGCCGAGGACGTAGTAGGGGTCGCGGTCCGCATCCACCTTTTCGTTCAGCAGTTCCGACGGGGAGAACTCGACGGGGACGCCGAACCCGGCGTCGGTGAACACCTCGCGAACGTGTTCGATCGCCTCCTCGTGGTCCATCTCGAGGGTCGTCTGTTTCGCACCGATGTCGTCCGGGTCGATCTGAGCGGGGTCGATAGGCAACGTCATTCGTGTCCAGTATTGTGCCCACAACGAAAAGAGCTTCCGGATTTCGTCACTGGACTGCGGTAACGGCGTATCGTTCGTTGCCGAGGCATGGTCGTCGACCCGGCACCTCGACGTCGCCGAAGGACGTCCTCGACGCGGGCCGCGGTTGACCGACGATTCGCTGGCTCCGATCGTCATCACGAACAGCGTGGGGTAAGCAGCCGCTGCATGGTGCAGACGCTACGGTCGCAACGGCAGGCTGGTTCTCCCGTTCGAGCGCATGACCTCTCTGTTGCGGTCGGGCCACTCCAGCAATCGCTCGCGAAGCAACTCTCCGTCGGCTGTTTTCGGATCGTACCCGCCGATGTTGGCAGTGAGCGTCAAGACGATCCAGCCGCCGTACCCGAAAACGACGGTCACGCCGGTCAGTACGACGACCGAGACGATTACCCTTGTGAGACGCGTTCCGAATCGCACGTCCGACTCAGTCGTCGACCCCATTGGTATCACACCACTCCCTACTCCCGTTGGCCCCAAAAGTAGGGCGTTCGTTCTCGCCGTGCGTGTCGCGTCACTGGTCGTTGCCGAGCGACAGTTCCACTTTCGGTCGGCCTCTGTCCGTTCGTCCCGCCATACGGACCGGGAGAGACAGGTATCGAACGCGGGCCGAATCGCGGACCTCGAGGGACCCGCCGGAATCGGCGATCGGTCACGAACGCGGGCAGTCCGCGGGGGTGGATTATGCTTGCATAATATTGGGAATTACAAGAAATACTTTAGGCGAGGCCGCCGTACTCTCCACGTATGACCGACACGTTCGTCGTTATCGGCGGTGACGCCGCGGGAATGAGCGCCGCGAGCAAGGCGAAGCGTGAGGATCCGGAGCGAGAGGTGATCGTCTTCGAGAAGGGCGAGTGGGTCTCGTATGCGGCCTGCGGAATGCCCTACTACATCAAGGGGGCGGTCGACGACCTGGACGACCTCGTCACCGTGACGCCCGAGGAGTTCCGGGAGGAGCGAGACATCGACCTGCGTACGGGGGCGGAGGTCGTCGCTATCGATCCCGAAGCGCGGACGGTGACGGTCGAGACCGACGAGGAGACGTCCGAGCAGCCCTACGACGACCTGCTCGTCGCGACCGGGGCGAGCGCGATCGAACCGCCGTTCGAGGGGCTTGGACTCGAGGGCGTGTTCACCATCCACGACATGGACGAGGCCGACGCCATCGAGGACTACGCCACCGGACGCGACCTCGAGACCGCCGCCATCGTCGGCGGTGGCTACGTCGGCATCGAGATGGCCGAGGCGCTGTCGGCCCGCGGCGTCGACGTCCACCTCTACGAGATGCTCCCTCACGTCCTCCAGCCGTTCGGCGAGACCGTCGCCGAGGTCGTCGAGGAGCACCTCCGCGAGCAAGGCGTCGACCTGCACCTCGAGACCGCCGTGTCGGGCTTCGTCGGCGACGAGCGGGTCGACGGCGTTCGACTCGAGGACGAGACCGTTCCAGCCGACGTCGTGATCGTCGGCGTCGGCGTCGCGCCCAACACCGCGCTCGTCGAGTCGGCGGGGATCGAACTCGGGCCGACCGGTGCCGTCGCGACCGACGAGTACGGACGGACGAACGACGAGAACGTCTACGCGGCGGGCGACAACGCCGAGGCGACTCACGTCGTGACCGGCGAACCGGACCACGTCCCGCTGGCGCTGACCGCCAACCGCGCGGGCCGGGCGATCGGACGGACCGTCACCGGGGACCCGACGCCGGTCGGCGAGATTGCGGGCACCGCCATCGTCAAGGCGTTCGACCTCGGTGCCGCCCGGACGGGAATCGTCGACGAGGAACGGGCCCGCGAGGCGGGCTTCGATCCCGCTTCGGTGACGATCTCGGCATCGTCGCGCGCTCACTACTACCCCGACGGCGCGGACCTCACGGTCACCCTGGTAGCCGATCGCGAGAGCGGCACGCTACTCGGCGGCACCGTCGTTGGCCGCGAGGGCGCAAAGCGCATCGACACGGTCGCGACGGCACTGACCGCCGGGATGACCGTCTCCGAACTACAGAACGCGGACCTGGCGTACGCCCCGCCGTTCAGTCCCGTCTGGGACCCGATCCTCACGGCGGCGAAGGTCCTGGCCGGCAAACTCGAGTGAGATCGCGATGACGACCGACGATCTCGAGGAACTCGAGGCGTACGTCGCCGATCACCGCGCGGCCCTGATCGACCTCACACTCGACCTGCTGGCAGTCGACACGTCGAACCCGCCCGGCGACACGGGCGAAATCGTCGCCCTGCTCGAGGAGTACCTGTCGAGGTTCCCGGTCGAGGTGGAGCGAGTCGCGGTCGATCCGGCGAAGCCCAACCTCCTCGTGACGCTTCCGGGCGCGAGCGATCGAACGCTGCTGTACAACGGCCACCTCGATACGGTGCCGTTCGACGCCGACGCCTGGTCGGCCGATCCCCTCGGGGAACGCGACGACGATCGGCTCTACGGGCGCGGCGCGACGGACATGAAGGGCGCGATCGCCGCGATGTGCTTCGCGATCCGCGCGTTCGCCGAGACCGGGACCGAACCGCCCGTCGACCTCGCGTTCGCGTTCGTCAGCGACGAGGAAATCGGCGGCGACGCCGGCCTGCCGGCCCTGCTCGAGGCCGGCCGTCTCGAGGCCGACGCCTGCGTCATCGGCGAACCGACCTGCGAAGCGGGACGCCACTCGGTGACGGTCGCCGACCGGGGGAGTATCTGGCTGACGCTCGAGGCGAGCGGCGAAGCCGCACACGGCTCGCGGCCGATGCTGGGCGAGAACGCGATCGACCGGCTCTACGAGGCGGTCACGACGCTGCGGGAGCGATTCGGCACGCGACGACTCGAGTTCGATCCCGCGATCGAGCCGATCCTCGACGAGTCGATCGCCTACTACGAACCGACGATGGGCACCGAGACAGCCCGCGACCTGTTCGAGACCCCGACGATCAACCTCGGCGTCCTCGAGGGCGGCGAGGCGATCAACAGCGTCCCGCAGTCCGCCCGCGCGGAGATCGACATCCGATTGACCGCCGGCGTCCCGACGCCCGCCGTCCTCTCGGAGATCCGGGAGTGCGTCGCCGACTGCGAGGGCATCACGGTCGCAGACGTCTCCTGGAGCGTCGGTACCGCCGAACCGGTCGAGAGCCCGCTCGTCGAGGCCGTGGCCTCGAGCGCCGAAGCGGCGACCGGCCAGCGGGTGTACCGCCGGAGCGCGACCGGCGGCGGCGACGCGAAGAAACTACGAACCGCCGGGATTCCGACGGTCGAGTTCGCGCTCGGAACGGACACCGTCCACGCCGTCGACGAGTACACGACCGTCGACGCGCTCGTCGGGAACGCGACGATATACGCACACCTCCCCGAACTGTGGGCGGCCGCGGTCGACGGGACGGGCGCGTCCGGGTGACTCCCCGGAACTCGGAATCCGGGAAACGCTTAACTTCTGGTTGTGTGTATTTATGAATATGGAGTACAATATTGGTTCGACGGACCGAACCGTCCGCGCGGTCGCCGGCGCAGTGCTGGCCGCCGTCGGCATCGCGATCCTCGGCGGCGCGCTCGAGTTCGGGACCACGCTCGGTGGCGTCGCGCTGGTGATCGGCGTCGTTTTCCTCGGGACCGCACTCGTCCGAACCTGCCTCCTGTACCGGATCCTGGGCATCGATACGTCCGAATCCGCGTAGCGGTTGTTGGGTGTGACATTCCGTTGCCCGGCAGCACCGCTGTATTTTCCTCGTCCGATCCGTCTGATTCTGCCGTTCCAGACTCTAAAATCAAATTCGTCCGTCGGTTCCCGAACTTCGAGCGTCGTAAATTCGTCCGACGAGTTTCGTCGTTTGAACGAAGCAATCGGAACCGTCGTGTCTCCCCGAAAATACACGCTCGAGGAGACGATTGAACGAGCGTGCGACGGTACTCCAGCAGCTGCCGCCGCTAGTTATTTATCCGCTGTTGCACAAAATCAGACAGTGTCTGAAATGGCGAAACGAGAAATAGCGGTCTGCATCGACGCCTATCCAAGTGCAGAGACGGACGTCTTCCGCATCGGCGTCGCAGACGACATCCTCCGCCTCCTGGTGGACGCCCACGAGACCGAGTTTACGATCCCCGAACTCGTCGATGCGACGGGCGTCACTCGATCGACGGTGTGGCGGGCGGTCGACCTCCTCGAGAGTATCGGTGCCGTTCGGATCCGAGAGACCCCACAACGAAACTACGTCTCGATTAACCCGGACCGACTACGGAAAGACGATCCGATACTCGCCATCGAGCAGTCCGAGTTCCGCGAGCCGATTCGAGCCTTCGTCACCCACGTCCGAGAGGGAGGTAGGGAGGCGGACGACATCGACGACGTGCTCGGCGTCGTCGTATTCGGAAGCGTCGCTCGAGGCGACGCCGACCGGCGGAGCGACATCGATCTGTTCGTCGTCGTCGACGGCGATCGGACGAGTGCCCGACGCGTCGTTACGGACGTCGTCGCCGACCTCCGCGAGCAGCGATTCGACGGCGATCGGTTCGAGTTCGAGCCGTACGTCGAATCCGCGGAGAGTGCACGGCGAGCGGGCCCGAAGCTTCGTCAAATCTTCACGGAGGGCGTGACGGTGTACGGCGGTGATCGATTCCAATCCATCCGGAAGGCCGTGATCACCGATGAGTAGTACGCGAATCGAACGGCTCATCGACAACGCACAGGCGGCGTTCGACCGGCGACCGGCAGACATCGAATCCGGACTCGAGGTGGAAGACGCAGCGCTCCTCCAGTTGCGGAAGGCCTGTCGGTTGCTCGCCGGTGCCGAAGCCCTGCACGACGCCGGATACTACACGCTCGTCATCGAAGCCTCGTTTGTCGCGATCGAGCGGACGGTCGAGTTCCGACTCCTCGAGCATGGAACGATGGAACCGAACGATCTTCCTGGAACGCATCCGGGCGTATACCGAGAGGCAGCTGCAGTCGGCATCGTTGCCGAATCTACGGCCGAGGAGCTCGCCGACCTCTGGCGCGATCATCGAGCGAAAACGTACTACCAGGACGGTCTCGCCTCGGCGGAACGAGCCCAGACGATGGACGAGCTTGCCAGCGAAATCCACGCCTTCGTCATCGGTCGCTCTTCGCAGAGTCACGAGTGTTTGTGTGCCGACCCCAATTCGTAGCACGCGAACTCGAGCGGCCACTGCCGACGATCGCTCTCGAGAAACGACCGTCTTCGGACGAGATCCTGCGGACGTTTTGCCCCGTGGTGTTTCATAGTCGCTCGCGGACGTCACGAACCGCTTCGACGGAATCGACTGCTTCGTCGACAGCCAGCTCGAAATGGGAGCGCGGATACGCTTTCGACGATGCAACTCGTTGGACCGCGTCTGTCGATCGGTTCTCGGACGGCGGGCCCGATGTCCGCCGCTCGTCGACGAACCGCTCGCCCGGGTCGGCCGGCGACAGTATTTCATAGTATTCCCAAGAGTATTATCTACTGCGTCCGTAGGGTACCGTATGCAACCGAGTACGACGATGACGCCGGCCGAACTTCGGGCGGATATTCCCGCCCTACAGGAGGGAACCTATCTCAACTTCGGTGCCCACGGCCCGAGCCCGAAGTACGTCGTCGACGCCGCCGACGAGTTCGTCCGCGAACACGAGTACGAGTCGCCGATCGGGGACGACCCCTACGAGACGGCGTTTCGCGCGTTCGACCGCACTCGAGCGCGGGTCGCGTCGTTCGTCGGGGCCAACCCGGACGAGGTCGCGCTCACCGAGAGCACGACGGCCGGGATCAACGCCGTCGCGAACGCGATCGACTGGGAGCCCGGCGACGTCGTCGTCCGAACGGCCCTCGAACACCCCGCTGGAATACTCCCCTGGCAGCGACTCGAGCGGGAGGGCGTCGAGGTTCGCGTCGTCGAGACCGACGCCGGCCGAATCGATCTCGAGCGGTTCGCCGAGGCCGTCGCGGACGCCAGACTCGCCTGCTTCAGCGCAGTCACGTGGACCCACGGAACGCGACTGCCGGTGGCGAAGCTGGTCGACATCGCCCACGAGACGGGCACGTTCACGCTCGTCGATGCCGTGCAGGTCCCCGGACAGCTGCCGATGGACGTCAAAGAATGGGGCGCTGACGCGGTCGCCGCCGCCGGCCACAAGTGGCTGTTAGGGCTGTGGGGCGGGGGCTTCCTCTCCGTCGATCGAGACGTCGCCGAGGGTCTCGAGCCGCGAACAGTCGGTTACCGGAGCGTCGAGACGCCGACCGCCGACCCCTACGAGTACGCTGCTGGTGCGCGCCGGTTCGAAGTCGGGTCGGCGAATCCGGCACCGCACGTCGCGCTCCGGGAGGCGATCGACGCGATTGACGAAGTCGGAATCGACCGGATCGAAGATCGCGTCCGCCAGCTCGCCGGCCGGCTAGCGGATGGGGTCCCCGCCGACCGCCTGCGCAGTCCGTCGACGCCGGAGTCGGGGCTCGTGACGATCGACGTCGACGATCCGGCGGCGACGGTCGAGCGTCTGGCCGCCGCCGGGATCGTCGTTCGTGCGCTCCCGCAGCCGAACGCGGTTCGAGCGTCCGTCCACGCCGTCAACACCGCCAGCGATGTCGACCGACTGCTCGAGGGACTGGAACGGGAGTGGTAGGACGACAGCTGGCGGTTTCTCGCACGCGGACGCGAGCCGGCTCGATCGACCCGCGGCCGGCGTCTTGCGCCCCATCGAACGCGGGCCGGCGCCACTTCCCTTGTGTCAACGACCGTCCGCTCGACGCCGACTCGAGCGTGTCCTTCGATGTGACCGTCCGATCGGCTAGTGCTCGATCCGAACGTCGAGCCGGGTCGGACACGACCTGATACGGTTCGCGTCCGGCGCGTAATCGATGAGACCGAACTCGTCGATGACGGGAAGATGGACGTGGTGGAGCGAACACGCCACGTATGCGACGATCTCGTCGTCGATCGCCTCCGCGCCGTTTTCGCGTGCTGCGATCCCGGTCGCCAACTCGGTCAGTTCGATCGGGGGCTCTTGCCCCACCAGCACATCGAGCGTTATCCTGCGTCGTTCGCTACTGAGCAGCCGATACCGATCGCTTTCGGTCAGGTCGTTCGCATCGGGCGATGCGTGTGTAGGGTGGCACATCTGCGGGACACTCCGATTGACCGGGACGGTCAACCTATTCGGTACTCAGAATCCGTCGGCCGTAAGGGTACAGTAAAACTACGTAGGGTTCCTGTGGCTAACTGACCGACGATGCTGCGGTATCGACCGTTCGTGCCCTGGCCGCCGGGCTCGAAAAACCGAACCGTCGTCGGACTGCCTCCGCCGGCGGAGGGTTAAGGGTCCTGGGCCACTAGTCCGCTGTAATGACAGCCCAGTCGTTGACGGACACGCTTCGAGAGACCCTCGCCCTCTTCGACGGCTCCGGGACGCCGCGGACGACCAGGGAACTCGCGGACGACCTCGACGTCGGTCGCCGCAGCACGTACGAGCGCCTCGAACGACTCGTCGAACACGGCGAACTCGAGACGAAGAGCGTTGGCGCGAGCGCCCGCGTGTGGTGGCGTCCCCGGCGGCCGACTACCGGGTCCTCGCTCGCGGCTGGAGACCGGACGCAGTTCCGATCGCTCGTCGATGGGGTCGAGGAGTACGCGATCTGTCTGCTCGATCCGAGCGGCCGCGTCCGCACCTGGAACGCGGGTGCCGAACGAATCACGGGCTACGCGACCGACGACGCGCTGGGCGAACACGTCTCGACGTTCTATGCCGCGGCAGACCGGCGGGCAACGGTCCCCGAGACGACGCTCGAAACGGCCGCGGAAACGGGCGCCGTCGAAACCGACGAATGGCGCGTTCGGGCGGACGATTCGACGATCCGGACGACCGTCACCATCGAGGCGATTCGCGCCGACGACGGCGAACTCGCGGGATTCGTGACGATCGCGCGAGACGTGACCGAGCGACGAGAGACGGAGCTCCGGCTGCGCCGCCAGCGCGAGCAACTCGAGGCGCTGAACAACCTCAACGACGTCGTTCGGGGGATCATCGACGCGGTCACCGAACAGTCGACTCGAGCGGAGATCGAGCGGGTCGTCTGCGAGCACTTGGCCGCGACGGAGTCGTATCTGTTCGCCTGGATCGGCGACGTCGATGTCTCCTCCCAAACCGTAGTCAAACGGACCGAAGCCGGTGTGGACGGCTATCTCGACGGCATCTCTATCTCCGTCGATCCGGACGACGACCGCAGCAAGGGCCCGACGGGACGGGCCATCTTGGAGCGCGAGATTCAGACCACGCAGGACATCCGCGCCGACGAGAGACATGATCCCTGGCGGAGCCACATCGAGGCGTACGGCTTCCGTTCGTCGGCTGCGATCCCGATCGTCCACGAGGATACCGTCTACGGCGTGTTGAACGTCTACGCTGAGCGACCCAGGGCGTTCGAGGGTCGCGAGCGGGACGTGATCAGTCAGCTCGGGGAGGTCGTCGGCCACGCCATCGCGTCGGCCGAACGCAAACGAGCCCTGATGAGCGATACCGTCGTCGAACTCCGGTTTCGAATTCAGGACGTCTTTGCCGCACTCGGCGTCGACGGACCGTCTACCGGGACCATCACGCTCGACCACGCGGTCCCCATCGAGGACGACGAGTACCTCGTCTACGGGAGCGTAACCCCGGACGCGATCGGCGGGCTCGAGGCCCTCGTCGAAACGGTTTCACACTGGGTGGGCGTGACCTACCGGACCGACGGCGACGAGACGGCGTTCGAACTTCGACTCTCCGAGCCCCCGGTCCTATCGACGGTCGCGTCGCTGGGCGGGTCCGTCGAGACCACCGCCATCGAGGACGGCGACTACCGGATGACGCTTCACGTGGCGCCGGGGACGGACGTCCGACGGGTCGTCGATACCGTCCAAGACGCGTATCCCGAGGCGGACCTGCTGACACAACGCCACCTCCAGACCGACACGAACGAGCGGGTCCGCGACGTGCTAGCGGCCGATCTCACCGACCGCCAGCGGGCGGTTCTCGAGGCCGCGTATCACGCGGGCTACTACGAGTGGCCCCGCAACGCGTCCGGCGAAGACGTCGCCGAATCGCTGGAGATCGCCCCGCCGACGTTCCATCAGCACCTCCGGCGGGCTCACCGAACGGTGTTCGACTCGCTGTTGTCGAGCCCCGCCCGGACCCGGCCGACGGGATAGCCGTCGGGTCCATCGGGATCCGTGCTCTCGCCTCGTCGACGGGCGTCGTGACTGACAACACTGCACGGCCGAAGGGTCCCGAGACGACGTGTTTCCGGCGGTAGTCGGGTAGCGAGCAGGTGCGACAGACGGCGGGTCGAACGGGTGCCACGCGGCGGAGTTCGGCCCGCTTTTCCTCGTCGCTCGAGTACTTTCGATCGCGATGGACAGAGAGTCGACAAAAGACGTCGATCCGACCGATACCGACCACCGCGAGATCGGGCAGGGGCTCCTGGAGGCGGACATGGGGCCGAGTTCGGCCCTGGCACACCTCTACCGCGGCGAGATCCACCGGATGCAGTTCTGGCGCGAACGGCTCGATCAGACGACCTACTGGGCGATCGTCGTGATGAGCGCCATCCTGACGTGGTCGTTCTCGAGCCGGACCAATCCCCACTACGTCGTGTTGCTGGGTGCGGCGGCGGTGACCGCGTTTCTGGTCATCGAGGCCCGTCGCTACCGCGGGTACGACATCTGGCGGGGACGCGTCAGGACGCTCCAGAAGAACGTCTTCGCGTACGGACTCGACCCCTCGGCCGGCCTCGAGGATCCGGGGTGGCGCGAGACGTTGAGCCAGGACTACCGACGCCCGACGATCAAGATCACCACCGAAGAGGCGATCGCCCACCGCCTTCGGCGGATCTATATGATCCTGTACACCATTATTCTGGGCGCCTGGGTCACCCGGGTCACCGCGTTCGCCAGCCGGCCGTGGCCCGAAAGCGCCGCCGTTGGCGAGATTCCGGGGCTCGCCGTCACCGCCGTGGTCGCCGCGTGCTACCTCCTCGCGGTGGTCGTCACGGTCCGACCGCGAACGTGGGAGGCCGAGGACGAACTCCACGAAGCCGAGATCGGTCAGCATCGCTGAGCCGAGCGCGCCGATGACCGTGACGGAGCCGGAACGCACCCGTGAATCGGTCGTTCCGCGCTTTCGAGACTTCCCCTCCCGTTTATTCCGCTTTCCCGCGTATCGGACACGCATGGAACGCTATGAGACCGACGGACGATCGGTACGGGCAGGAATCGGACGCGACCTCCGGAACGGGACGGGAGGGGTCCGAGCATGACCGCACCCGCGACGGACACGATGTTCGATCGCCTCCTCTTTCCCACCGACGGCAGTGACGGGGCGGCCGTCGCGCTCGATTACGCCCTCGATCTCGCCGCCGAACACGGGTCGACGGTACACGTCCTCAACGTACCGGACACGGCGCTGTATAGCCCGTTTCAGATGGACGGAGACGTCGTCGACGCCCTCGAGGCGCAGGGCGAACGAATCGTCCGTGATGCCGCCGACCGCGCGGCGGAACGCGGGGTCGAGACGGTCACCGAGGTCGAGTCCGGAGATCCGTACCAGGAGATCATCGACTACGCAGCGTCGCACGACATCGATCTCACCGTCATGCCGACCCACGGCCGCCGGGGACTCGAGCGGTTCCTGCTGGGTAGTACCACCGAGCGAGTCGTCAGACGGGCGGACGGCCCCGTGCTGACGCTTCGGCCGGACGCTGAAATCGAGTTCACGTATCCCTCCCAACGCGTGCTGGCCCCGACCGACGGAAGCGAGTGTGCGAGAGCCGCACTCGAGATGAGCGTCGACGTCGCGAGTACGACTGGCGCGGCGCTTTCCCTCCTCACGGTCGTCGACGTCGTCAGCGTCGGCGTCGACGTCCGATCGGATCTCAAGACGTCGATGCTCGAGGAGGCCGCGGACGAGATCCTCGACGAGGCGTCGTCGGTCGCAAAAACCCGCGGCGTCGAGCCAACCGACGAAACGGTCGTGTACGGGCCGTCGGTCGCCAGGGCGATCCGCTCGCACATCGAGGAGCAGGACATCGACCTCGTGGTCGTCGGGACCCACGGCCGGACGGGCTTCGATCGGTACGTGCTCGGCAGCGTCACCGAGCACCTCGTTCGAACGGCTCCGGTCCCCGTCCTGACGGTTCGTGAATCGACGGCGGAGGGATCGTAGTCACGGTCACATCGTCTCCCGTATCGACTCTCGGTACTAGCTCATGACTGCCGTTCTCGAGATCCTCGTCCGAGTGTGTGCCCTGCTCGCGCTCGCGTTGGGGCTCAGAGTCGTCGTCGACGCCTGGCTCGACGTGCCGTACTCGGTACTCCTCATTCTGGTCGGCGTCGTGATCTCGCTGCTGCGCGTCGATGTCGGCATTCAGCTCTCGACCGACGTCATCGTGGGGCTCGTCCTACCGACGATCCTGTTCGACGGGGTTATGGAACTCGACCGAACGGCGCTGCGCGAGAACCTGGCCGTGCCGCTAACGCTGGTCGTCCTCGGAATCCCGCTGGCGGTCGTGCTGCTGGGACCGATCATCAACGTCGTGTTCGGGCTGTCGATCGGGGTGTCGCTGTTACTCGCCGCGATACTCGTTCCGACCGATCCTGTCGCCGTCCTCTCGGTGTTCGAGGAACTGGACGCGCCCGAACGGTTGGCGGTCGTCATCGACAGCGAGAGCCTGTTCAACGACGGCGTCGCGATCGTCATCGTCGACCTGATACTCGCGCTCCTCGCCGCGGAGTCGGAGCCGATGTCGGGGCTCGAGATCGCCGCGTTCGTTGTCACGGACCTCCTCGTCGTCGGCCTCGGCGGGTTCCTTCTCGGGTGCGTCCTCGGATACGGGACCACGCGGTTCGTCCGCCGGCTCCCCGAGCGGATGGCGATCCTGCTGGTCACGGCGTTGGTCGCGTACGGAAGCTACGTCCTCGCCGAGAGCGTCGGCGTGAGCGGCATCCTCGCGACGGTCGGGGCGGGAGCGTTCGTGGAACTGGACGCCGACGACGGTATCGGCCGCGACGCGCTCGAGTTCGTGCGCGATATCTGGGCGGGCGGCGCGTTCCTGCTGTCGACGGTCGTTTACGTACTCATCGGGGCCCAGGTTCCGATCGACACGCTCACCGTCTACCTGCCGGCGGCGCTGCTCGTCGCAGCGTTCGTGTTGCTCGTCCGGGCCGTGGTCGTCTACGTCCTCGTCGGGGCGGTCAACGGCATCGTCTCGAGGCCGCTGCCCCGCAGCTACCAGCACGTCCTCGTCTCGGGCGGGTTGCACACCGTCGTTCCGATCGCGCTGGCGCTCGGACTCCCGCCGTGGGTCCCCCACCGCGAGTTCGTTCAGGCCGTCGTCTTCGGCGTCGCGATCATCGGCGCGCTCGTCCAGGGAACGTTGTTACCGTCCATCCTCCGGGTCACCGGACTCGGGGAACGCGCGACGGGAGTCGCGGGGTCGTCGTCGCGTCGTGACGGAGACGGCCCGTAGCGCCGTTCGGTGAGCGGACGGACGACCGCCGGCACTGCTACCGACGGACGTATCGCCCGAGGAACGCGACCGCCAGCACCGCGCTCGCGACCTCGAGGGGCTGTTCGTGAAACGTCAGGACGGCGGTGGCGACGATCAGGGCACCGGCGATGATCGCGTCCCCGGCCCCGGCGACCCCACCGTTCGTCGGCTCGATGGGGTCGGTCCTGACGACGAGTTCGCCCCGCTCGAGCTGGCCGAAGACGGTATCGAACCGCGCCGGGGCACGCGCCAGTACGGGTGCCGATGCCCGGAGGTCGGTCCGGACGTCCTCGAGGAGCGCTTCGATCTCGCTTTCGATGACGCCCTGCTCGACGAGGAACGACCGCGTGGCGGCGATGAAGTCGAACTCGGGGTCGAGGGTTCGACAGACGCCCTCGCCGACCGTCCCGACTCGCACGAGTAACATGACGTTCGGCGGAATCCGAAACGGGAACTCGTGAAGCGTCGCGAACAGCTCCGTGATGATCTCCCGCCAGGAGATCTCCGATTTCCCCTCGAGGTTCTCGATGACCAGCTCGAGGACCCGCCGGACGGCGACCCGATCGACCGACCGATCGAGCACGTCGAGCGCGATCAGCGTGTTCAACAGGCCGTCGATGTCGCGGCGAACGAGGGTCCGGTAGAGGCTTGTGATATCGTCCTGTTCCTGTTGCGTGAGCCGCTGGCTCATGCCGTAATCGTAGATCGCGAGTCGGCCGTCGTCGGTCACTGCGAGGTTGCCGGGGTGTGGATCCGCGTGGAAGACGCCGTCGACGAGGCCCATCTTCAGGTACGTGCGGGCGATCAGCGTCGCCATCTCGGTGGGTTCGATGCCCACGTCGGCGAGCGCGTCGTCGTCGGTGATCTTCTCGCCGTCGACGTGCTCCATCGCGACGACGCGGTCCGAACAGAGCTCGTGGTACACGGTGGGGACGACGATTCGCTCGTCGTCCGCGAAGTTGTCCGCGATCGTCGTCATGATCTCGGCCTCGCGCTCGAAGTCCAGTTCCTCGAGGATGATCTCCTCGAAGTCGTCGGCGACGTTCTCGATCGAATACCGCTGGCGCTCGTCGGCGAACGTCACGAGCAAGGGTACGAACCCCCTGATGACCCGCAGGTCGCGCTCGATTATCGCGGCGAGACCGGGGCGTTGAACCTTCAGTGCGATCCGCTCGCCATCGTAGTCGACGGTGTAGACGAACGCGAGCGACCCGCCGGCGACCGGCTCGAGGGTGTCGAGATCGAGGTCGTCGCCGAGTGCCGATTCGACGACCGTCAGCGGGTCCCCGCCCGCGTCCTCGGGGACCTCGTCTTGTAACGTCGCGAACGCCTCGACGTACGTCGGCGGGACGATGTCGGGTCGCGTCGACAGCACCTGTCCGACTTTGATGAACGCCGGCCCGAGCTCGAGCATCGTCTCGGTGAGCCGGTCGGCGCGGTCGCGGTGAACGTCGGCCGAGACGTGCCGCGACGGCCCGAACAGCAGGAACCGCCGTCGGTCCCGCAGAAACGCGATCGCGATGGGAAAGAACCGGACCAGCACCTGCAGATATCGGAGATAGTAGCCCCTCATCTGTCGGCGACGCGACACGCGATCGGTTGCTCGTCCATACGTCGCCTTCGGACACCGGACACAAATACGGCGGTGACCCGCCGGACGCGGCCGCGGATCGAATGCCGCTCGACGCGCACACGCTCGAGAGGAGACTGCGTCGGCGTCACGGCCGTCCCCCCAGTCCCCCGTCGTTCGCATCGAGCGGATCCTCGAACGCACCGACCAGCGCCTCGAGGGCGTCGGTCGCCGTCAGCAGACCGACGACGTTGCCGTCGGCTTCGACGAGTGCGAGTTCCTGCTGTGCCGCCTGCAGTTCGTCGATCGCGTCGCTGACGTGCATGTCGGCGGGGAGCGTCACCGGCGGCGTCGCGATGTCCGCGAACGACACGTCGCCGTTCCGCAGGTCGTCGATCCGGTCGACGACCGTCGGGGCGTAGACGATCCCCTCGAACGCCGCTGGCGTCTCGCCGATCAGGGGAAACCGGGTGTGGGGACTCGACCCGATCCGATCGATGTTCTCCGCGACCGACGCGCTCGTCGAGAGAAACGTGACGTCCTCGACGGCGGTCATCTCGTCTTCGACCGGCCGCTCGCCGACGGTGAACGCGTTGATGATCTCCTCCCGGCGGTCGTCGGGAACGTCGCCCCGCTCGAGGATCGACGCCAGGCGATTCCGGAGTTCGGCCCGCGTCTCGATGATCTCCGTTTCGGTCTCGAGCCACGCGCCGGTCATCTCGATCCCGAACCGGTGTAGCGTCCACTTCGCGACGGCGTCTCCGAACCAGATCACGGGCGAGAGGAGTTTTGCGAACCAGTACAGCGGCGTGGCTCCGTACCTCGCGACGAACTTCGTTCGTTCGACGCCGAGGTAGGTCGGCGTCTGTTCGCCGTGGGTGAGATGGAGGAGGTTGATGATGACGAACGCGAGGACGGCACCTGCACCCGCGGAGGCGAGTGCGGTGTTCTCGAAGACGGGACGGATGATCGTCGCGAGGGCCGGTTCGGCGACGATTCCGACCGCGATGCTCGTCCCGCTGATCCCCACCTGACAGCTGGTCAGATAGATCTCGAGTTCGTTCGTCATCTCCCAGGCCCGCCGTAGCCCCGGTTCGTCGAACGCCGACTCGGGATACTGACGGACACGAGTGAGCGCGAACTCGATCGCGACGAAGAAGGCGTTCGCCAGGATGAGCCCGATACCGGCGAGCAACCTGAGTCCGATTTCAAGCGAGTCCATTCGGCCGACGATTCGCCGCCGCATTGTATAAAAACGCTGCTACGTCCCACTGGTATAGAAATTCAGTCCCACCGTCGCAGATGGCGGCTCTCGTGCGATTCAATCGTTCGACCGTCGCGTACATCTATAGGGATCCAGAATAAACTCCGGGTCGTGTCCGGGAAGCCACACGAACTCGAGGTCGAACGCGTCACGGAATCCCTCGAGTCGCGACCCGACGGACTGACGAGCGACGAGGTGCGTCGGCGACGAGCGGAACACGGCGAGAACGACATCGTTCGGGGCGGCGGCCGGTCGCCGGTCGACATCTTCCTCGCGCAGTTCAATAGCGCCCTGATCTGGGTGTTGCTGGCCGCGGCCGCCCTCTCGATCTGGGCTGGCCACGCCGTCGACGCGATCTTGATCGTGATCATCGTCGTGGCGAACGGGCTCTTCGGCTTCGTTCAGGACTACCGGGCCGAACGGAGCCTCGAGTCGCTCAGGGAGTTGGCCGCGCCGACGGCGACGGTTCGACGCGACGGCGAGACGCGAACGGTGGACGCGACGGAACTGGTCCCCGGCGACGTCGTCGTCCTCCGCGGCGGCGATGTCGTTCCCGCGGACGGCCGGTTGCTCGAGACGTCCGATCTCGAGGTCGACGAGGCGTCGTTGACGGGTGAGAGCGTCCCGGTCTCGAAGTCGACGGCACCGGTCGCAACGGAGACGCCGCTCGCGGAGCGAGCGAGTATGGTCTACAAGGGGACGAGCGTCACTCGCGGCAAAGGCGTCGCCGTCGTCACCGAGACGGGAATGGAGACCGAGGTCGGCGAAATCGCCCGGGAACTCGCCGCAACCGAGGAGACGCGGACCCCCCTGCAGGACGAACTCGACGTCCTCGGCCGAAACCTCGGGGTCGGCGTCCTCGTCCTCTCGGCGCTGGTCGCGCCGCTGTTGCTCTTTCGGGGCACGCCCGCAGTTCAGGCCGCCCTGACGGCGGTGTCGCTCGCCGTGGCCGCGATTCCCGAGGGGCTGCCGGCCGTGGTCACGCTCACGCTCGCGCTCGGCGTCCGGAAGATGTCCGAAGAGAACGCGCTCGTCCGTCGGCTTCCAGCGGTCGAGGCGCTTGGCGCCGTCGACGTCGTCTGTACCGACAAGACGGGCACGCTCACCCAGGGACAGATGACCGTCAGCAGACTCTGGGTCAACGACGCGGTCGTCGACTTCGGCTCGGGCGAGACCGACGGGGACGAGGTCGGTGGGAACGACGTCGGCGACCGTGAGGAACTCCTCCTCGAGATCGGCGCGCTCTGTAACGATTCGACGCTCGAGGACGGCGATCCGACCGAGCAGGCCCTGCTCGCGGCCGCGGACCGTCGCGGACTCGACGTCGACGGGCTTCGGGAATCGAACCCGCGGACCGGCGAGGTGCCGTTCTCCTCGGAGCGCAAGTGGATGGGGACCGTCCACGACGACGTCGGCTACGTCAAGGGCGCGCCGGAGGTCGTCGTCGAGCACTGCGATCGGATCCTGACCGCGGACGGGCCGAAACCCCTGACCGACGAGCGTCGCGAGCGCGTCGAGACGACGGTTCGGGCGTTCGGCGACGACGCACTCCGCGTACTGGCGATGGCCTACCGCGAGGCGGTCGCCGACGCCGACGACCTCGCCGGCGGGCTGACGTTCGTGGGGCTGACCGGGATGATCGATCCGCCCCGCGAGGAGGTCGCCGACGCGATCGCCCAGACGAAGCGCGCGGGGATCGGGGTGAAAATGGTGACCGGCGACAACGTCCGGACCGCGCGGGCGATCGCCGACTCGCTGGGGATCGGGACCGCCGTGCTCGAGGGCGGAGAGATCGAACGAATGGACGACGAAACGCTTCGGGAGCGGGTCGACTCCGTCGACGTCTTCGCGCGAACGTCGCCGGAGCACAAGGTTCGAATCCTGCAGGCCTTACAGAAGCGGGGAAACGACGTCGCGATGACGGGCGACGGCGTCAACGACGCGCCGGCGCTGAAAAACGCCGACGTCGGTGTGGCGATGGGGATCCGCGGGACGGAGGTCGCCAGACAGGCCTCGGACATCGTTCTGCTGGACGACGACTACGCGACGATCGAACGCGCCGTCGAACGCGGGCGAGGGATCTTCGACAACATCTGGAAGTTCGTCGCCTACCTCCTGAGCGCGAACGTCGCCGAGGTCTCGATCGTCTTCCTCGCCTCGCTCTCGGGCTACCTCATCCTGCCGGCCGTGCAGTTGCTGTGGATCAACCTGCTGACCGACGGCTTGCCGGCGCTGGCGCTGGGGGCCGATCCGGTGAGCGACGACGTGATGGAGCGACCCCCCCGCGATCCCGACCGGGGGATCATCGGCCGGCCGATGCTCGGGCTGATCGGCGGGACCGGTGCCGTCACCACGGTCGTCATGCTCGCGTTCATGTTCGTCACGCTCGAGGGGGCCGCCGAGGTCACGGCGTACGCGATGACGATGGTGTTCACGGGGTTCGTCTTCCTCGAGTTCGTGAAGCTCTACGTGATCCGCTGGCTGCGCGAGACGCCGATGCTGTCGAACCCGTGGCTCGCGGTCGCCGTCGCCGGCTCGATCGCACTCCAGCTCGCGGTGCTTTACACGCCGCTCAATCGGTACTTCGGAACGGTCCCCCTCGGTGTGGCGGATTGGGGGCTCATTGCCGCCGTGCTCGTCGTCTGCCTCCCCGCGTACCTCGCGGTCGCCGCGCTCGTCAGGCGACTCGAGCGGTGAGCGGCCGGCCACCACGACGGACCCGTCACACTGGACGGCGAGTTCGATCGGTCCGACGGAGGGACGAACGCGAGACGGCGCATCGAACTGGTCCGGTGGCGCGAACGGCCGAGCGCTGGACGTCCGAGAGTCGGCGTCGCGGACGGAGCGTCCGCCGTCACTAAGGGCATCGCCTGCCAATACGGGGTATGTCACCATCGATTCGACGGCTCGTCCTCGACGTGATGAAGCCACAGGACCCGGATATCCTCGAGCTCGCCGCCGTCACCGGCGACTGTCCGGGCGTCGACGGCGTCAACGTCGTCCTGGTCGAGACCGACCGCGACGTCCAGAACCTCAAGCTCACGATCGAAGGGGACGGTATCGATGCGGACGCGCTCGAGGAGTCCGTCACCGACCTCGGCGGGACGGTACACTCGATCGATCAGGTCGTCTGTGGCGACCGAGTCGTCGAACAGATCGAAACGCCACAGGACCGGTGAGCCGGTGACCGACGTGCCTTCGCTTCGCGACCGCCTCGAGTCCGTCCGCGGGCTGCTCGCGGACGAGGAGGTCAGATCGATCTCGCGGCGGTACTTCATCTCCAACGGGTTCGACGGGACGCTGACGAGCATCGGGGTCGTCGTCGGCGCGTACCTGTCGGGCATCGCGGACGGACTCACCGTGATCACGATCGGCCTCGGTGCGGCCGTCGGTCTCGGGACCTCCGGCGTCTGGAGCGTCTGGGAGATCGAGCGCGCCGAGAAACAGGCCGAACTGATGGCGCTCGAGCGAGCGATGCTGACCGATCTCGAGGACACGGCCGTCCAGCAGCGGCGGGCGGGCGCTCGCAAGATCAACGCGGTCGCGAGCGGCATCGGCCCGCTCATCGGTATCCTCCTGCCGCTGGTCCCGTTTCTCGCTCAGGGTCCCGTCCTCTCCATGCTCGAAGCGACGCTGCTTGCCATCGCCGTCGGCGTCACCGTGTTATTCGTATTCGGCGCCTATCTCGGCTCGATATCGAAGCAGAACTGGATCGTCGCCGGTATCCGAATGGGACTCGCGGGGATCGTCGTCGCGATTCTGAACCTGTTTTTGCCCGGATGATGCCGCGGGAACGTCCCGACGGAGCCGTCAGATCGTCGAGGACGCCGCCGTCCGTTCGGCCCGTTCGGCACGACGTTTGATCCCGTGGAGCATCTTCCGCTCCATGACGAAGTGGGCCGGTTCCCAGAAGAGGGAGTCGATCGCCCGGGCGATCGACGACCGACGTGGGTTCGACCGCGTGCGAGCGAGCAGTCGCGTCGTGTCCGCGTCGGTCGGCTCGAGGACGAACGCCCACGTCCACGCCGGCGGGTCGCCGGGCGGCCTGAGGACGAGCGCGCGCTCGGGGTCGAGACGGGCGACCTCCGGTGCGGACTCGGGCGCGGAGACTGGATAGTCCTCCGGCGCTAACCTCACGACGTCTCCCTCCTCGAGGTCCTGGAGCTCCGGAATAATCCGATCGACGTTGTGAATGTCGGCACCGACGGCCCGCTCGAGCCAATCGTAGCTGTAGAAGCCGCCGCGACCCTGTCCGATCTGGACGAGCCACGGCCAGATCGCTTCGGCGGGAGCGTCGATCTCGATCGCGTGGGTGACCTGATCCGTCGCGTCCGGGAGGAGGTCGTCACCCGGGAGCGGGGCTCGCGCCTCGTCCTCGATCGTCCCCCAGCGGCGGTGCCAGGGACGGATCGCGACGTGGTACGCACCCGCGAGGAGGAGCGCGGCCGTCGCGACGACTCGACGACCGGTTCCGTTCATGCGGCCTCGGTTTCCCTCCTCGGTACTGGAGTGCGTTGATTCCTCGCTCGCTCGGGCCTCCGCGTCGGCCGCGATGCGCTCGAGTGCACGGGACAGCAGGTAGCCCGCGAACGGACCGATCCCGCGCCAGTATCGCCGGAAGTTCCGGCGGGCGCGGTCGTCGGTCGTCGCCGTGCGCGCCTCGTAGGACAGCAGCGTCCGCCCCTCGCCGTACGGTCGAACGGAGAGTCCGATCGCGAGTTTCCCGTAGCCCGCCTCGTCGAACGCCGCGAACGCCTCCGGGTCGACCCGCCGCCACTCGATCGCCGGTCGCCAGAATTTCCCGACGGCACCGAAGACGAACTCCTCGCCGGGCGCTTCCGCGAGCAGCGTCCACTCGTCGGTCTCCGGAACGTCGGCGAACCGCATCCGCTCGGGCGGTGGCGCGCCGGATGTACCCCGAATCCAGCGTAGGGCTGCCATCGGGGCGTTTCGAAGCCGTCCGAGGGTACGGACGATCGGCCCGGTGTCCAGCAGGTCGGCAGTGAGCATCGCCTCGTACGTCGTCTCGGGATCGGCGTCGACGACCGCGTGCCGGATCGCCGTGACGTCGTACTCGGGTACGTACCGGTCGATCAGCATCGACGAGTCGGTATCGGTGGTGAAGGCGTTTCGAATCATCGCTCTCCGTCACCGTCCCACTGCGACGACCGCTGACGTAAATCGATGGCCTCGATTCGCTGCGTCCGCCGTCGAGCGCTCCTCGGCACGAATCACGAAGCGATCCGAAGCACCGCCGGTCATCGGTCACAGAACTGCTGTGGCGCTGTCCGACCGATCGCGTCAATCGGCGGTCCGCCGGCCGGTAATCGACTCGATCTCGAGTTCGTAGATCTCGAGTGCTACCGCGTCGACGTCCTCGTCGAAGATCCGAAGCTCGAGGAACGACTCGTTGACCGCCGTCTCGTCGAACTGCGCTTGCTCTCGATCAGTGAGTTTCCGGAGCGGTCCGGTGGCGATGATGCTCCAGGATCTTCCGACCGAATCGACGTCGTAGAGGGTGTAACTCGCAGTGTCCGTCGCTTCGAGGTACGACATCTTCGCGCTCGAGCCGTCGGTCGAGAGGCGGATGTACAGCGTCTCGCCCTCGTAGTGGTGGGCGACGGGAAGCGCGTACGCGTCCCCGTCGGCTGCGAGTCCGAGGACACCGGTGTCGGCACGCGTGAGGTGTTCCTCGAGTTCTCGATCATCCATTCCGACCGTGTAGACGTACTCGATTCGATCCATCGTGGAATGTAGGAGCACGAACGGTATGAAGCTACGTGCCTGCTCCGTAGCCGAAACACAGCCGAAATAGTCGTAGCCAGCGATTCTCGTCCGTCGGGAACGTTGGGATACACGTTTGACTGTCGTGAACTGACATCTCGACATGGGTCTTTCTCGACGGAATCGAGGGACGGAACAGGCCCCGATCGAGTCCGTCGTAGCAGCCCGTCCCCGATCCCTCCGACGTTCACGTCGTCTCCGGCCGGTGGGACCGCCAGACGCCGCCGGAGCCGATCGGCGGTGACGAGCCGTTCAGGGGCTCGACGGACGCGGCGTGCTGGATTACTCTCGAGGAGTGCTGAGATTCTGCATCTCGCCGCCGCAGTTCGGACAGCCCATCGAACGGGGCGCCCTCGCTCGCATCCCACATAGCATACATTCGTACAATCTTTCGGACGTTAGATCTTCATTTTTCACACTGGCCACGAATTATGGTATGGATGGCATACTAAATCAACGTTGCGCAGGTTGCCTCGTCAGATCGTACCGATCGGAGTGTGGAAACGGTATCGTCTCGAGGCGGCCACCGGTCACGTATCCGGGGTTCGTACCGGCTGGTGACTGCCCGTAGCCAGGACGATAGGAAGCCAGCCGAGCTGAGTCCACGCTTGTACCCGGCGGGAGACGCGATATTTTTTCGTTTCACTCGTGAACGGTGATGGTAGCCGGACAGTCTCCGGAATCGAGAACTGGCTGGTGGAGATATACTCTCAGCCGGCGTCTATAACTCATGAACACCGTCCTCAAGATCGTGGGAAGTGTCTTCGTCGGCGTCCTCGGCTTTCTCGTGGTCGGGATCGGCGTCACCGAAGCGCTCGCCCCCTCCGTCTGGCCGTCGGCGATGCTGGGGCTCCCTGCCGGACTCGTGGCCGGAATCGCTCTGAGTCCGCTCACGTACCTGGGCCTCACCTACCGGGAGGAACGTACCGCGACCGGCCGCCCCTCCGAACGAACGGCGCGGCGCTTCTGGGCGACGGTCGCGGCGATCGGCGGATTCGTCGGCGGGGGTGGACTCGCGATGGCAGTTCTCTGGACGCAGGCGGTCGGCCTCGCGACGGCGATGCTCGTCGGCGGTCTCCCCGTCGGTATCGTCACCGGCGCGCTGGCCGCGTATCTCGTCTCCCGTCGCGACTGGACAGGTCGCGTTTCGCCCGGTTCCCCGCCGACGAATTCGTCGTGACACTCACCCTTCCGACGACTCCCGTAGCGTAGCAGGGATTCGCAGCGATCGCCTGATTCGCCGAGAACGATCGCTGGACGAGGCGTCGACCGAGCCGGCCGATCGAAACTATTCACAGTTATGACAATCGCGTTCACAGTATCCGCCATGACGACAGCCGTCGACGGTCGCAAAGTAGGCCTGTTTCTGGCGCTCGCGTTCGGCATTTCGTGGACCGGCGCGGTCGGACTGTTCGTCTCCGGGATCGAACTACAGTCGCTGCTCGGTACCGTCCTCGTCGTCGTCGTGTTCATGTGGGCACCGGCGATCGCCGCGATCGCCGTCCAGCGGTACTCCGGGGAGTCCGTTCGAACCGGCTGTGGCCTCGCTCGCGGCCGCCTCCGCTGGATCGCCCTGTCCTGGCTGGCTCCCGTCGGCTTCCTCGCGGCGACGATCGGCGTCGGACTCGCCCTTCCGACCGTCTCGTTCACGACGGAGTACGCCGTCTTCCTCGCCGATCTCGGGCTTTCGCCCGACGAGATCGAGGAATCGATCGCCGTCCTCGAGGCGCTTCCGGTCCCCCCGATCGTGCTCTTCGTCGGGCAGGGTCTCCTGGCGGGACTCACGATCAACGCGCTGGCGGCGCTGGGCGAGGAACTGGGCTGGCGCGGGCTCTTGCTGGCGGAACTCGCTCCCCTTGGATTCTGGCGGCTGTCGACCGTCACGGGCGTCGTCTGGGGGCTCTGGCACGCGCCGATAATCCTCCAGGGACACAACTTCCCGGAGGCACCGATCGTCGGTATCGTCGTGATGACCGTCTGGACCGTCGCCGCCTCGCCCGTGTTCACGTACCTGACCGTCCGTGCGCGGTCCGTCCTCGCCGCCACGGTCTTTCATGGGACGTTCAACGCGGTCGCCTCGCTCTCGTTGCTCTACCTCACCGGCGCGGAGACCCTCCTGATCGCACCAGTCGGGGTCGCCGGGATCGGAGCCGCGGTCCTCGCGACCGCCGTCTGCGTCGCCCACGACAGGTACGTCGCCGCCGATCGGATCACGACCGGGACACCGCTTTCCCCGTGGGGCAGCGGGGACTGATTCGGCGACGCGGACGGAACTGCCGGATCGAGGAACCACAACGCCGGGCTCTCGGCGGTCGAGAACGGAAATCGCTCTTTATTACGTCTCTCGACCTATCAATCGGTGAGTACCGATGTATACGTTTCCCGTCCGTTCCAGGGTCCGCGAGGGTGCGGTGGCGACGAGCGACGAATCGGAGACGCGACGAGGTGGTGGGCCGTGAGCAGCGCCGACGGCTCGCTCCCGCGGCCGTACGTCCACGCGTCCCTCCTGACGGTCGTCCTCACGGGAGTCGCGACGACGGTCGGGCTGTTCGTGCCCGGCTTCTACCGTGACGCGCCGGTCCTTCTCCCGCAGGTCTACGGCCAGGACCTGTTGACGCTGTTCGTCGCCCTCCCGGTCTTTGCGGTCGCGCTGTACTACGCCGCTCGAGGGTCGCTACGGGGCTACGTCGTCTGGCTCGGCGTCGACGGCTACCTGCTGTACACCTACGCCTCCTACGCGTTCATGACGGCGTTCAACGAGTTGTACCTCGTCTACACGACGCTGCTGTGGCTCACGCTGGCCACGTTCGTCGGCGGGACCGTCCGCCTCGACGCCGCCGGAGTGAAACGGGCCGCCGGGGACTTGTCCGTCCGGCCGTACGTCGGCTTCCAGGTGCTGCTGGCGGTCCTGGTGGCGTTCCTGTGGCTGGCGGAGGTATTGCCAGCGATCGCTGCCGGGACGACGCCGCCGAGCGTCGCCGAGGCAGCGCTGCCGACGTCGGTCATCTACTCGCTCGATCTGGGGATCATCGTGCCAGCGTTCCTGCTGTCGGCGTACTGGCTTCGAAAGCGCCGGGCGTGGGGGTACGCGTTCACCGCCGTCCTCCTCGTGAAGGCGGCGACCTTGGGACTTGCCGTGCTGGCGATGGCTGCGTTCCAGCTTCGCGACGGGCAATTCGTTCCCGTGCCCGTCCTCGCCGTCTTCGGCGTCCTGACGCTGTCGAGCCTCGTGTTGCTCGGTCGGTTCCTGCGATCGATCGGCTCCGCGGCCGATCCGACGACGTCCGCGGTCCCCGACGGCGATCCGGTATCGACTGCGGATCGTCGTTCGGGCCGGGAATCGTAGATACTGTTACCAGTCGCCCGATCGTACACGAACGCGATGAACGTCCACGAAGCCGTCGACGTCGGGACGATCGGGCTCAGCGGAGTGCTCCTTCGGGACGCGAAATTCTTTATGCGACGCCTCGAGTCGCCGCCGATCGTCGACGTCACGGCCGACGCGGCGGTCCGCGACGCTGACCTCGATGTCACCCGCGCCGGCGTGCACGACGTGACCGTCGCAACGCCGATCGGCGATTTCGGGGCCGCGTACGCCCCCTGGCAGTGGCGCGGTCCCGAGTATCCGACGCTCGTCTACCATCACGGGAGCGGCGAACGACCGTTCGAGTTCGGTCGATTCAGTTCGAACTCGTTTCGGCGGCTGTTCGTCGGCCACGAACGGGAGGTCCCGGCCAATCTCGTCGCCGTCAGAGCGCCGTTTCACGACCGCTCGAGCGCGGCGTACGCTCGCGCGATGGGCGACCTCGGGAACTTCGTCGGGATGCTCGCCGCGTCGGCGGCGCTCGTCGAGGCGCTCGCGGCGGACGCGGGGCAGCGAACCGACGGCCCCGTCGTGGCGTCGGGGATCAGCCTCGGCGGCTGGGCGATCAACCTTCACCGGGTCTGTTTCGAATCCGTCGATCGCTACGTCCCCATCTTCGCCGGTGCTGCGCTCGGCGACCTGTTCGTCTCGTCGAGCTACCGCAAGCTGGCCGCCGAATCGGCGCGGGGGCGACCGGATCGGTTGCGGGAGATCCTCGACTTCGAGGACTCGTTCAGAACGGTCGACGCGGCCGACTGCGATCCGCTGCTCGCGCGGTACGATCGGATCGTCGAGTTCGATCGGCAGCGACCGAGCTACGAGGGACTGCCGCTTTCGACCCTCGAGAAAGGACACGTGACCGGCTCGCTGGCGACGGCGGCGCTGCGCGAGCACGTCGTGAGCGCGCTCTGACTGGGTCCACGGCGGCGATCAGTACGGCGGCAGCGGGCGTTCCCGCCCGCGTCGGAGGTCCCTCGCCCCCCACCAGAGCAGGACGACGAGGACGAGCGCGGTCGTAGCCACCGTCTGGTAGCCGTCCGCCCGCGGCGAGAGCTCGAGGAGTTGCCCCGTGGCGTTGCCGACGAAGTGAAACAGGATCGCCGCGAGGACGCTCCGGTTCGCGTTGTTGAACAACCAGGTGTACAGGACTGCGCCGACGATGACGTTGAACGCGAACCACGCCGGGTCCGGCGCGAAGTCCCAGCTACTGAAGTAGCCGACCATCAGGAACAGCGGCGCGTGCCACGCTGCCCACGCGACGCCGAGGACGAGGCTGGCGGTCAGCGCGCTCCAGCGCAGTTGGAGCCGGTCGAGCCAGTAGCCCCGCCAGCCGATCTCCTCGTGGAACGGCCCGAGCAGGAAGATTGCGGCCAGCGTTCCCAGAAGGGCGATCGGATCGCCGAGGAGGTCCAGCAACGGTGCCGCACTCAGCGGCTGCGTGGCCCCGTCGACGACGATCGCGGCGGCGGCACCGACGAGCGCGAGCGCCGGCCAGAGCGCCAGCATCACGACGGCCCAGCGACCCGGAATCAGCCGTACCCCGACGAGCCGTCCCCACAGGTCGGCGAGTCCGGTCCGACCGCCGACGCGCCAGGCCATCACGACGCCGCCGATCGTGACGCCGAGGCCGCCGACGATGAGAAAGCCGATCCCCGGAAACTCGAAGGCGTGCCAGCCGGCGACGATCGGAACGCTCCACCAGCACCACGTCCAGCCGTGGGAGAACAGCAGGAACCCCCAGACGTCGAATCCACTCTTCGTCTCGCGAACGCGGCCGGTCACCGAATCGGCGTCGATCTCCTCCGGCCCCATACCTGTTCTTCGAGGGCGGACGACCTAAAGACGGAACCGAACGCGTTCTCGAATCGCGACTCTCGGGTTCTTCCCGACGGTGCTGGGCGGCGAACGCGGGACGCGACACCGATCGTCGGCACACGGCCGACCGAGCACGCTCGGGACGACCATCGCCTCGAGTCGGGTTACCGCTGCCGGACGACGACCACGGGGATAGGCGATCGGCGGACGACGTTTTCCGCCACGCTGCCAAGCATGATCCGTGACACTCCTTCTCTGCCGTGGCTTCCGATGACGATCGTATCGTATCCTTCCGACGCCGCCAGATCGACGATCTCGTGGTCGGGTTTCCCGGTCGCGATTTCGGTCTCGAGATCGCGGCTCCGATCCGCGGCGAGGTCGGCCGCTTCGTCGAGGATATCGCGTCCGGTATCGCGGGCAGCGTCGACGGCGGGAACCCGGTCTTCGGGGTTCTGGAACGCCGCCCAGTAGCCTTCCGGCACCGGGACGACGTACAGTGCGACGACGTCCGCATCCGGAAACGTCTCGAACGCGTACTCGAGTGCGTCTTTCGCCGGTTCTGAACCGTCGTACGGAACGAGGAGTCGATCCCCCATACGAGTCTGCACGCCGTCGAGCGATATAATACCGTGACCGTAGTTCTATCGCGCCCCTCGGCACAGATCGGAGGGAGCACCGTCGAAACGGGGCGATCGAGGACGGTGCCGATTCGGGATTGGTGCCGGGTCGTCTCTCACTCGTCGCTCATCGGAACGCACAACACCGGCAACTCGGCGTTCCGGACGACGGTTTCCGTCACGCTTCCGAGGAAGTGGCGTTCGAACCCCGAGCGCCCGTGGGTCCCCATCGCGATGAGATCGATCTCGTTGTCGTCGGCGTAGTCCAGGATGACTCTCGCCGGTGGCCCCGTTGCGACGGTTCCCGTGAGGCTGAGGCCATGCTCCCGCCCGCGTTCGCGGACCGCCTGGAGCGCCTCCTTGCCGGGTCGCTCGAGTTCGGCCACCAGCTCGCCGGGGTCCATCCGCGACGGGAACCGACTCGTATCGACCGAGTAGATCGCGTGCACCATCGCGTCGAAGGCCGTCGCGATCGTGATCCCCCAGTCGACGGCGGCCGCCGCACCGTCGCTCCCGTCCGTCGGCAGGAGGACGTTCTCGACGGTGGCCTCGGTCAGCCGCGAGTCACTCGCCGCAGGCGGCACGACGAGCACCGGGACGCCGACGGTCCGGAGGACGTTTTCGGTGACGCTCCCGAGGACGACGCGTCTAACGCCCGTTCGGCCCTTCGTCCCCATCGCGACCGCGTCGATCCCGTTCGCGTCGACGTAGCGGTCGATGACCCGGAAGGGCGTCCCCCGTTCGGTCGCCGTCGTGACCTCGAGGTCCGGATTCCGGTCCCGTACCATCGTCGCGACGGATTCGACGGCCGACTCGGCGTCGGCCTCGAGTGCCGCCCGCTGTTCCTCCCCATCCGACTCGAGAACGGACGTGAGGCCCTCGATATCCGGCGTCTCGATGACCGACAGGACGTGAACGGTCGCGTCGGCTGTCGCGGCGAGATCGACGCCGTGTCTCGCCCCCGCGAGCGCGCCGTCGCTGCCGTCCGTCGGCAGAAGGATCGAATCGATCGTATCGGATGTCGGTGACATGGCCGGTCTCTTCACCCGCTCGCGGGTTAACTGTAAGGGTGATGGTAACGGCGTCAGGATCGGTGTCAAGCGCTTCGATAGCAGCCTCGCTCGTGCCCCCTATCGAATCTCCCGTGAAACCGAGGCCGATTCGACTCGGTACAAGTGAGAGAGATTCGAGCGCATCCCCTCACCTTCCCGTGAGGAGAGTGCTCCGACACTCGCTGTCGGAACCGACCGACGAACAGGCGGGGGTCAAGCGGACAACACGGGGCGACAGTCCACACTTCTGCTTCAGGGTTCGCATCTTGGTATAATGGTGGTCTCGATATCAGTCCGTTCGGAACGACACGACCGCGGACGGTCGACCGAGGCACGTCCCTGCTGTCGCGGCCGACTCGCTTCGACCGCGACCTGGACCGCTCTCGGATCGCAGCGATCGGTCACTCGACGATCATGACGGGGACCGACGCGTTCTCGGAGACGCGCTTGGACACGCTTCCACGAACGAGGTGGTCCAGTTCTCGATGCCGACCGAGGACGATGAGATCGATCCCGTGGTCGTCGGCGTACTCGAGAATCACGCGATGGCGGAGGCCATGCAGAACCTCGCAGTCGACGGCGTCGACGCCGGCATCCCTCGCGCGATCGCGGACGTATTCGACCGCCTGTCGACCGATCTCCTCGAGATCACTGAACTCGATACCGGGGGCGATCGCGGCCGAATTGACCACGTATAGCGTATGGAGCGTCGCATCGTTCTCGGCGGCGAGCTCGATCGCTTCGTCGATCGCCCGCTCGGTGCTCTCGCGGCCATCGGTCGGGACGAGAACGCGGTCGTACATACCGCGAACTTCGACTCCCACGCTCTTCGTTCTTCGGCAGCGGGCTGAGACGACGCTACTTGTCGGGGCGTTCTCAGTGGCGCGCTGTACGTACCGTCTTGCGGATCGGTTCCGCGATCATCCGTTCTCAGGTTGCGGTCCGCCACCCGTTTGTGCCTCTTCGGCGTCACCCCAACCGCCAGCATCGACGACCGCGAATAGCTTTCCCCAGTTCTGATCCCGTCGGTCTTCGGGGAGTTGATCGCGGAGTTGCCGGGAATCCGACTGTGGAATCTGCGTCCGAACGAAATCGACGATGACGCGGGCGTGGTACGCAGCCTCGGACGGCTCCGTCCCTTCGATTTCGCTCACTCGCGAGATGAACTCCCACCAGTCGAATCGTTGGCCGTGTTCGTCGACCGCGCCGGTCATGTACCAGCGGATCTCCATCGGGAGGGAGGCCGCGAGATCTTCGGCCGCGTCGCCCGGAATCCGTTGTCCGAGCGTCATGAGCGTGGCCCTGATCGCGCGAACGGTTTCGCCCGTTCCGGGTAGCTCGAGTCGATGCTGAACCTCGCCAGTGAACTCGTCGAAATTCAGAGCGCTCGAGGAACGCACACCGTTCAGCAGTATAAACCCCCTCTCGTCGGTCGCATCAGTTGACCGTCTGCCGATAGCCGGTGTTCGACGTTCGAGCGAACCCGAAACGAACTGGTCCCACACCGGCTCCGCCGAGGGACGGGTCGAGAACTATCGTAGCACCTGAAAGTCATCGCACGCCTGATCGCACGACGGCGTTACGATCAGTGTGTAAATCGTTTCAATTGCTACGATAGCAACGAATCCCGCGGTTCTGGAGTGTACGCCATCGCATGAACGTTCAGCGACTCGAGCGGTTGCTCGAGTTTTTCGTCATCGGCATCGTGTAGCCGATAGAACGCGCGGCAAACGGCGGACTCGAATTCGATCGTCTGGCGGAGAACCGAGTCGGTTCGACACAAGTAAACCGTGGCTGACATCTGTAAGGTATATGGTCGGTCCGGGTGTGAGAGAAGTACGTCCATGTACGACACGATCCTCGTCGCGACGGATGGAAGCGACGCCGCAAACCGCGCGGTCGAACACGCGACCGATCTCGCCTCGTCGTTCGACGCCGACCTGCACACGATTTACGTCGTCGATACGACGCGGTACGGCAAATCGGTGCTGTCCGACGCCGGTGGTGCCCTCGACGACCTCGAGGAACGCGGGGCGGGGATTCTCGAGGACGTGGCGGCGCGATCGGACGTCGACGTCACGACCGAAATACGGAGCGGCCGTCCGGACGAGGAAATCGACTCCTATGCCGCGGCTATCGAGGCTGACCTCGTCGTTCTCGGCAATCGGGGACTCGGCTCGGGCCCCGGCGAAGAGCTCGGCAGTGTCGCCGAGCGGGTCGTTCGAAACGCGGGGCGGCCGGTGATCACGGCCTGATCGAAACGTATCACGATTCGCGATGAAAGGTATATGCCCAGATCCGATGTGAGTCTGTGTGTTGGATGTACGACACCATTCTCGTTCCGACTGACGGAAGCGATCCCGCGAACCGCGCCGTCGAACACGCCATGGCGCTCGCAGATCGGTACGACGCTCGCGTTCACGCCTTGTACTGCGTCGAGACCCACCGGTACGGGGAGCCCGCGTTGAGTAGTACCGCAATCGTTCTCAACCAACTCGAAGAACAGGGGCAGGCGATGCTCGAGGAGTTAGGCGACCGCGCGGACAACGCCGGCATCGAGTGTACGTGGGATGTCTGCCACGGTCGCCCCTGGGAGGAGGCCCTCGATGCCGCTGACGAACTCGATGCCGATCTCGTCGTGATCGGCTATCAGGGCCAGAGCCACGCGCGAGCCGGGAAGATCGGCAGCGTCGCCGAGCGCATCGTCCGATCGGCGGATCGACCGGTGCTGACCGCGTGAGTGACGGGATGGCTCCCCGTCGCATCCCGAGACTCTCCTCGAGAAACGGGCTCGAGGTACCGATTCCACGCCGGGAGCCAGCAGTCGATCCACGTGCGGACTTCCCGTTGGATGCGAACGTCACGATCTGAGCGAACGGGGTTTATAACGGAGATGATGGTACGACGATTGCCATGACGGCAGTGAAAGTAATCCGCGTTATGGGAACGTCGGAAGAGTCCTGGGAAGATGCCGCTCGCGAAGCGTTTCTCGAAGCGAGCCAGACGGTCGACGACATCTCCGGCATCAACGTCGAGCGGTGGACGGCTGACGTCGAAGACGACGAGATCGTGCAGTACAAAGCGACGACCGAAATCGCGTTTCCGGTCGAGTACTGAGCGTCTCACCGGTTTCGGGCGGGTTTCTTGTACGGTCGGGACGTTTCCCCGGTATGGGAACGCACATACTTGTCCCGATCGACGGCTCACCCCAATCGTGGGCCGCATTCGACCACGCGGTTTCGAATCACGACGGAGCGACGATCACGACGTTGCACGTCGTCGACCCGATGGAAGGGGTGTACAGCGATTACGGAGGCGGCGGCTACTACGACGCGCAAACCCACGACCGGGCCGTCGAGCGCGGCGAAGAACTCGGCGACCGGGCACGCGACCGAGCCGACGACGCGGGTCTTCTCGAGACGACCGTCCTCGAAACCGCGGTCGAAACCGGCCCAACCGCCCGAACGATCCTCGAGTACGCCGAGGAGAACGACGTCGACCACATCGTTATCGGGAGTCACGGTCGTTCCGGCGTCGCCCGGATTTTGCTCGGCAGCGTGGCCGAAACCGTCTCGCGGCGAGCCCCGGTACCGGTAACGATCGTTCGTTGACGGTACGGGCACCGATTACGGTGTCGCAGGGCGAACCCGCGCCGGGACCTCCTCGAGAGCGACTTCGACCTCGTTCGTTCGCATGAACGGCGGCGTCCACGGATCGTTGTACTGGAGCAGCGTCGGCTCGCCCCGCGTCTCGATTCCGCGCCGCGAGAGTTGCTCGAGTAGTCGGTTCCGCTCCCGGTCGACGCGCTCGTCCGTCGCGTACCACGAGAAGCTGCGCACTGCGGTCGTTCGCGGCGGTTCGACGACGAGTCGAACGTCGGTGTCAGTCGGGGTCGGGGCGGTGTCGGGCGTGTACGTCGACGGGAGGTAGAAGGCCATCCGCACGTCGTCGCTCTCGGACTCCGTTCGGACGGGTGCGGTCATCGAAATCGACTCGCCGCGGGTCGTTACCGGTGCGGTCATCGCTACGTCTTCGCCACGTGCGTTCGCCCCCGAGATGTAGCGAAAGAGTCGTCTGAACGCCGTTCCGTCGTCCGGGGCCGTCGTTTCGGCGAGGACCGTTCGCGGATAGCGACGAACCTCGACGCCGTCGAAGCGATCCAGCGTCTCCGACGAAACGCGTTCGGTCGTTCGGCTGACGTACGCCCCCCAGCCGATCCACAGTGCCAGCAGGCCACCAGCGCCGAGAACCAGGGTTCGTATCGATCGCATAGGGAACGTACAGCCCACGAATCAATAGATCTGTGGGGTTTGAGGGCGTCTCGTGTTGTACGTCGAGGGCGACGCAGTCGTGTGGCGACCGGTCTCGATGATGAGCCGCCTGCTACGTATAAGTCCCGAGGGACCGTCGTTTGGCCCGTGAGTAACGCCGATTCGCCCCCGATCGACATCGAGTCCCTGACGAAGTATTACGGTGACGTTCGAGGCGTGGAAGCGCTCACGTTTACCGTCGAGCGAGGGGAAATCTTCGGCTTTCTCGGTCCGAACGGCGCGGGTAAGTCGACGGCGATTCGGCTCCTCCTCGGCCTGTTGAAACCCACCGAGGGTGTGGCATCGCTGCTGGGACGCGACGTGACGGACCGAAACGAACTGCGCGATGCGAAACGTCATGTCGGCTATCTCCCGAGCGACGTTACCTTCTACGATCGCGTGACGGGTGCAGCTGTCCTCGACCACTTCGGTCGGCTCCGCGGTGACGAACGCCGCGATGAACTCCTCGAGCGATTTCCCGTTCCCCTCGATCGGAACGTGAACGCGTACTCCAGCGGCAACAGGCAGAAACTCGCCGTCGTCGCGGCGTTCATGCACGAGCCCGAACTGGCGATCATGGACGAGCCGACGTCGGGACTGGATCCGCTCGTCCAGAACGAATTCTACGAACTGCTCGAGGAGCGACAGGCGGCGGGCCGGACGAGTTTCTTTTCCTCACACGTTCTGAGCGAGGTTCGACGCGTCTGCGATCGCGTCGGAATCATCAGGAACGGGCGGTTGATCGAGCTCGATACCGTCGAGAACATCCTCGCTGCAGGCGGGACGATCGCCACCGTTCGACTGGCCGAGGACCCGCCTGCAGCCGCACTCGAGTTCCCGGGCGTCGCGCGCGTCGACCGGCAGGACGGTACGTACAGGCTCGCCCTCGCCCGCGAGTTCGACGCCTTGATCGACCGCCTGAGCGAGTACACCGTCCTCGAGATGGAGGTCCGCGAGGCCTCCATCGAGGACGTGTTCATGCACTTTTACGGAGAGACGGACGACGGAACCGCCGATTCAGAAGTGACCGAGGAGGATACCCGACGGTGATTCGAACGTGGTAAGCCCCGCATATCAGCGCCTGCGGACCCACCAGACCGCCGCGAGCACGAACACGAGTGCGACGGCCGCGAACGGCGCGACGGAGTCGACGTCGGCGTCCTCGTCGGCCGCGACGATCGTGACGGGGACCGAAACCGGCTCGGCGCTCGTGCGGTCGCCGGTGTCGGTATCGTACGCGAGCGTGATCGTGGCGCTGGTGGTCGTCTCGATCGCGTCCGTGGACGATTCGAAAGCGAACCGGGCGGTTTCCGAGTCACCCGACTCGAGCGTTCCGACGTACGCCGTCGGCGAGTCGCTCGACAGCGGCGGCCCGGCCTCGAGCGTGGCGACGACGCCGGTCACCGACTCGTTGCCGTCGTTCGCGATTCGGACCTCGTAGACGCCCTCCCCGTCGATGGGCACTTCGCCGTCGACGGGAGTCACGTCGAACGACCGGGACTCGTCGACCACGATTCCGAGCGCCGTTGGCCCGCCGGTCTGAACGATTTCGTCCTCGTCGTCGTTCGTCTCGTCGGCGTCGTCGTTCGTCTCGTCGGCGTCGTCGAGATCGTCCTCGTCCGCGGGGGCGTCGACGCGATACTGGACGCTGGCGAACAGCGGATACGTCCCCGGATCGACCCGTGCAGCCGCGACCTCGACGTCGACGGTCTCGGTGTCGCCGGGCGAGAGATCGGCGATGGCGACCGACCGGGTCGGCTGTGGCGCGGCGGACGGCCCGAACGTCAGGGTCCCGTCCGCTGCTCGCACCGTCACGACGATGTCGGTCGCCTCACGGTCGCCGTCGTTCGTTACCTCGAGCGTGATCGCCGTCGCATCGCCCGCACGGACTGACTGGTCCTCCGTGACGGCGACGGTGACGTTCCCTTCCGGTGCCTGGACCAGCGGCGGGGCCGTCGCTAGCGGCCCGGCCGGCGGCGGACCGGGCGTCTCGTTCTCGGCGGGCGGTTGGGTTGGGGCCTCGTTTTCGGCCATCCGCTCGGTCGTTCGTTCGCTCTCGTTGGCAGTCGGTTCTGCGGCCGACACAGTCGTGTTCGTGTCGTCTTGTGGCGATTCGTCCGGTTGGGGTGTGACCGCCTGGGGAACGGCCGTCGGCGTCGCTGCGACGGCTCCGGTCACCACCACTCCGACGAGCAAGAGGGAACACACCGCGATAGCCGCCCGCCGTCGCGTCGGTGGCCTCGCTCGCCCCTTCATGTCCACTCCGAGACGGACGAACGGTGATAAAGCACCTCGCCCGTTCCACGACCGAACAGTCGATTACTCGATTGGTGTCGTAACAACTGGATGTTACCTCGTCCAACCACGAATTGGCTATAAGGTGGCCGCTTCCGTCGGGACCCAGCGACGGTTCGATACCCGATGCTCGAGCTCACCTCGTTCGAAGCCGGTCGCCGACTTCGCGGTTCCCTGCTACTCGCCGGTGCGATGGTCGCATTGATCGTCCTCACCGTCGCGCTCTTTCCGTCGATTCAGGAGACGGGTGCCGATCTCGACGCCTATCTCGAGTCGCTGCCGCCCGAAGCGGCGCGTGCGTTCGTCGGGAACGTGACGACGCTGACCACGATCGAGGGCTATCTCGTCTCCCAGCTCTACCAGTTCGGGTGGGTGTTGTTGCTCGCGATCTACTATGCGTACGCCGCGGCCTCGACGGTCGCAGGGGAGGTCGAACGCGGCACGGCGGGACTGACGTTGTCGTTGCCGGTGACGCGGACCCGGCTGGTAGTCGGCAAGTTTCTGTCGCTCGTTCCAGGCGTCGTCCTCGTGAACGCGATCACGTTCCTCGCGGTCGTTCTCGGCGTCGAATTCGTCGACGAGTCGATCGATGTCACCCACCTGTTCGCCGTTCACGCCTACTCGATCGTCTACTTGCTCGCCTGCGCCGGTGTCGGACTGCTGGCCTCGGTCGCGTTCGATTCCGTCCGCCGCGCACAGACTGTCGGCGCCGGATCCGTCTTTGGCCTGTTCTTGCTCGATACGTTCACGTTCGACTCCGACTACGAGTGGCTCGGCGACGTCACGTTCTCCCGCCGCTTCGATCCCGGTGCGATCCTCGTCGACGGCGAAATCTCGTGGCCGGATCTCTCCGTTCTCCTGATCGCCGTCGTCGTCCTCGTCGTCGTCAGCGGCGAATACTTCGAACGGCGTGACCTCTCGTGACCCGCAGGGAGGTCCGACCAGTTTCGATTCGATAGCGCCGACTCACGAATCGCTCGGTTACGCCGTCGACGAGCAGCTACTGGAACGGATCATTGTGGCGATCGCTCCGTCGAACCTGTTTCCCGATAGAACTCGGAGTGGGGTTCGAGGGCCTCGAGTTTGGGCGGTTCCGGACGGCGAACGATGAACACGTCGTACGATTCTTCGGCGGCGACGTGAACGCCGACGCTCGTCAGTGGCGTGACGACGCGGCCGACGTTGTCGCTCCCGAGGAACACGACGCTCGGATCGTGGTTCAATATCAGTCGCTCGATGTGGTCGGCCAGTTCGGCCTCGGGAGGAAACTCGCGGATTCGTTCGCATTCGAACGCCGCTGACGGTGCGAGCGTCCGGACCTGTTCTCGAAGGCCTGCGACGACTGCATCGACGTCGTACGGTTCGTTCTCGTCGATCCACCCTTTCTCTCGTGCGTATCCGTTTCGCTCCGGAACGACGACGACGGCCGCGATCGATTCGTCGAGTGCGCCACCGTACTCGACGGCCCTGACGAGAGCGGCTTCCGCGAGCTCCGATCCGTCGAATGGGACGACGAACGTCATACGTGGCGTCTCTACGCCTCGGTCAATAACTCCAGGGGTGTCGCGGGATGTCAGGGAGAGACCCTACGCCGATACCCGTGGCCGGATCCGTTACGATCCGCCCGTTCCTCATCGCGAGCCTCGAAGCTGCGACGCACTCGCGGATCGCCCCACCGTCTGGCAGTCGCGGCCTCTCGAGAGCGCGGGCGCGAGAACCGACGCGGAACGATCATATTCGCGCTTCGATTTCACGGACCTTCTGAGACCACGGACATACATCATGTTATTGAACGGACTATTTGTGACGAAGCGTGATAGAGCGGACTATGGAACCGCAGACAGAGCGTCGGTGCCATCTTTTGATCGGTATCGCGTTGGTCCTCCTGACGATCGGTATCGGATACGACTTCGTTTTCGGGACGAAGTTGGCGGACTTTCTGGTGATAATCGCCGGTCTCTTCACCGGGTGGGTGGCGTTTCTCTACTGCCTGGGGAACGCTTCGTTCTGGGAATAGGCCGATTCTCGTCGCAACATCGGTGCCGTCGATTCGATTCAGTCCTCGGTCTGACGGGATTCGCTCACGCGGACGGCGAGGATCCGTGCCCGAAATACGATGGCTGGGGCGATTCGGAACCGAGAGCCGTCCCGATCGACGAACGGCGACCCATGATAGATGGAAGTAGTTCGACGTGGTACTCGATGGCATGACGGACCTACTCGCGGAGCAAACGGCCGTCGTGACGGGTGCATCGAGCGGAATCGGTCGATCGATCGCGCGGACGTTCGCCGAACACGGTGCCGACGTCGTCGTCGCCGACGTCCGCGAAACGCCACGCGAAGGCGGGACGCCGACCCACGAACTGATCACCGACGAAACGGAGGCCACAGCGACGTACGTCGAGTGCGACGTTTCGAGCGTCACCGATCTCGAAGTGACACTCGACGAAGCCGAGCGGATCGGTAGTCTCGACGTCCTCGTCAATAACGCGGGCATCTTCCGATCCGAAGAGTTCCTCGAGGTGACGCCGGACGAATACGAGCACCTCATGGGTGTGAACGTCAAAGGCGCGTTCTTCGGCACCCAGCTCGCGGCCCGGCGGATGATCGAAACCGGGGGCGGGAGTGTCATCACCGTCTCGAGTATCGCTGGCTTCCTCGGAAACGGTAGCTACGTCACCTACTGCGTGTCCAAGGGTGCGATCCGACTGTTGACGTACGCGGCGGCCCATCGCCTCGGCCCCGACGGAATCCGGGTGAACGCGATCCACCCAGGCGGCATCGAGACCGAGATGATGGAAGACGCACACATGGGCCCCGACGAACTCGAGGCGTTCACGCAAGCGATCCCGTCGCGCCGGATCGGCGACCCCGAGGATATCGCGGGCGCCGCGGTGTTCCTCGCGAGCGATCTCTCGAGGTACGTAAACGGTGAGTCACTCGTCGTCGACGGCGGGTACACGCACACCGGGTGACCGGCCCCGTCCGAAACGCACACTCCGGATCGGCGAGCCGGGAGTCCGTGGTCGTCCGCACACGCCGGCGTTCGTGTGCGGGATCGACCAGGTGTGGGGGGCCTTTGGACTCTCGTCCCGGCAGGGTACCAACCCCGTCTGGCAGCCCTCGCGCCGCGTCCGGTCGCTACGAGTCGGTCCTCGTCTCTTTCCGTCCCGTCATGGTCGCAGGCTCGAGGCTGAAATATCGGAACGTCGTTTCCCTCGGCGGCCGCTCGAAAATCTCGACGAGTGGGATTTCGATCGACCACATCCCCTGTATTTCGGCGGATTCGTACTGCGCATCGGAGACGTCCGAGAGCTGTCCGGTGGCGACGACGCTTCGCCATCCGTCGCCGGTCTCGCCGTGCGTAACGAAGGAGACGTGCCTGTCTACGAGTTCGTCTTTTCTGCTATCCCGTGGGAAGGAGAGCCGGTAGTAAAAGCGCCCGACCTCCGCACTGTATCCATACGACACGGGTATCGAGACGGGCGGTTCGTCCGGTTCCGTAGCGAACGAAATCACGCCCGTTCCGCCTCGGCCGAGGAACTCGTTCATTTCTTCCGCGCTCATTTGAAGCCAGCGCAAACCCTGCATACCCTCCCGGACGATAGCGGGATAGAAAGTACCCCGTTCCATCGAACCGTACTTTTCAGGTGAGAACGACGTTGATCGGTCTCCCGTTCGCGATGCCCGCGGCACCGACCGGATCCCGTCGCAAAAATCGTGTGTTCGATCTCAGCTCAGTCGCCCGGCCCTGCGGTTTTCGTCCTTCACGGGCTCGGCATTGGACTCGGCTCCGTCTCGATACGTGTCGATACCGAGGCGGGCGTTCATGGGACATTTCTGGGTGGCTGCGGTGGTAGTCAACACCGCGCCACCGACGAGAGCGATCGCTGCGAGAGCGAGTCCGAGCGCCCCCGCTGTTAGGGAGAGCAACCCGCCGAGGGCCGCGATCCCGATGAGGACGAGGACGGGGCCGACGACGATCCGGGCGCCGCGGTCAAATCCGCCGACGTTTTTTTGCATGATTCGGTTCACCAGCCTCAGAGAGGGCGTCAGAGTATATAACCTATATTTACTGTTTGAAGATATATTGCGGGCGGTCGCGACGGCTACTCGCTCCGGGGATTTCGAAGGGTATCTAAATCAGTACAGAACGTCCACGACGGTCCGATTCCCGCCGTCCAGTCCGCCGTCGCAGCGTCTTGCAACACACGACTCGTCCCGGTCGAAACCGCCTTTCCGAGGCCGATCGCAACCGATGCCGGTAGCTGGGTGTGCTTGTGCAGGGGGGAGAACTATCGGCGCTCTCGTCTCAGCTAGTATTGTAGGGTGATTCCAATGGTGAACCAGATCCATCCCGACCGGCTCGCCGAGATGATCGACGCGAACGAGCCGTTCACGCTCATCGATACGCGCCCCGAGGACAGTTACGAGGGCTGGCGGATCCACGGCGCCGAGAACGTCCCGTTCGGTCCGGGGGACGAGTTCGCGGACGTGGACCTCGAGCGCATCGCAGCGGTTGAGGACGGAGAGCCGATCGTCGCGATCTGCGGAAAGGGGCTTACGTCGACGCCGTTTAGCTTCGAACTCGAGCAACACGGCTACGACGACGTGTCCGTCGTGAAAGGCGGCATGGAAGACTGGAGCAAGCTCTACGAGGTCGTTCCCCTCGAGACCGAATCCGACGACCTCGTCGTCCGTCAACTGCAGCGACGGGCGAAGGGATGTCTCGGCTACGTCGTCGGATCGAAACGTGCCGCATCGGCGGTCGTCGTCGATCCGACCAGACAAACGGATCAGTTCAAAATCGTCGCCGAGGAGGCCGGCCTCACGATCGAGCGCGTCCTCGACACGCACGTCCACGCCGACCACATTTCGGGTGGACCGAAACTGGCGGCGGAGCTGGACGTCCCCTACCATCTCGGTGCCAAGGCCAGCGAGCGGGGCGTCGGGTACGACTACGAACCGCTCGCCGACGGCGAGACGATCGAACTCGGCGAGATCGAGATCGAAACGCTCCATACCCCGGGGCATACGACCGAGATGGTCACCTACCTCGTCGATGGCGAGGCGCTGCTGACCGGCGACACGTTGTTCGTCGAGTCCGTCGGCCGAACGGAGCTTCAATTCGGCGATGAGGACGCGGCGAGTGGCGCCGAACTGCTTTACGACGCGATCCACGGGACGATCCTCGAATTGCCGGACGAGACGCAAATCCTCCCGGGACACGTGTCGGTCACGGCGGATAACCGATACGAGGTCGGCTCTCCGGGTGATCTGATCGGTGCTCGACTGGGCAACCTCCGCGAGGACCTCGATCTGCTCGGACTGGACGAAGACGAGTTCGTCGACCGGTTAGTCGAGAACGCCCCCGACAAACCGCCGAACTACGAGCGCGTGATCGAAATCAACACGGGGACGGAGCCGCCCGAAGACGAGTCCGAGGCGACGGACCTCGAACTCGGCCCGAACAACTGCGCGGCCTGACTCGTCGACGAGCGTGGGACACGGGATCGCCGCCAGAACAGTCGCCGGGCGACTCTGGTCGCTCTCATGGCTTCTCCTCCCGCCCCGTCCGATGTGGGTACCGCTACAGCGGGCGCAGCGAGTGTCCGACAGTACTCTCTGTGGTCTCGGAATCTGTTTTTCGTCCGTCAAATCAGCGTGACGATTTTATACCGGGTGGTCGAATCCACTCGTCATGGCCGACCGAATTCTCGTTCCGTACGATGGGACGCCGCAGGCGAGGGACGCCCTCGAACTGACCTTCGACGAATTCCCGGACGCGACCGTCATCGCGCTGTACGTCATCGAGGTGCCGGACGGTCGCTGGGCGCAACTCGTGGGTCCGGAACTGCAAATACCCGTCTCCGAGAACGCGGAGGAGTACGCGGCTGACATCCTCGAGACAGCGACGGAACTCGCAACCGAGCACGGTCGCACTCTCGAAACGAACGTCGTCACGGGCGAACCGGATGACCGCATCGTCGCACAGGCGGAGGAAGAATCGGTCGACCTGATCGTCATCGGAAGCCACGGACGAGAGGGAATCTCGCGCGTCCTGCTCGGGAGCGTCGCGGAAACCGTCGTTCGCCGATCACCGGTTCCCGTCCTCGTGGTCCGGTAGTGGCGACCGGGAAGCGGACCGGACACGAGCGGAGATCGTTCTGCTGTGCGCTGGTCGGAACGCGGGTGCTACAGGGACTCGAGAACGCGCTCGAAGCGCTCGGAGGCGTCCTCGCCGATCGGGTCGAGCGCGTCGTCGTCAGCGATGTCGATCAGCCGCTGAGCGTCGACCGCACTGACGACGATATCGTCGTCATCGTCGTAGACGACGACGTTGCAGGGGAGCAAGGTCCCGAGGTCGAGGTCGTCCTCGAGCCCCTGATGGGCCAGCCCCGGATTGCACGCGCCCAGGATCCGGTACTGTCGGAAGTCCTCGTCGAGTTTCTGTTGCAGCGTCTCCTGAACGTCGATGTCGCAGAGAACGCCGAACCCCTCGTCCTCGAGGGCATCGATCGTCGTCGAAACGATGTCGTCGAATTCGCCGTGGATACGCGTCTGGAGCGTATACGACATACCGTCCGCACACTCCGAAGGACGGTGATTGTTGGGGCGGCACCGGCAAGTTCGCGCCGAGTGCCCGTTCGACCGGGTCGGGAAAAGACTGTAGCCCTGCCACGTGAAAGGCGTTCCCGATGGTCTCTCGTCGCACCGTCCGAGTGGTCGCCTCACTGCTCGGACTCGCCGCGCTCGCTGGACTCGGATACGCGCTCCGGTGGCGGTCGAACCCGTCGCCGTGTCCGTACTCCCAGCGGCGCTGGATCGACCTCTCCCGGCCGGTCATCACGCGCTCGCGGCTGCACGACCTGCTCGACCCGCGGCCGGGTGAGCTAATCCTCGAACTCGGCCCGGGAACCGGCTACTACACTGGGACGATCGCACAGGCCGTCGAGCCAACGGGGACGGTACACGCTGTCGATATCCAGCAGTCGATGGTCGGGCACCTCCGGCTGCGGACGCGACAGCAGGGCCACCGGAACGTCGAACCGATACGCGGCGACGGCCAGCGGCTGCCGTACCCGGACGACAGTTTCGACGCCGCGTCTCTGGTCCTCGTTCTCGGCGAAATTCCGGAGCCAGAGCGGGCCCTCGCCGAACTCGAGCGGGTACTGAAACCGGGCGGCCGGCTCGTCATCGGGGAAGCGCTTCCCGACCCGCATTTCGTCCCGCTCGAGACGCTCCGACGACGGGCCCGGCGGCAGGGACTCGAGTTCGACGACCACGTCGGAACGCGGGCGGGGTACTTCGCGCGGTTCACTGTGCCGTCCGCGGCTCCATAGCGCCGACTGTGTCTCGCAAGCAGTAGTTGAGAAACTGCACACATCCGTTCGTGAAACTGATGCCCCGATCACGTCGATGAGGGCTCGACTCGAGTCGCAAACACCGGGGTTGCCGTCTATTTGCTCCTGGGTATCGGCCACTATCTGCCGGTAGCTCGGTTGCGATTCGTATGGTGGTATTGTGCAATATATACAAACATTTAAACGGTGTTAGCTCCTACGGAGACGTGATGGCAACTGATGCACACAGCGGAACTCCCGGACAGTCGATCGACGAACCGCTCTACGTCGAGGGCGAGACCCACCTCGAGGACGTCACGGCAGAACACGACGTCGTCCTCGTGGACTTCTACGCCGACTGGTGTGGCCCCTGTCAGATGCTCGAGCCAGTTCTCGACGAATTGGCGGGCGAGACGGCCGCCGTGATCGCGAAAGTCGACGTCGACGAACACCAACAGCTCGCGGGAGCCTTCGGCGTTCGTGGCGTCCCGACGCTCGTCCTCTTCGCGGACGGCGAGCAGGTCGAACAGCACACCGGCGTGCTGCCGGCGGACCGACTCCGCGACCTGATCGAGGGATACACTGAATGAATGGGCCACCTGACGCGACCGTTCACGACGTCGTGATCGTCGGCTCCGGCGTCGCCGGCCTCTCGGCGGCCGTTTACGCCGCACGGGCCGACCTCGAGCCGCTGGTGCTCGAGGGGCCCGAACCGGGCGGCCAGCTGACGCTAACGACCGACGTCGAGAACTACCTGGGCTTCCCCGAGGGTATCGGCGGGATGGAGCTGATCGAGAACGGGAAGGAGCAGGCCGAGCGCTTCGGGGCCGCATTCACGCACGGCACGGTCGAGCACGCGACGCTCGAGGAGCGTCCCTACGAACTCGGCCTCTCGAACGGCGATACCTTGCGAACGCGTGCGCTGATCGTCGCGAGCGGCGCGAGCGCTCGCTGGGTGGGTGCCGACGGCGAGGCCGAGTTGATGGGCTATGGCCTCTCGACGTGTGCGACCTGCGACGGCGCGTTCCACCGCGGGGACGACGTCCTCGTGGTCGGCGGCGGCGACAGCGCGATGGAAGAGGCGCTCTTCCTCGCGAAGTTTGCCGACAGCGTGACGATCGTTCACCGCCGCGAAGAGCTACGTGCGTCCGAGATCATGGCCGACCGGGCCCGCGACCACGACGCCATCGAATTCCGCTGGAACACGGAACTCGAGGCGTTGCACGGCTCGCAGGAGGCTGGGGTCACCGGTGCCACCCTCGTCTCCCACCCCGATGGCTATCCCAGCGAGAAAGCCGAATCCGGCGTCGACGTCGACCGGGAATCGGTCGACATCGGTGGCGTGTTCTACGCGATCGGTCACACGCCGAACACGGGTTTCCTCGAGGGCACCGCCGTCGAACGCGACGAAAACGGGTATCTCCGGACTCGATCGGACGCCGCTGGCCGGGCGACGACCGAAACGCACGTCGAGGGTGTCTTCGCGGCCGGAGACGTAGCCGATCCCAACTATCGGCAGGCGATCACCGCCGCCGGAACCGGGAGCATGGCGGCCCTCGACGCCGAAGCGTTCCTCGAACCGCTCGAGCGCGAGGAAGCGGCTGCGCCCGAGATTTCGACGTAGCCGTCTCGCGTCGTCCGGTACTGATCGCTGTTGTGACCGCCCCGTCGGTCGGCACTGTCTAGTTCTGCATCTCCTCTATCGGTGTCTTTCCATCGAGCGCTTGGTGCGATCTCTGCCGGTTGCAGTAATGTGTGAAGCGTTCAAGACACTGGCGGACGCTTGACCGACTGCTATCGTGTTCAGAGAAGCTGATTCCATGTCACGGCGAACGGTCTGTGTCACTGATCAGCAGTTCCTGCACAAGCGTTGCTAAAGCAGTTTGAGAAGGGTGTGGTTCGGCGTTTTATACAATTAGTGACGTGTTCGACACTGTTCCGATTGCCATGCCGTTCGTCTCTGCAATCGAGGCCATGTCGTTGGTAGGCATAGTTCAGCAGTTTATCGCCAGCGACGAGAAACACGGCGTCATCGACGTCGTGTTTCTCGCGTCATTCCGTGAAGAACGCACTAGCTATTACTTTGTTTCTAGTCGGTTCGAGCTTTGTATGGAGTAATCTGTCCGACTCTGGATCGACCGCAGCGTACAGCCAATACTGTTCATCACCGAGCCGGATCACCGTCTCGTCAACCGCGACGTGATCCGGATTTCGGCAGAAATTGGGCTGTAGGTCTGCCTTGTAAACCCAGCTATGAACAGTCGATCGAGCCCGTTCCACATTGAATCTCTCGAGAACTCGAACAGTATTTGAAAGCGAGAGTCCAGCAAGGTGGAGCTGAATACTGAGCTTCATCAACAGCCGCGGTGTTGCCTCTCGCTCCACAAAATCCAAGTCGAACTGGCCGATACTAGAACTGAGGCGTGCGTTTTCGAGCATAGAACACTTTGAAAACGCTACGCCTCATTCCTTCAACCTTATCTGAACACCGCCGGTGCGGGAAGCCTCGTCGTTCACGGCGAGGGGGACGTCACCTTGGCTGCGTCATTGTTGCTATAGTAGCAACTGAAACGATTTACACACTGATCGCAACGCTGTCGTGCGATCAGGTGTGCAATGACTTTCAGTTGCTACTATAGTTAGATTGTTCGTGGCCTCGAATCAAGCGATCAATACTATACTGTCCGCTTCCGTACACGATAAGCAGGAGGAACGACGCGATATAAAGCAGGCCGAGTTCGCCGCCGTTTTCGATCGGGATTAGTCCGTTCGGTAGGTGTTCGAGGACCTGCGCTGTGACCATCTCTCCAGCTGTAATAACGGCAACGAGTCGAGTTCCCACGCCAATGACGATCAGGAGGCCGCCGAGTAACTCTACGATCCCAGCGATTCCGTACAGACTATTCAGCGATACGGTTCCGCCGCTTCCATCTACGCCGCCGAACAACCCGAACACCTTCTGGAGTCCATGTTGCATAAATAATACCCCAATGAGTGCACGGACGACGGAATAAACGGGCTCTTCGTGTGATTCTGCTAGTTGGCCGATCATAGCATCTATTGTATTTATCGGAAATTACTTGTGGTAAATATTTGGTTGCCGGAGAGTATTGTCAACGGACAATATAATTGTCTGTATGCGAGTTACGATCCGCAATCTCATTTCGGATGTTCAAACCATTCCGGTTATATTATTTGATTGTCCACCTCTTACTAGGAAACTTACAAGAGACGGATGGTGTTGCTGGACGAATCTCGATTGGGTCTCCCAACGACAGAGTAGTAATTAATATTACAAAAATTGCGTTTCGAGAACACTTTTGACCGTACCACCGGTAAGCGGCCAGTATGGGCGGCAGTAGCAAAAGGAACGTTGTTGCGCTCTGTGGAAGCCTGCGCGACGAGAGCAAGACGCGAATCGTCCTTACGGAAGTCCTCGAGGCAGCGCAGGAGGAGGGGGCTACAACGGAGTTAATCGATTTGCGCTCGTATGAGTTGCCAAGTCTGTACGCGACGGAGTCGCCCACACCGGACGCCAAAGCGCTTCAAAAGACCGTCGACGCGGCCGACAGCGTTTTACTCGGAACACCGAACTATCACGGATCGTTTTCCGGGTCGCTGAAGAATGCACTCGACTATTGCGGGCGCGACGAGTTTGCGGGAACAACGGTCGGATTGGTTGAAGTTGCAGCCGGGGACTTTCCTGGATCTGCGCTTATGCACTTGCGAACCGTCGCTCGAACGCTTCACGCATGGACGTTACCGACTGAAGTCGCGATCCCGAACTCTCATTCGATGGTCGGAACCGATGGAATCAACGACGAAGAGCTGACGTCTCGTGCTCGAAAGTTAGGACGAGAGTTGACCATCTTCGCAGGTATTGCCGACTACGTCGCTTCCACTCCTACCCCAAATGCCTAGAAATGACAGTTCGGCTTTCGGCGTGTCGACGGCGCTTCAGGAGGCGATTTGCCGATGGCGTCCCAGAACGGAGAGTCGACGACGATAGTATCGGTGAGTCAATAATCGAACGACAGTCCCTAATTCCGATGGCTACAGAACAAACGAATGCCGTTCGAGTCCACACGTTCGGTGGCTCGGACGTGCTCACGCACGAGGAAGTACCGCGTCCTGAACCGACCGACGACGAACTGCTGGCTAGGGTCCACGCAGCCGGCGTGAATCCAGTTGACTGGATGATTCGCGAAGGATACACGGACGAAGCGCTGGATCCAACCCTTCCCTGGATCCCCGGGTGGGACTTCTCCGGGGTCGTTGAGGCGACCGGATCGAACGTAAGCGCATTCGATGCCGGCGACGAGGTATTTGGAATGGTCCGGATGCCGGATCCGGGCGAGACATATGCGGAGTACACGGCCGTTCCCGCCGACGAGGTCGTTGAGAAGCCTGCGTCGCTCTCGCATACTGAAGCAGCAGCTGTGCCAATGGTCTCCTTGACGGCCTGGCGTGCGCTCTTTGAAAAGGGCGAACTCGGAGACGGCGACCGTGTATTGATCCATGCTGCGGCAGGTGGTGTCGGTCACATGGCAGTCCAGCTTGCTGCGGACGCCGGCGCACACGTTATCGGCACTGCATCCGGACGGAACGAGGAGTACCTCCGTCGCCTTGGGGTCGACGAGTTCGTTAATTACCGTGAGCAGCGATTCGAAGCGGTTGTCGATCCGGTGGATGTCGTCCTCGATGCGGTCGGGGACGACACGCTCGAGCGGTCGATCGATGTGCTTCGAGACGGGGCGATACTCGTTACCCTCCCGGTCCCGCCGTCGGACGAAATCGTCGAAACGGCTGCGGAACAGCACGATGCGGATGTACGGTGGTTTAGCGTCGAACCGGATGCAACAACGCTGACGGAAATCGTCGAGAAAATCGATTCGGGAACGATCGAGCCGACGATAAATAGTACGTATCCGCTTACGGAGGCCGCGGCTGCACACGAAGAGAGCGAGAACGGACATGTCCGTGGCAAGCTCGTGCTCGAACTAAACGGCCACTCCGACAATAATTCCCGATAATGATAGATCGAACGAACCCTGAGAACGTTTATACCCCCGCTGGGAACGCCTACACGCAAGTCATTGGAACGAACGCCGACCGAATGGTCCACGTTGCCGGAACCGTTCCGGAGAACGAATCGAGCGAACTTGTCGGGGTTGGAGACATGGATGCACAGATCGAACAGGTAATGCAGAATATCAGCCGCTCACTCGCCGCCGAGGGGTGCGACCTCTCGGACGTTGTGCGAATCAGGATCTTTACGACGGATATGGACGCGTACATGCGTGCACAGCGGACCGTCGGGAGTTACTTCTCGGACGGCGAATGCCCAACGTCAACGCTCGTCGGCGTTGATCGACTTGCGGATTCCTTCCACGGTATTGCACCCGGCGAACCGACCGATATTGAGCCACGCTACCTCGTGGAAGTCGACGCGACGGCAGTCACTGAGTAGCGTCCCGTCACTCCCGTTGTGAACGCTCCTCGAAGTCGTTCCTTGAGTGCCATTTATCACCCCCGTTCTCGTTTAGTGACCTATGGACCGAATCGAAGCCATCGAGATGGCCGAAGAGTCGGACCACTGTATCCGACCCGCCGAAGCGTTCTCGTTGTTGGGAAACGAGACACGGATAAAGATCCTCGAGACGCTTTGGAAAGCAGAGGAACAGCCGGTGCCGTTTTCCAGACTCTACGAGGCGGCTGACGTTACGAACAGTTCGAAGTTCAACTATCATCTGGGAAAGCTCTTGGGGCAGTACATTCGGAAAACCGACGGTGGATATGAACTCCGCACTGCCGGGAAGTCCGTGGTCGGGATGATCGTGAAGGGATCGTTCAATGCCCATCCACAGCCCGACCCGTTCGAAGTTGACGAGCCGTGTACGAAATGTAGCGGACAGTTGATGGCGCGATACGAGAACGAGATGTTAGCTATCGAGTGTTCGTCCTGTGATCGCGGCCACGGCCGATACTCGTTCCCACCAGGCGGAATGCTCGGCCGCGATAACGATGAACTCCTAACCGTGTTCGATCGACGCGTTCGTCACCTCCTGAACCTCGCTCAAGATGGCGTTTGTCCGGAATGTAGCGGGAAAATAAGATCCATGATCGAAATGGGTGAAATTGAAACTCACGATGCCGAAATCTCCGTTCGATTCGTTTGTCAGCAGTGTAACCATACCCTTCAGGCACCGATCGGGTTCACCCTTTTAAACCGATCGCCGGTCGTCACCTTCTACCGCGATCATGGTCTCGAACTTGCGGATCGTCGGTATTGGCGACTTCCGTGGTGTGTAAGCGATGACTGTACGACAATTCGATCGGTCACCCCTCACTCGTTCGACGTCGCCCTAACGCTTGATTCAGAAACGCTTTGTATAACGCTCGATCGCGATCTGAATCTGATTCGGACTCGACGGATCGCTCTCTAAATATAAGGACTATTACAAAAATATTGTTTGGCTCATATTTAATTGGTATTAGAACCTCTGAAGAGAAGATGAAAACCAGACCGATCGATCGAGACCAGATCGAGGAGCAACTGGGAGTTCCCAGTGGTCAGCGATGAAGGCAGTCGAAGTGCCGTCGCCGGGCGGTGCGTTCGAAGTCGTCGAACGAGAACGGCCCGAACCGGAGGGGGACCAGGTTCTGATCGAGGTGGATGCCTGTGGCGTCTGTCACGGCGATGCAGCCGTAAAAGAGGGTGACTTTCCTGGAATCGATTATCCACGGATTCCAGGCCACGAGGTCGCAGGACACATCGACGCGGTCGGTAGTAACGTAACGGAGTGGGAAGTCGACGATCGGGTCTGTGTTGGCTGGCACGGCGGACACTGTTTTGTCTGCGATTCCTGTAGACGTGGCGACTTCACGAACTGCAGCTCTAGTGAGATAACTGGTCTCACTACCAATGGTGGATACGCCGAGTACATGGTCGCCCCACGGGAGGCAGTTGCTCGTATCCCTGATGAGTTAGATGCCGTCTCTGCCGGACCGTTGGTGTGTGCCGGGTTGACGGCTTACAATTCGATTCGAAACATGGATGTCTCACCTGGCGACACCGTGGCGGTCCAAGGTATCGGTGGTGTCGGTCACATGGGGATCCAATTTGGATCGGAGATGGGCTTTGAAACCGTTGGCCTGTCACGCGGAACTGAAAAGCGTGAGTTGGCGTTCGACCTCGGTGCGGACCACTTCATCGATACCGAGGAAACGGACCCGGTTGATCGCCTTCGAGAACTCGGCGGGGCGGACCTCGTGTTGGCGACTGCACCAAGTACGGCTGCTATCGAATCGATCATAGGTGGACTCGCCGAAAACGGGGACCTCCTCGTCGTGGCAGCGCCACACGAGCCCCTAGAGGCTCCAGTTAGCCAGTTGATCAACGCACGACAGTCGATCCACGGGTGGTACTCCGGACACAGCCGCGACGCGGAAGATACGCTCGAGTTCAGTTCGTTGCAGGGAGTCGAACCGCTCATCGAGACCTATCCGCTCGAACGGGCCCCAGACGCCTACGACGCGATGATGGCTAACGACACCCGGTTCAGAGCCGTGTTGGAACCGTAGCCACGTTGGAGAACCGATCAGGATCACAACGCAGGCTCCACGCTACGGAATCGGTCCGGCGTGACCTGCTGATGGAAGCCAGCCGAAGAACGCGACCGATATCAACAGATGTCAGAACACTACTATACGTCGGCAACGGAACTCGCATCCGGCGTTCGGCGTCGAGAAATTTCGCCCGTCGAAGTCGTCGATGACTTCCTCGAGCGAATCGATGAACGAAACGACGAGCTCGGTGCGTATACCACGATCGTAGCGGATAAGGCGCGTCGAGCTGCAACTGAGATTGAAACAACTCTCAGCCAGGGTGATGATCCCGGTCCGCTAGCTGGGGTTCCGATTGCACTGAAGGATCTCTACGGGTGCAAGGAAGGAGTTCGTCACACGCGTGGCTCCAGTCCGTTTCGAGACAACATCGCCGATAACGACGCAGCAGTAGTAGCACGGCTCGAAGATGCCGGGGCAGTTGTCCTTGGAATGACCAACACGCCCGAATTCGGTCATAAGGGAACTACGGACAACCGCCTGTTCGGACCCACGAGCACCCCGTACGATCTGGATCGAAATGCGGGCGGATCTTCCGGTGGTAGTGCGGCTGCTGTCGTTGACGGGCTCGCGACGCTTACCCACGGCGGCGATGCCGGCGGCTCGCTTCGCATTCCGGCCGCCTGTTGTGGTGCGTACGCCATCAAGCCGACTTACAGGCGCATTCCCTCTCTGGATCGGCCCAACGGGTTCGGCGGCGTTCTCGGCTACTCCGTGAATCACGGTCCGATCACGCGGACCGTTGCGGACGCTGCACTGATGCTCGACGTCATGGCGGGCCCTCACCCGCGCGATCCTACCTGTCTTCCGGATTCGACGACGGACTACCGGGCAGCGACCACTCGCTCGATCTCCGACCTCGAGATCGCATACACGCCCGATCTGGGGACCTTCCCTGTTGATGATCGCGTGAAACGAATCGTTGCTGATGCCGTCACAGCGTTCGAGGACGGCGGTGCGACGGTAGAATCGGTCGGCGTCGATCTAAAACATTCACACCGGACGATAACCGAAACGTGGCGTACGCTGGTGGGCGTGACCTATGCCGCGATGGCCGAGACCATGGCGGACGAACAAGGGATTGAGCTGGTAGGCGATCATCGCGACGAGCTTACGCCCGAGGTAGTGGAGTTGATTCAAACGGGACGATCCGTCAGCGCGAGCGAATATCTTCGTCTTCACGCTGTGAGGACCGACCTCGTCGACGCGATCGTCGATGTTTTCGAGGAGTACGATATACTCGTTACACCGACAGTCGCTCATCCTCCGGTCGAGAACGCGTCCGACGGGGGTACGGTCGGACCGTCGGAAGTCGACAGCGAGCCGGTCGATCCGTTGATCGGTTGGTGCTTGACCCACCCGTTTAACTTTACTGGACATCCTGCGGCGTCGATTCCGGCCGGATTCACCGCCGATTCACTGCCAGTCGGCATGCAGATCGTCGGCCCCCGATTCAACGATGGAACGGTGCTTGCCGCCAGCGCTGCGTTCGAACGGCTTCGACCGTGGCATGGCACTTATCCGCCCCGGTAACGCTTCTGTCCATCTCTCGAGACCGCGAGAGACATATTTCGGCCTTGTCACAACATGAATAGCCGGTAATAGTAGTGGCAGCCGTTCGATGACCGATCTCAACCGGACGTCTGTCGACGTTACTGCCGGGAGCGGCACTGATCGATCGGCGCGGAACGTCTCGGTTTTACTGTCGTGACGGGTTTCCTTCCCCGCATCCGACGAGCGAGGCGTAGTCTTCGATCACGTTCGCGTCATGGTCGATATATTCGTTAGTCCAAACTTCGCCCGGGTCGATCGATCCATCGAGTAGTGTCGTTTCCTGTAGGTACTCCGAAAGACGCTGCCACCGCTGCGGGCGGTGGGCGCCCCAGCCCGCTTCTGTGAGACCGTCGTGATACTGTAACCCGTCAACGGCGGCACGTAACTTTCGAGTCTCTATCCATCGGCGTTGTTCGAGCGTCGCGTTCCGACTGATCAGTGCATCGATGGCGGCATCGGGGTCGTTCGTCGCGGCGGCCCAGCCCCGCGCGGTTGCGCGGAGGAATGCTCGAACCGCCGTCGGGTTCTGCGCGGCGAACGATTCGTTAGTCACCAGCATCATCCCGTATACGCCCAGCAATTCACCGATCGGGAGTTCGTCGGATTGGCGGCCGTGTTCGTGTTCGAGTTCAACGCCGTTTGTCACGACACCAACTGCTGCGTCGACGGTCCCCTCGAGGAGTTGATGTTCGACGCGATGATGAGTGTTCGGATCAACCGGTTTCAGGTCGACCTCCGAACGGATACCGGCTCGTTCGAGCGCTTGTGCGGCTAGAATCCTGGTCTTCGTTGCCGATGGGGCAACGGTCGTGCCGGCCAGTTGTGCCGGATCGGATAGCGGTTCGTCGAATACGTCCCGGAGCGTATAGAACGCCGCCGGCGTTCGGTTGGTTACGGCGGCGATCGCGATCGGATCCTCCCCCTGACTCCGCGTCGCGAGCACGGCGCTCGCACCCGCGAGTCCGATGTCCGCATTCCCTCGAGCGGCCTGTTTGGCTGCATAGGGGGAACCGTGCCCTTCAACGAATTGGATTGTCACTCCTTCGTCCTCGTAAAACCCTCGCCGACGAGCGAGGAAGTACGGTGCTTGAAATCCGTTTGGTTCCCAGTTTAGTTGGAAGGTGACGGATGTCATGGTTCGAGTGTCGTCCGGAACGTTTCCGGGGGGATTCGGTCGACGCCCAATGCGTTCGGGCCGGCTAGATCGAGGATGTACGCGAACAATTGTTCCATTCCGAGAACTGTCTCAGGGCCCCAGTCTTTAACGACCATGTCTCGCCATCTGTCACGGACTGCGGTGACGATTGCGTAGTCGTCGTAGGGTATTAATCGGTTGCCGAGGATTCGCCAGTGGCGATCCTCTGTTCGCAATCGGTCGACGGCTTCTCTGTAGGCGGCGACGAACCCGCGAACGGTGTCCGGCCGGTCCGCGAGGAACTGTTCGCTCGTCAGAAACGTTGAGACCGGAATTTTTTCATCCGTATCGGCAAGTCGCTGGACGACGTCGGCGACGGAAAACACCTCTGTGTATGGTCCGCGTTCAGTGATTTCGGGGATAATCTGCCAGAATTGGAGGATTGCGTCAACTGCTCCGGTCTGGAGCAGTTCGGTAAGAGCAACCTTGGACTCGGCTTCGATAGGGGTTGCCGTTCGGTCGGGGTCAAACCCATGGTACTTCCGACAGGCCGCTCGTACGAGAATCCAATTCTTATCGAGTCGCCGTACGACTCCGATACGGTGTCCGGAAAGGTCGCCGAGTCCCTCGATATCCGTTCCCTCGTGGGCGACGAGTCCGCCGACCGTGCGTCCGTATGGATGAAACCCGACGATCTGTGCGCCGTCTACTCGTTCGCGCGCAGTAGAAATATAGTCGATATCGATGAGATCGGCAGCCCCGTCCTGAAGACGGGCCTCGACGGTCTCGAGTCCTTCTTCGAGTGCATCCGAGACGAGTTCCAACTCGAGGTGGAACCCGTGTTTGTGGTCTAAGCCCAGGCGTTTGATGGTATACAGCAGGTATCGTGGACTTCCATTGTGCTCGAATCGAGCTCGCATCACGGGCCGTCCTTCGGGCGACGTGTGTGCGTCGTCGATAACCGCTTGCTGTGTGTCGATATTCATGTTCTGCTCGAGGCGACGATCTCCTGAACGGTGGCGTTCGAATCAATAAGTTGGTGGTGTTTCATCCACTCGAGGTGCGACGCGAGGGCGTCCGGATCAACGGGCTCCGGTTGCTTGTACCGGGGAACGTCGATAGTAGCGGCAAGTTCCTCGACGGAGACGCCGTCGAACAAGTTCGGCTCCTCTTTCATATCGTCGAAGAGCATTTCCAAATACGCTTCACGGTAGGCGGATGGGTTCCGATTGATCTCCTTGGCGGCCCGCCCGTATGCGTTCAGAAATGCCGAAAGCCGATGTTCATCGAGGGTATCGGCTCCGACTATCCCGATGTGATTTTCGAATTCGAGAACCGATCGGAATCCGAGACGATCCGCGAGCGCGCTCTGTGGCTCCAATAACGAAATCGCGTCGACGTTACCTTCCTGGAGCGCACGAAGGCGATCGATCGGGAGTCCGTGGTGTTCGAGGACAATGTCGCGGTCGTCAACGTGTGGATCCAGCGCGCGCATCACCGTATATTCCTGCCCCGTTCGCCGATTCACACCCACTGGGACGCCTGCCAGATCGCCGGGCGTCTCGATATCCGACTCAGGTCGGACGAACACGCGGTACGGGAGATCGGAAAACGTCCCGTTTGCGACAACCTTTCCGTCATCCATTTCCCACGTCCGTTTAATACTCTCCCACTTACAGATGGGATAGATGTCGACGTCGTATTCCTGCGTAAGCCGTTCGTCGGCCGGAATGTACTTCCAGTCAACTGAAGATCGATCACGCGTAACGAGGGTGGCGTCGAGTCCCTCAGCGGCGAAATACCCCTTCTCGATCGCCACTCGCTGTGGGAGCATAAACGAGAACGGGAGATGAAACAATCGAATTGTCTCACTCATATTCATTAATCCAATTACGTTCTTCTATAATAATTCTTTTGCAGAAAAGTTTAAATAATTATAGTATAAGAGTACCGAACGGAGGACAAGACCGTGAAACGAGTCAGCGAAGGTGAGCGTAACGTAGTTGAAGTCGCTGACGGGGTCTATCTGGCGGACCTCGCCGGCGGGCAGGAAGCAGGTATGACGTATTGGCGTATTGACCCAGGAAAAACGCTCCCGCCACACCGTCATCAGAACGAGCAGATCGGATACGTCATTCACGGCGAACTGACGGCGATCCTCGAGACGAGTGAAGTTCCGCTCCGACCGGGTGATTCTTACGCGTTCCTCAGCCAGGAGTATCACGGCGCGGAGAATCGAGGTGACCGCCCAGCCGTTGGTATTGGTGTCCTTAGTCCACCACGTTCCGAACCGGAATGGGGAACCGACTGACCATTACCTGGTCTCGGTTTCGGTCGTCGACCGACTTTGCCTTCCATCGTAGTGTTACCCGAACGTCGCGCTTCCGTTATAACACTACGGCAGGGTCAGTGACCGATGGCACGACAGAGTCCCATTCTTCCTCGGTTTTATATAATATTGCGATATACTCTAAATCAGATGGACTCCGTTGATCATATAAACATCGACGTGAACGATCTCGAGGCGTGTTATCAGTTCTACCGAGATGAACTCGCATTAACGGAGTTGCGACCTCCGGAGTCGTTTCAGGGAGACCATGCGATGTTCGAGGCTGGTGATACGGTCGTAACGTTGGTCGAGACCGGACGCGCCGATCGCTGGGGGCACCGTCAACTCGCTCATCCACTCGATAAATCTCATCTCGCGTTCAGGGCTGAACCGTCCACGTACGATCGCTTCGTCGAAACGTTCGCCGATCAATTTCCCAATCAGGGACCGTACGATTGGGGAGAATCTGAGGGATACTACTTTCTCGATCCCGACGGCAACCTCCTGGAGGTCGTTACGGATATCCGGCAATCGATACGCCGCGACCAACCGCTTCTCACCCACGACGATGTTACGGACTAGCTCGTATTCACAGAGACGTGATGGCCACGATATAATAATTTTAATACGACAAGGTATATATTGAAATATGGTTGGCGTCTGGACGTACCCTTGGACCCTCTACGAGGAGGGAGTGGATACTGCCTTCGAAACCTTCACCTCACACGGCATTACCAGCGTTTCGGTAGCAACACACCACCATTCGGCGCGAATATTACAGCCGCGCTTTCCGGACTCGCTTTTCGAGCGACGACCGGCCGGGTGTTACTTCGCGCCGCAGGCGGAGCACTTCGATCGTACTCCACTCAGCCCGATCCAAAACGAGATCGAGGCCGTATCGGATCCGCTCGGCGAGATCACCGCCGTGGCGGACGAGTACAACGTTCGGACGAATGGATGGATGGTTACCCTCCATAATTCGCGGCTGGGCGCCACGTATCCGTCGTTTCAGATCGAAGATGCCTTCGGAACGGGGCACGAACACGCTCTTTGCCCGTCGCATCCGGAGGTGCGCGAGTACTTCGCCGGTGTCGCCGCTGAACTCGTTGACCGCGGCGTCGATGCGATCGAACTGGAAGCAGCCGGCTACCCGCTCGTCTTCCACGGCCACGACACCGTATACGGTCACGAGGCCCAGCAAGTTCTTTCGTCCGATGCTGAACGTCGGTTATTCTCGCAGTGTTTCTGTGACGCCTGTCAGCGGCAGGCTCGTGACTTTGACGTCGATCTCGAGCAGGCACGAGAGCGAACGCTCGAGATTATCGAGCGTTCGTTCCGCGATCCCGCTTCACAGACGGTGCCGCTCTCAGCGTTGGTTCGCGAGGAATCGGTACTAACCGAGCTGTTCGAGTTTCGAGCAGCTATAATCGAACGACTTATCGAGTCTATCGCTACGTCTGCCGGGGATACGACGGTCAATGTGTACGTTCGGCGGGCCGAAGCGAATTGGCCAGCAGGTCGGACGCTTGATGGACTTGCCGCTCACGCCGATCGGTTGACCGTTCTCTGCTACGTCGCTGATCCTGCGGTCGCCCGCGATCGACTCAGCGCGATCACGCGGCGTGTTTCCCTCCCCATTGATGCGGGCGTGACGTTGGACCCTTCAATCATCGAGAACGAATCGGAACTAGTATCGCTCGTCGACGAAATCAGAACCGTAATCGACGGTCGCGTCTCGGTGTACAATCACGCTATGTTGACCGAGACACAACTCGAATGGATCGAACAGATCGCGACGTAACCATCAGAAGACGTTGAAAGATCGGTGTGGCTCCTTTCCTTGGATCCCCCAAATTGTGGCTATCTGATGTTATCGGCCGATACTCTTCGGATTTTGACTGACTGGAGTAGGCTAACTACCACTGTGCGTACCCGAGTTCGCATAGTCTTCGTTACGCCGCTTCGACAACATCAATTCTGTGGGTTTGACTCTGTTGAAATCCTCTTCTTTAGATACCCACCATGGTGGAACTACTGGTCACTACACGTGCTTGTCAATCGAGGTTGGAGAGCAGTTCAGCCGGTGCAGTGAGTTCGATCCGAGTGCCACTGAGCGAGCGTGCCGACAGGCAGGCCTCCAGTTCGACCATCTCATCTTCAGAATCAGTGTTTTCCAAAACCGTGAGTAGGAAGCTGATCCGCCCCGCCGTCGTTCCACGCGGATATGCGTATCGGCGCTTCGATGACGTCGATCCCTCGTCTTCCGAGGGAGATCCCCACGTCGAACTGTAGGCGGTCGCCACACCGGGATCGAGCGTTGCCCTAACATCACCGGACGTCACGAGTTCGACGGTAACGTCTGACCAGAGCCCGTCCCGTCGTATTGCCCAGACGACCTCTACAGCTACCTTTTGCGCTGTCGTTCGATTGGGGATCGAGATCCCGAGGACTGCGTCATCGTCCTCGACGGGGGTAACAGCAGGGTCGAGTAAATCGATCTGTTCACCATCCTTGCGGACAACGGTACTATTACCGCTTCGTTCGAGTTTGAGGCTGGATGACCCATACAGAGCCGTGCCGACGATTGCACCACTGCCGCCGAGTGCGCCGAGTCCGCCGATGGCGATTATGTCGCGCCGCTTCATTTTAATCGATCTTTAGCGTCATCTGGGAAGGGTCTTCTGGTGAATAGAGTCTCCACAACTGTGTCATCTGCAATAGTCGTTAGAGGGTTCGGTCGAGATTGTGGACAATACACGCAAGGGCGAGTTCACGATACTGCTTCCACCAGCGTCGTGAACGGACGAACGCACCGTATTTTCGCTTGGATGAGTTCATCGAGGAGTGTTCGATAGGTTGTGTTCTTCCGAACTTTGAGACATAGCAGAACAACGTGCTGATGACGCGTGTAGCGTTGTTTCGAGAACTTCGAGGAGTATCGACCCACAGCACGTTGCGCTAGTTGAAGTGCTTCTTCGATAAATCGGAGTAGCCGTGACTTCGGGAGAGTCTGCATTCGGTTGCTCTGCTGTCCAAACGTGTAACTCCTCAAGGGTTTCAACAGAGCCGTCGGTTTTGAAGCCGCTGAACGCCGACAGTCGACGCTATAATCGGACGCATAGACGACGTAATACGAGGCAGGGAAAAATACATGTATTAAAACATAGGAAGTAATTGTGTGGAAGCATGTATGAAAGCGGCCGATAGATTACTCGATGAGGAGGGTGTGTTCTTCATCGCAGAGGCTGGGGTAAACCACAATGGAGAGTTATCGCGGGCGAAAAGACTCGTCGATGCTGCAACGGATGCAGGTGCTGACGCAGTCAAGTTCCAGACGTACGATACGGACCGCCTTGTCGCGAAAGATACACCGGCAGCAACGTATCAGAACGAGCAACTCGAATCTGCGACATCTCAGAGAGCAGTGATCGAACGATACGAGTTGAGCGATCGAGATCACAAAGAATTGTTCGAATACTGCCAGGAATCGGGAATATCGTTCCTCTCAACGCCGTTCGACGAGCACAGCGCCCAGTTTCTGGTCGATTTGGGGGTTCCGGCCATCAAAATCGGATCGGGAGAACTCACAAACCACCTATTGCTCCGAGATATTGCGAAGTTCGGACGGCCAATGATTGTGAGTACCGGCATGGCGACGATGGACGAGGTCGTAGCCGCCAACGAAGCGATCCGCGGGGAGAACCAGTCTGTTCCGGTGTGTTATCTCCACTGTGTCTCTGCGTATCCGACCGCAGTTTCGGACGCGAACCTCGAGGTCATCCGGACACTCGACGATCGGTTCTCGGATCCCGTTGGATTCTCCGATCACACGATGTCCGTCGAGATGGCTGGATTGGCAGTCGCCGCGGGTGCAACGGTTATCGAAAAGCATCTGACCCTGGATCGAACGCTTCCTGGGCCGGATCACAAGGCGTCGCTCGAGCCTGCTGAACTCGAGCGGGCGGTCGAACTGGCGAGAGAAGCGGCTGTTGCACGTGGAACACCGGAAAAAGAACCGGTTCCGGCGGAAGCCGAAAACAGAACTGTTGCGCGCAGAAGTCTTCACGCCGTCGAACCGATTCGTCGCGGGGAACAGATCTCACGGGACGCAGTCGATGTTCTCCGACCGGCAACTGGGCTCTCCCCTGCGAGCCTCGACTCGATACTAGGTCGACCCGTAACGACGAATATCGAGTCGCACGAACCGATTACAGCGGACGACGTCAGCGGATGGTCGGATCGAGACGAGCCCGAAACGGGGGTCCGGGCCGATGAGTGACCGAACTATTACCGTGGTTACCGGTACTCGAGCGGAGTATGGACTCCTCGCCTCTTCGATGTCTGAGATCGAGGATCGAACGGGATTGAAGCTAACGGTCCTCGCAACGGGGATGCATCTCTCCCATCAGCACGGGTATACGATCGACGAGATTCGTACGGATGGATTCGCCGTAACAAGTACCGTGGACATGCTCTTGGAGAGCGATACGGGACTCGGAATGGCGAAGTCGTTGGGACTTGGTATCAGTGGCATCGCCGAATCTTTCCGTGGTATCGATCCTGATCTTGTGTTGGTTCTCGGTGATCGAAACGAAGCCTTTGCTGCCGGCGTTGCCGCCGCACACATGAATATTCCAGTTGCGCACATCCACGGTGGTGACGCGATGCAAGGGGCAACGATCGATGACAGCATCAGACATTCACTAACGAAGTTCGCTCACATCCACTTTCCGGCGACGGAGAGGAGCAAAGAACGGATCTTACAGCTGGGTGAAGAACCGTGGCGGGTAACCACCGTCGGTGCGCCCGGACTCGACGATGTGAACGACGGTGCGTATGACGATGGGGTGACAACTGCCCGTGAACTCGGATTCGATCCGGACAGCCCGCTGCTACTCGTTGTGCAACATCCACTGACGACGCAACCGGAGCGAGCCGGTGAGCAGATGAGGCAGACGTTAGACGCAGTTACAGAGCTGGACGGACGGATTGCGGTCATCCTTCCCAATGCAGACGCCGGTGGTAAGCGGGCGATTGAGGTCATTCAGAACCACTCGGCTGCGGACCGCTATCGGACCTTCTCAAACGTGCCGCGGCGCCAATACCTTGGATTACTCGATGTGGCGGATGTACTCGTCGGTAACTCCAGTAGCGGCATTATCGAGGCACCGTCGTTTTCGCTCCCAGTGGTCGATGTCGGCCCGCGACAGGATGGCCGCGAGCGCGCTGACAACGTCCGCAGCGTTCCCCACGAGACTGAAGCCATCCGTGAGGCAGTAGCTGGGGCACTCGAGGACCCCGCTGTGCGTCGCCGGGCCGAAAACTGTGTCAATCCGTACGACAAAGGCGGCGCCGCGACGCGGATCGTCGATAGACTCGAATCAATCACGATCGACGACGACCTCAAACGGAAGAGAACGACGCTGTCATGAAGGTCCTCTACTGTGCGGGTGAGCAGGCAGCCGTCGTGCTCGACATTCTCCGTCGGTGTGGGACTTCCGATGAGATCGTGCTGTTGGATGACGATGCGAATCGCCACGGAACGGCACTCGACGGCATCGAAATCGTCGGCGGAGGCGACAAGCTCGGCGAACTCGACCCGTCACACACTGCGGTACTCGTCACGTTTGGGGCTCGTCAGGGTGTTCGGGTAGCGCTCGCGAGGCGCGTCACCGAGCACGGGTTCGATTTCTTCAACGCTGTTGACCCCGAGGCGACGGTTTCGGCAACCGCCACGATCGGTGTCGGCGTTACTATCAATGCCCTCACGTACGTCGGCCCGAACGTGACCGTCGACGACCACGTCCTCGTCGATAGTAACGTCACTGTGTCGCACGATTGCCGTCTCTCTGAGGGGGCGACGATCGCTCCAGACGCGACGCTCGCTGGCGGCGTCCGAGTGCAACAGGGTGCATTCGTCGGTGCGGGAGCGACGATCCGCGATCACGTTACGGTCGGTGCGAACGCCACGGTTGGCGCAGGTGCCGTCGTCGCCGAGAACGTCTCATCCGAGGAAACAGTCGTCGGCGTGCCGGCAACGCCCCTCGAGTGACCGGTGGAGTTACTTGGCAGTCCACCCGCCGTCGACGACGAGGTTGTGACCGGTCACGTACGAGGCGGCGTCGGAGGCGAGGTATACGACGGCGCCGATGAGATCGGCCGGATCGCCGAGCCGGCCGAGGGGTGTTCGTGCTTCGTATTGCTCGATAAACGTCGACTCCTGCTCGTTACGGATCCCACCCGGGCTAACGGCATTGACGCGGATGTTGTGCTCGCCAAGGTACGAGGCCATGTACCGCGTGAGATTGAGGATACCGCCTTTGATAGCGGCATATTCGACCGGACTCGTGATTGGGGTGTTGTCGTAGACGTTGAAGTCGGGTGCTTGAACGCCGTAGATCGACCCTACATTGATAATACTCCCGCCGGAGTCCTGATCTTTCATCGCCAGTGACGCGCAGTAGGCAGTGTAGAAATAACTATTGAGGTGAAGGTCGACGTTTTCACGCCAGTCGGCGAGGGTGATCTCCTCGTAGGGTTGGCCGTAGTTTTCGTTACGCGGATACGCCGCATTGACGAGGATATCGATCGATCCAAACTCGTTGATGACGGTTTCGATGAGGTTTTCGACCGCCTCGCCGTCCGTAATGTCGGTCTGGATGTACGTCGCGTGGTCGCCGATTCTTCTTGCAAGGTCTCCACCGGTTGATCGTTCTACGTCCGCGACAACCACGTTCGCGCCGTAGTCGGCCAGGCCACGACTGAGTGCGCGTCCAATAAGGCCGGCTCCACCGGTGACGACGGCAGTCTGCCCGTCGAGGTCGAATTCGACAGTCATGCGTGGATCAGCGGACAGTCGCTACGTTGATCGACGGTTGGTTCCGGCGGTCGTTCGCTGCTGTATTCGCCCATCTTCACTCCTAATATGTGGTTTCACTGTATGTAATTTTCCCACTAGGGAGGGAAATATTTATGCGCGGTACGCCGCTCGGACACCAGCCGGCGACCACCTCCGACTGCCTTCAAAAACTTACGCCTATACAGGGGAAGGATTTCCCCGACTGCGCGTTGTAATCTCGAATGCTCGCCGATACTCCGTCCCGTAGTGACATATGGTGAACGTTTTTGTAGCTGCACATGGTCTGTGACCTTACAATGGGTCGTCAGTACGAGCTCATCGTTACACCGTTCCGATCCCGGCTTCCGAACGGATTATGGATCAATTCGGGTGACAGTAGCCGATGAGCAGCGACCAGTTCGGCGTTACCGGGATCGATCACGTTGAATTGAGCGTCCCCGATCGATACGAAGCCGCAGCGTGGTACGAGGACCTTCTAGGCCTCGAGATCCGTGACGAGTACGAGATGTGGGCCGACCGCGGCGGACCGTTGATGGTCGCAAGCGACGATGAGAGTACGATGTTGGCGCTCTTCAAGGGTCGACCGCCCGAACCGGACGCGACAGTCGGGCCACCGCTTATCGCGTTCGGCGTAGACGGAGACGGATTCATGACGTTCCTCGACCGACTCGAAGAACGGTCCGTGGTCAATAGCCGAGGGCAACCCGTCGGCCGAGACGATGTCGTCGATCACGGATTAGCGTCCTCTATTTACTTCGCTGATCCCTACGGGCACCGGTACGAAGTTACGACCTACGATCGTGACTTCGTTCGATCGAAACTATAAACCTCCGACCAAGTCCGTTCTACGGCTATTATCCTCCTTTCGTCTCGAATCGTTGTGAACGGGTCCGTAGAACGTGCAGACGCGAACGGCCGTGTGCGGTCGCTTGAGTTCCGGTGGCGTTGAATCGTATGATTTCCGACTATATTACTTTGAGTAATGGATAACTTCATTATGTATTGTATGATAAAACTACTTGGAAGAATGAAAAATAGCAGACAAAACAGGCGGATTAGTGACAACGATCGGCGGGAGTTCCTAAAGGCCCTCGGCATTACTGGGGCTCTCGCTTCCGGTGGAGTAACTCTCAGCGAGGTCAGAGAACACGTCGCTACTTCCCACCCTTCCGAGACGAACTTTGCGTCGATTGGACAGTCGGTCGCGACCGAAGTCGGTGCTCTCGACCCGAAACTGCTCGCGGACGGTCAAGCATCGTTTGCTGCTGCTGCGAGCGCGCTCCCGGCGGCTAGCGAGCAGGGCCTCCCGGGCGACGTAGCGTCCCCGCGAGACGACTTCCAGCAGGTAGCGACCGCAGGTGAACGCATCTATAATCATTTGGTTGCAACCGATTTTTTCGAAAGTACGACCGCTCACCTTCCATCGTTTACGCCGTCTTTCCTCACCTCGACGGTCGAAGCATTTACCGCATCGGAACCGCTCGCAGAGCCACTCGCCGAGCTGGGGTTGACCGGTGCATTAGGTACGGATCTCGTCGCGACCGTCGTCGCGAACGCCGAAGAATTGAGCCAGTATCACTGGGTCGCAACCGATCGGATCGACCGCCAACGGATCGAGTTCGGAGAATATATCCCACCGATGACGAAATCGGCCGCGGGCGGAGCGTTGCTCTGGCTTGGTGACCTCGACAGCCACCTCTGGGAGCATTCGGTCTTGCTTACCGATGCAATTCTCGACGATGCAGTCTGGCACGCCCGGTCGATGGCCGCCGGTTTCTACCTTATGACCGAGGCCGCAACCGCCATCGCCACGGACGCAACCGACGGTTCTAACGGGCAAAGCAGTGCGGACATCGGCGTACTGTTATCGACCGGCTTTGCAATTCAGGCCATCGCTCAAGGGCTACTCCCACGCGACGTCTACTGGATTACCGAGGAGATGCGCGCCCCGCGACAATCTCCCGTCCAGCCGGCGAATCAGAACGGCGCATCGGATACGTCGAGCGAAACCGAAACACCATCAACCGGACAATGACTCCACGACACGGCAGCACCGACCCCGAGCGGAACGGAAGGCACGAGAGACAGAACGAACTCCACGAGGGAGCCAGGGAGGGCACCGACGAAGCGGCGTCGACACAGGCGTCGATTCCTCGTCGAGACATCTCCGATCAGATGCTCCGCGACGATACGACGAACGCCGACTCGTGGCTCACCTATAACAAGGGCCTCGAACAGTTGGGCTACTCACCTGCCGACAGAATCGACACGACTAACGTCCATACGCTTGCGGAAACGTATACCCTCGATACCGAAAGCAGTGGTCTCGAGGTCAACCCCCTCGTCGTCCCCGGCGATCCGCCGGTCATGTATTATTCGGTACAGGACGTCTGGAAGGTCGAAGCGGTCAATGCGCGGACTGGGGAGCAGTTCTGGTCGTCGGAAATCTCCTTCCCGGAGGACGTGAAGAGTCGGCTGTACGCGATCAACCGCGGCGTTGCGGTGTGGGGAGACGCGGTCTACGTAGCGACGCCGGTGCCGTCTATCGTCGCATTTGACCGTTACACCGGCGAGGAACTCTGGACGAAAGATCTGTTAATCGAAGAGCAGATCGAAGATCGCGCGTTCGTCACGCAGGCTCCAATGGCCTACGATGAGACGGTATTCGTCGGTCAATCCAGCGACTACGCGACCTTCACCACAATGTCGGCGCTCGATGCGGAGACCGGAGAGATCCTGTGGCAACGACGGACGGCGCCGAAAGACGAGTGGGTTGCGGAGACGTGGCGCTACGCGAGCGCGTCTCCGTGGATGAGTCCCGCTATCGATCCTGAAACCGATACGGTGCTCTTCTCGACCGGAAACCCGGATCCGGCGTTCAACGGCCTCGTTCGGCCCGGACCGAACCGCGAGTCGTGCTCAGTCATCGCAGTGGATGCGAAAAGCGGCGACGTAAAGTGGAGCACACAGATCTCGCCACACGACCTGTGGGATTACGATGTTCACACAACACCTCAGATAATCGACGTGTATCCGTCCGACGGAGACGACTGTGAGCCCCTCCGGGCCGTTCTCATTACCTGGAAGGCGGGATGGCTCTACCTTCTCGATATCGAGACGGGACGGATACTCGAACGAAGTCCCCCGTTTGCAAAGCAGGGCGGACCAGCGTTCCTCAGTTTACCACCGGCAGGTGAGGAGAACGCAGAAACGATGTATCCGGCCATCGAGGGCGCAACCGAATGGCCGCTGGATGCTTACAGTCCGAAAACGAACCTCACGTACGTCGGCGCGAATTCGGCAGGACAGAAGGTCTGGTCCGATCCCGATTGGACAGCTGAGACGTATGACCCCGACTCGGGGTTCGCTCGTGGTGGCGGGGTGGCCCAGATCGACGACGAGGACCAAGGTTCAAGCGTGGTTGCCGTGGATGTGGGACGCGGGGAGATCGCGTGGGAACATGAACTCCAGGATACCGATCCCGATTGGTCGTCCGTGAGGGCATTCACCGGCGGCTCAACCGCGACCGGTGGGAATGTCGTTTTCCACGGATCGCCACGCGGTCACTTGATCGCACTCAACGCCGAAACGGGGAAGCGACTCTGGAGGGATCGTGCAGGTGGTCGAATCACTGCCGCCCCTGTCGTCTGGGATGACTCCACCACCGGCGAGCAATACGTTGCTGTGGCCGCTGACGATCGGATCGTCGTCTACTCGAGCGACGGATCGACGGCATAGTACGGCTCGTCGCCCGAAACCGACCCCTGATATGTCTTTCGGTTTCTTTCTCGAAACCGTCGTGTCTCCGCCACAACTCACTACGGGCTTCGATAGTGTCGCACGACGCAACTCGGTCGTCCCCCACGCCTTCGAATCGGAAAACCGAACGTCGACCGTGCGAATCTCTCCTCGTAGTGTGATGAGCTAGCGGACCTCGGATACCGATTGAAGACGGACCTCCCGGCGCCAGTCGGTCCCGAGACCCGTGGACCGTACCGACCGGTATCACCGACTGGCCCCGAGAGCGCTGTTTTCGAGGTCCGAATACCGTCCGGTTTCCCGGATCCGCCTGATGTTCTCCTGTAGAATCTCTGCGCGTTGATCCCAGTATTCGGGATCAAATCCCGCGATATGCGGTGTGATAATGACGTTCTCGAAGTCCCACAGGGGGTGATCCGCTGAGAGCGGTTCTGGATCGGTAACATCGAGTGCGGCCCCGCGTAGCGCCCGGCGTCGCAGTGCAGCCGTCAGCGCGTCGGTTTCAAGGATCTCACCGCGAGCGACGTTGACGACGATGGCACTCGACGGAAGGGTTCGGATCTCCGCTCGACCGATAAGTCCGTCCGTCTCCTCACGCAGCGGACACGCGAGTATTACCGCGTCAGAGCGAGAGAGAGCGTCGTGAAACGCCGGCTCATCGAAGCCGATCACGTCGTCCGCTGGTCCGCCTTTCTCAGGAGAGTAACGGACACCGATAGTCCTAACGTCGAGAGCGGTAAGTCGCTTGACTATCGACTTGCCGATCGGCCCGAGACCGACGATGGTGGCCGTGCTTCCCGCAAGCGTTCCCCATGGCCGATACGCTTGCCACTGGTGCTGTTGTTGCTGTCGCCAGGCCGTTGTCGTGCGACGGACAAGCGTGAGGAGCACGTCTAGGACGTGTTCGGCGACGTTTGGTTGATGGATTCCGGAGCCCGTCGTCACGGCGACTCCCTGCGATCGTAACTCCGTCAGTGGTAGATGGTCGATCCCTGCGGTCGCACATGCGAACAGCCGAAGATCATGCGCGTGCTCGAGGGTTGCCTCCGTAATCGTTGTCCCGGTTGCGACGGATGCATCCGACAGCAATCGTTCCTCTTCCCTCGGCGTGTGCGCGTATTCTACGCAGACGTCGTCGGTCCGCGACTGTAGTATTTTTGCATACTCTGTGGCCGAGTCACCGTGAATGCTCCCTCGAAGGACGACGATTCGGTCGACTGGATTTCGTGAAGGTACATCGTGAGTCATGCTGAATCGATACTGGTCTGATCGTTTACCGACCGATCGTGGTTCCGACCCGTTCCTGTCGTCGATCGCTAGGTCTCATGGGCCAGTGAGATCCCCCGGAGTGGGCCCGCTATCGGTAGCGAGATGCGAGATCCGGTCGTGGCCGACGCAACGAGCCCGGTGAGACCAGCTAAACCGTGTGCCGCTCTGGACCCTGGAGCGGCATTGTCGCGGTTCCCGGCTGCGAGATCGACGATATGCCCCGCAGCGTTTTCGAACAACGACTGGGCCGGAACGTCCCCTGGTTCGTACCCGCTTGGTACTCCTGAAATATCCGTTTCCCAGCGCTCTTGCAGGGAGTTCGGTACCTCCGTTCGCGTCCTACTCCCGTCCTCGATTCGCCAGTAGTCCCAGGACGTGCCGGCGTCTGGAGCGATATTCAACGGCACGGAAACCGTTGCCCGCGTTCCGTGGATCGACAGCCGGTGAGGCGCCGCTTCGACGGGGTCGATATACACGGCCGTACCGGTATCCAGCGCGAACGTTCCTCCGCCGGCGTACCGGACTTCGTTTGACGACCGGACCGTCTCGATGTGGCCGGCTCGAACGTCGGCGATCGTCGCATCAAGTAGATACAAGAGCAGGTCGACATAGTGTGTCCCGATATTGAGAAACTCTCCATCGGTCGTCACACGAACTGATTCCACCGTTCCCAAAACCCCCTCGGAAAGCAACTCTCGGAGCTCCTCGTGGGCGTATGAGAACCGTCGAAGATGATTGACGACGAGTTCGATATCGGCGTCATCGCACATCGAGACCATCGTCTCAGCGCGGCGAACGCTCGTGGCGATCGGCTTCTCACACCACACAACTGAGATGTCGGGTTGGGATCGGACGAGAGTACAGACGTGATCGTAGTGGGCCCCTGCTGGAGTGGCGACGGACACGATATCTAGCTGTTCCTCGTCGACCATCGCCTCGTACTCCCGGTACCGTCGGTGCTCTGGAATCCCGTGTCGGTCGCCAGATTCGGCGCGGCGGTCGGCATCGATTTCGGCAATCGCCTGGAGTTCAACGCCGTCGGTCGCGTCGTACGCCTCAGCGTGGTTCTGCCCGACTCTCCCTGTTCCGATCAATCCTGCTTGTAGTGTCATAATTTCATTATTGCTTTATCCGGTGTTCGTTTCGTCGGTCCAGTCATTCGACGGTCACGCTCTTTGCGAGGTTCCGGGGTTTATCCACGTCTCGTCCGAGATTTGTAGCCGTATAGTAAGCGAACAATTGTAGCTGGACGTTCGCGACAATTGCTGCGGTTCGCGGCCTCGTTTCCGGAATCGAGAGTATGTGATCAGCATAGTCGGCGATATCCGATCGGCCATCGGTGACGGCGACGACGGGGGCACCGCGCGCTGTGGTCTCCCTTACATTGGCGATCGTCTTCTGCGCTACCTCGTCATCGCCAATAACGATAGCGATCACAGGCGTCTCGTCGTTTACTAATGCGAGCGGACCGTGCTTGAGTTCGCCTGCGGCGAACCCCTCGGCGTGCTTGTACGTGATCTCCTTGCACTTCAGCGCTCCCTCCAACGCGATGGGATAGTTCAGATCGCGCCCAATGTAGAAATACGCGTCGGCGTCGACAAGGCGATCTGCTATCTGTTCTGCACTCGATCGCGTGAGAGCCTCGTCGACGAGATCCGGTAGCTTTTGGAGTGCGGCCTTGAGTTCGGGATCGGGCTCGGCGGCAGTCTGTTGGTGGAGAAGATTAAGTGATGCCAACTGCGACACGAACGTTTTCGAAGCAGCAACACCGATCTCCGGACCGGCTCTGATGTAGAAGACATGGTCGCATTCTCGCGCAGCCGAGGATCCGACGACATTGGTCAGTGCAAGCGTTTGGGCGCCTTGATCTCTCGCTACGCGGAGTGCGTTTAGGGTGTCTGCGGTCTCGCCGCTCTGCGTAATTCCGACGATGAGCGTGTTGGAAATCGCTGGCGGCGAGTTATTGTACTCACTCGCGAGAAACGCTCGCGTGGAAATAGCTGTCTCCCTGAAGAGTCGTTCTCCGTACAGGGCAGCGTGATAACTCGTTCCACAGCCGACGAAGTGAACGTTCTCAAACTCGGTGATTTCGATGTTCATGTGAGTTCCTCCTGTCTACTGCCGTCTTCGAAGTCATCGAGTCGACCCTGAAGACATTGTTTCAGAGCGTGCGGTTGTTCGTGAATCTCCTTGAGCATGAAGTGATCGTACCCGTCCTTTTGGATTTCCGTGGGAGACCAATCGACGGTCTCGACTGTCGGGTCGATGCGCTCGCCCGACGGGGACAGTACCTGCCAGTCGTCCACAGTGATTCGTGCCATTTCTCCGTCCTCGAGATAGACGACCTGATTTGTGAACTCGAGGAACGCGGGAACGTCGCTGGCTAGATAGGTCGCGGTTTCATCGACCCCGAGTACGAGTGGCGAGTCACTGCGGACACAGTAGATCTCGTTCGTCTCTGCAAAGAGTACGACGATGGCATAGCTTCCGTCAAGCTGATTGACGGCCTCTCGGATCGATTCTTCACAGGTAGCCCCATCGGCACGCGCCGATTCGATGAGATGCGGGATAACCTCGGTGTCGGTTTCGCTCATGAACTCGTGGCCGGCAGCTGTGAGTTCCTCTTTGAGTGCCCGATGATTATCGATGATGCCATTGTGGACGACGGCCACGTTTTTGTGACAGTCGGTGTGAGGATGAGCGTTTTGTTTCGTTGGCGGTCCATGCGTACTCCATCGGGTGTGTCCGATTCCGATCGTTCCGTTCATCGTCGTCTCGGCGAGCGCCGACGTGAGGTGGGTCAAATCACCGGCCCTCTTCTCGATGGTGAGCCTCTCTCTTAGCGTTGCAATTCCCGCAGAGTCGTAGCCTCGATACTCTAAATTCGACAGTCCCTGTAAGAGGATGTCCTGTGCGGTCTCTGATTGGAGGGCGCAACCGATGATCCCACACATCAGTTATTCACCCCCGCGCTATCGGCGAGTTGCAGTTGGTTGGCTTCTCGACGGAACCGTCGGTGACAACGGCTGATCGATGCGTGGACGACTGACCGATATCGATGACCGCGACGTGACAGCCGTAGCTCAGCGCCGTTCCGTTCGGACTCTCGGTCCGTAAATCGGTGCTGATTGAGCGTCGACCCCAAACCAGTGATACGCCGGATGCGACGATCGATAGTGATTGATGACATAATAAGTATATGTTACGCTGTAAGCGCAGTTTCCATGGACGAGACGACGTGATCGATCTCCTCATCGGTGAGTTCCGGGTGAATCGGGAGCGAGACCACTCGAGAGGCGATCTCTTCGGTGACGTCCAGGTGATCGACCGGCTTCTCGTGCGTCGATCGGTAGTACGCACTCCGGTGAACTGGGTGGAAGTAGATTTTGGAGGAAACGCCTTGTTCATCGAGTGCTCCCATAAGGGCGTCTCGCTGGACCGACGGCTCGAGGGTAACAGTGAACAGTTGGTAAACGTGCCGGCCGTCGGCCGGCTCTCCCATCGGCTCGACGGCGTCCAGTGTCGCGAGCGATTCCCGGTAACGGCGGGCAACTCGACGACGTCCTCGGATGAGTTCGTCGATGCGCTGAAGTTGTGCAACTCCGATTGCGGCGACCACGTCGGGCAGCCTGAAATTATTCCCGAGCGTCCGGTATTCGCCGCTGCTCTGGGATTCGAAGTAATCGCTCGAGGCACGGCCATGGGACCGGAGGAGCCGTAGCTCCGCCGCGAGGTCGTCGTCATCGGTGACGACGGCACCTCCTTCACCCGTCGCTGCCACCTTGTTTTGGCAGAAACTGAACATCGCGGAATCGCCGAAGCTGCCGACTTTCTCACCATTCACGGTTGCACCGAACGACTCCGCAGCGTCCTCGATCAGTACGAGATCGTGCGTCTCCGCGATGTCTACCAGTGTCCGGATTCGGCAGGGCCGTCCCGCGTAGTGGACTGGAACGATGGCGGCCGTATCCGGGGTTATACAGTCGGAGACACTGTTCGGATCCAGCCCATAGCACTCGCGCTCGATATCGGCAAATACCGGTTCGGCACCGACGATCCGGACCGCATTGACCGTCGAGATGAACGTAAACGAGGGGACGATGACTTCGTCACCATCCCCGATCCCGTGTGAGCGAAGTGCAGATACGAGCGCCGTCGTTCCGGAGTTAAACACGACCGCGTTTGACACGCCGACAAACTCCTCAATTCGCTTCTCGAATTCGTCAATGTACGGTCCGTTCGCCCAGAAGCTACCACGAGTGATCGAGTCGATGGCATTCGTGATCTCTTCTCGGCCCCATGAAATTCGAAACAGAGGGATATCAGCAGTCATACTTCGACTTCCACCTTTTCTTCGATCGCGTTCGTCCGGTTGATCAGTGAGATAATCTCGTCGCGCTCCAGTAGGGTCGCGTTGGCGGACGTGTACTCTCTTTCCACCGAGTTACTGATGGTCGATAGTCCGTCATCGACGTTGATATCCGGATGGATCACGAACATCTCTTTCCGCTCTTCGACCCGGGCGAGTTCTTCATGAGAGAGGAGTTTCTCGTGGGTGCGCTCGCCGGGCCGTCGACCGATATATTCGATCTCGATATTATCTCGAGAAAAGCCGTATTTAGGCGCGTATGTGGATTTGAGTGCTTTTGCGAGATCGCCAACCCGGAACGCCGGCATTTTCAGTACGAATATCCGTCCTTGGGCTCCGTATTCGTGAGCGGAGAGGACGAGTTCAACCGCTCGTTCGACCGGCATGATGAATCGAGTCATGTCCGGATTCGTGACTGTGATCGGACCGCCGTTGCTGATCTGGTCGAAGAAGATCGGCACCACGGATCCAGTAGAACCGAGTACGTTCCCGAAGCGAACACAGTTGAAGTTCGTGTTCCGATCGTGCTCAGCACCTGCAGCGGTCACGACTCGTTCCATAATGAGCTTCGTTGCACCCATAACGGAACTCGGATCCGCTGCCTTGTCGGTGCTGACGGCGGTAAACGAGTCAACGCCTTTCTCGATAGCGGCCTGAATTAAGTTACGCGTTCCCCGAATATTTGTTTGGACTGCCTCCGTCGGATTATACTCGCTCATTTCGACGTGCTTGATCGCTCCGACGTGGAATACTACGTCGATCCCCTCCATCGCTCTCGAGACCCGACTCCTGTCTCGAAGATCCCCTAACAGATACTGCAGGCTCGTTTCAGACTGCTCGAGTTGGTTTTGCAGGCGGAACATTCGCTGCTGGTCGTGATCGAACACGCGAACCATCGTCGGGTCCGTCTCGATAATCTGCTCGACGAGTGTACTCCCGATGAATCCACCACCACCAGTGACGAGGACAGTTTTGTTCGTGAGTGAACTCATATTACTCCACACACCTCATTGGACGTACCGAAAGTAGTCGGTCTGCATGGATGTGTGGCCGAGCAGCGATGCCTGTACCGTCAACTGCATTCATGGCAGTAGTTACTTCCATTCCGATTTACTATCTAATGTTAGAATATATAAAGTTTACTGTAAATAATATTCTTTTATATTATCACATACTTACTAGTAAATATATGGTCGGCCGCGGGGTAGCAGGGTATGAATCAAGCCCCGTTGGGTTCAGGCGTAGTCCGCGTCAGTAGAATCCCGGCGACCGCAGCAACGCTGACATAGCCGAACGCAAGAGTATACGTTGTTTGTTCGATCAGTTCTCCGGTGATGACGGGCGTGATTACCGAACCGATGAAACTAGCCGTCGTCAGTACTGCAATCGCAGTTGCAGCAACCGCTGGATCGGCAAGTTCCCGAACATACGGATGAAGGATTCCGATTCCGGACTGAAGGGCCAATCCAGCGAAGAGGAGACTGAGGACCAGTACAGCCAGGATATCCGTCATCGCAATCAATGCAGTTAGTGGGAGCGTCGTGGCAAAGGCGAGATACATCACCGGCTTTCGTCGACGGTTGAGGAACCGATCTGAGACGACTCCGCTGCCGATCCGCGAAATGACACCGACGGCAGGGTACGCCGCAAAAAGCATGCCACTCGTCGTCAGTGATAAGCCGACGTCCTCGGCGAGATAATTCGGCATCCATGTATTGAAAAATACGTAGATAGAGTACGCGAGAAACCCCATCAGTCCGACGGACCTAACGTTTCTGTCGATCAATATGCGTACAATCGAATTTACGTTCGGCACATCTGATTCGCCCGCCGTCGTCACGACATCGTGGGTACTGTACCAGAAAACGAGGCTGGCGAACACCGCCGGAACAGCGAAGATACCGAACGGCGTTGCCCATCCGAGGCTCGTACTGAGGTACGGTCCAAAGAACTGCGCGAACGCAAACCCCAATGGCGCACTGGCGGTGAAGATACCGATCGCGGTGGCTTCGTTGTCTGAGTTGAAGCGCGATCCGATAAGGGTTATGCCCGCGTTCCAGACGATCGGGAACGCGAATCCACCTACTGCCCGCGCGCCGAGTAAAAGCAAGTACGATCCAGCTAACGCCGCTCGCCAGCTTAGTACTGAGCCCGCGATAAAGACGCCCGTTGCAACCATCATCGCCGTACGATTATCCGTTCGGTCCAACCAGACCCCCACGGGAATGCTTACAACTGCTGCAACGCCAAAGACGATACTAACGAGCCAACTAGCAGCTGACGAGGTAATTTCGAGTTGCGCTGTTATCACCGGAAAAACGCTAGCCGGTGCGATGATGAAGGCGTTCACCGTTGCGGATAACAACCAGACACTGAGCAGGAGCGTCCATCGATCGTCAAGATACTGCCGAAGGGTGCAACTCCCTATCATTTTGACCCTTCTCCAATACGCGGATAGTGAACCGAACTACATCTCGGCCACGAATTTCGTAGCAAGAACTGTAATCGGGTCCCGGGCGTTGTTCGATCGATTCTCGATTTCCGACTGGTTCGTGTCATTGGTTCTTCGAAAAGCGCATCTCACTTACAGGCACCGTATCAGCAGGAATGACTCCAGCTGAGTGGGTACCGCGATTGAGACTACCGCAATCGGATTTTCAACCATAGTGAGGAAAGCAAAAGTGGACTGGTGGCTATTCAGCCTCGACTTTCGCTTCGAGTTCCTCTAACCGGGACTCGAGTTGTCTGTTTCGGTTCGCAAGCGCCTGAATGGCCGCAAGAGCGACACCGTCAGCGTCTGCACTGCTAATCGTCTCCCCGTTCTGGCCGAGTTCAAACGTCTCGTGGAACGCTCCGGCCGTCGGCCCGACGTGATGGTTCTCGTCTGATCCATCTTCGTACCGCCAGCTTTGAATCGTGAGCTCACGAACTTGCTCGAGAATCTCGTCGGCGTCGATCGGATCGATGTCCGTCCGCGAGTCGTCGGTTGCAGTGTATTCCCACTCACCGTTCTCCGATAAACACGCTCCGGTAGATGTATTGATAAGGCCGCTCTTCAGTGATGGATCGTTCTCATCGCCGAAGTAAACGCCGCCCGCAGCACGAACGATGAATTGATTTGGTCCAGTCGAAGCTACACTTCCTCCGCTATTATCCGCCCAGACAAATGCACCAGTGTTGCGGGCCTGTGCGTTACGTCCAGCGGCATAGCTGTAACTCCCCTCGGCACTGTTGCCTTCGCCGCCGGGAACGATGGCCCCGTATCCACTAGCTACGTTGTTATCCCCGCCACTGGTGGTTGAATACCGAGCACTCGCCTCGTTGCCGTTTCCACCGCCGATGTAAGAGCGCTCTCCGCTTGCCGTGTTACTCGAGCCGCCGACGATCGTTGCTTCGAATCCGGTGGCATGATTGTTGTACCCACCGCCGATCGTCGAATCAAGAGCAGTGGCTTTGTTGTCTGAGCCACCGACAACAAGCGATGCGTTCGCGTTTGCAGTGTTGTTCTCACCACCTCCCACAAACGACTCCTGCCCACTGGCCTCGTTCGTGTTGCCGCCGCAGACGACGCTTCTGTTCCCTTCGGATCTATTCGAAACCCCACCGCCAATTACAGAATGTATGACCGATGCGGCGTTGTTTTCTCCGCCGCCGACGGTCGAGTAATCACCACTAGCAACGTTGTTCTCACCACCGCCAACGAACGAGTGGGTTCCGTCTTCAGCGGCTGTGCTGATATCAGTCCCGAACTGAATCGCAACACCAGATGAAGCAGTAAGTCCTCCAAGCGAGCCAAGGAATGAGCGTCTTGACGAGCCTGACTGGTCCGACTGTTCTCGTTGATCTGCTACGTCATGTTGCTGGTTCATATGATTTTCTCCTTGTCTGTCGAGATGGGCATCGACACCCCATCGTTTCAATAGTTACCATCAATTAATAAAATACTTTCGGTGCCTTAGTTATTGGGATACAGTCACTGAGCGGAATACAGCGGTCCGACAGATCATTCGCCGGTTGCGCTGTGTTTGTGGGTACGAGAAATCGTCAGAAGAGGCCATTTTCCCTCCAATTAGCACAACTGTGAGGTAGACGCAAATAGATTGATAATCCAACTGTTTATACTGGATATCACACATTTTTCGCGAGAGCCCATCCGCAAAGCGCTACAAAATATTTTTTGAGTAATTCTTGGTGAGTCACAGACTCTCCTAATCAACATCTCAGATCTTTTTGAAGGTGATAGGAATTTCTCGAGTTAGCTTTCCATATGTAAATTAATTTACTTTATTAGGGGGCGATAATATCATATGTGTTATATTATTTGGATTGGAAAAGCATCCAATAATTTTTGGAGAGACGAACTCGGCAACAACAAAGTGCCAGTCGAGGGTGACGGAGTCTGATCCCTACAGACCGTTCTCGCCCGGCACCTGATCCCGAGGGGGATGTCTCTGTGTGTCAATATTGAATTACACCAGTACTCCTGTAATCCAATATCGTCGGCAAGAATTGCTGTTGCTGTATCAGCGTCACTGAGAATTCAAACAGGCACTGTCTAGTTGAGTCGATGTGAGAAGTGAGCAGGTCGTTGAGTTTCTCGTCCAAAGATGCTCGCAGACCTGCTCAGGGAGGGCTATGGCACGGATTTAGAAGGATCGTGGGGGAGCGAGCGGACCGGTTGTTCGATCAGGGAACAACAACGATCGTAGCGGAATCAGGTGTTCAACGCTCTCACGGAGCGGTCTGTACTGGGTGCATCGGCTGGCTGAAGCGGACGCGACCCGCCGACGTCCACGAGAGCAGCGCTCTCGTGTGGTCTCCTGGAGCGCTTTGCGCTCCAATGGTCGGCGAACTTCGATTCGCCTCGACAGCGGAACGCGAAGCGTTCTGAGGACGGCGTCGTCGTCGCGGGTCGCCGTTGACGAGACCGCTGTCAAGATAAACGGCGAGTGGTATTGGGTATATACTACAATAGATGTCGAGACAAAGTCGATTCTTGATGTCGCATCGCTCGGTCGGCATGGCACTGATCCAGTGGCCGCGTTTCTGCATCAACTCCACGAGAAACACGATTTCTCGGACGCTGAGTTTCTCATCGATCAATCGGCTATCGGTCTTCTCTCTCCCGATTAGGGCTGAAGGATCGGGCGAACTATACCGATCGGAACCTGCTAGAAAAGTGGTATCGTACCTTCACAATGCGAGCCGATCGTTTCCACAACTCGTGGGTGAGCAGTCGGTCAAACGTCCGCGAGAGATTTGAACTATTCATACATTACTCCAACCGTTACTGGCTCTGTGTTCGTCTTTTCGCTGCCGGTTACAGTCGCTGCGGGGAGACTGCCGTTCTCCCTTCTAAAATTACGATTGTACGTGTGTAAAGAGATGTCTGCGATGGAGACCATTTTCGCTTCGTAGCGGTCCCGTCTGCATCACGCTCGAGAATGATTGCGAACGAGTCACACTGTGTCGGAAATCGATCCACGAACCACGAGAACGGAACCGATAGGTGGCGACGTATCGCCGTCCCATATGGTGGTCTTGCGGTTGCCCATCTCTATCGATCACGCTGAAACTGGAGCGACTTCTCTCGAGGTCGGTGATCACCGTCTTGACGTCGGATCGTTCCAGTCGGCGACGACGATTGCTGTTGTCGTCGCACACTGAGGAACGCACTCGGTATACTCATCAGTCGTAGTAGGGTCCTGAACTGCTGTGTCCGTCTTCGGGTGCTCGGCTGTCCGCTCGCCCCTGCCATCTTTTTACGACCATACCTATGTAAACAGCTGGTTCCCTAGCCACAGTATACAATATATATTGTGAACTGTGGAGAAAGACAGTCGAAAATACCGGAAGGAAAACGATCGCGAACGAACGGCCAGCAGGCTCCTGTTCTATATCGTGAAACGCCTGTTACTGATGCTGAATGTTGAGCTCTATCACGTTGGCAATGCCCAGAACCGTCTCGGGGAGTTCCTCGTAGAAATACGCACCCTGCATACGATGCGTGGGTCCGGCAACGCTGATCGATCCGATGACCTGTCCGGTAGCATTGAAAATAGGCGCGGCGACGCATCGGAGCCCGTTCAACCGCTCCTCGTCGTCGAATGCGATCTTCCGTTCGCGTATTTCCGCGAGTTGCTCCCGGAGCTCATCCTCGTCCGTAATCGTATTCTCGGTGATCTCGTCCAGGCCGTGTCTGTCGATGATACTGTCGCGACGATCGTCGGGGAGATGTGCCAGAATGACTTTTCCAAGTGCCGTACAGTGGAGGGGGACGCGGTCGCCGATGCCGGTATCGATATGGGCAGCTTCCGACCCACTGTCCCGGTAGATGAATACGCCTCTTCCGTGTTCTTCGACCATCAGCCCCGAAATTTCGTCGGTCTTTTCGGCGAGTTTCTCGACTTCGGGGTGAGCGACCTGGTACAGCGCGTGCTGTCCTCTCGTCCGCTCTCCGGCCCTGAGAAATTTCAACCCCGTCCGGTACTCGCCGTTCTCTCGGACGACGTACCCCGCGCGTTCTAACGTCAACAGGTGGTGGTGAACGGTGCTTTTCGGAAGCTCGACGTGATTGGCCAGTTCCGTGACGCCCGCTCCCTCGAGTTCGATCATCGCTTCGACGATTCCGAACGTCCGGTCGATCGCTTGTATGCCGGTCGTGCCTTCTTCTGCCATGGGGTCGACTTTGTGACCAACCCACATAGTTGTTCTGCATCGTAGAACGATGCTTGATTTCTCGGCGGTCCGACTGCTATAGGAGCAACTGAAACGATTGACACACTGGCCGCAACGCTGTCGTGCGATCAGGCGTGCAACGACGCTCAGTTGCTACTATATCCCAGCTACGCCGTCTTGTTTCCGGCCTCACCGGTCCGTGTGGTCCGTCACCACACTCGACCAATCGGCTCGTACGGACTGAACTCGGAACTCCCTCGGTCGCACCTTCGTCCTGTATCGTGAAACGGACGTGGTAGTAGGTAACACATGTATTATTCGAGCCACTGTCGTCGGGTATGAATGCGACAGGAACCGTGAACCCGTGGAGAGACCGCCACTCGACCGGTTCGATCGGCACTCGTCATTGCCGATCGGTTCGTCGACGCACTCCGCGTTCACGGGCGGACGCGATCGGCATCGTGGCCGACGATACCGATCGTCCGCGCGAGCGGTGACGGACGCGTGCGAGCTGCGTGACCGCTACCGGGCGTCCTCGAACGCGACAGGAGCACGCTCCCAACGGTAGTCGCGGCTCACTCGAGTGAAACGCCTTCGGGACCGCGAGGCAGGTAGTTCCGGCCGCCGGGTTCGGTGAGCAGTTCCCCGTCCTCGACGACGACTTCGCCGCCGACGATCGTGTGCGTCGGGAGGCCGGTCAGTTCGTCCCCGTGGAACGTGGAGTAGCCCGGCTCCATCGTGTGGTAGAAGTCGTCGTCGACGACGGTACTCTTCTCGAGGTCGACGATGACCATGTCGGCGTCGGAGCCTTCCGCGATCGCACCCTTGCGCGGGTACAGGCCCCAGCGCTTGGCGTTGTTGGTCGAGCAGACGTCGACGAGGCGCTCCATGCTGATGCGGTTTTTGTTGACGCCCTCGCTCATCATCACGGGCAGGAAGTACTCGATACCGTTGTTGTCGCCGGGGATCGCGTCCCAGATGTCGCCGTGTTTCCCCGTGTCCTTCTCCTTGAACTCGAGTTTGTGGGGACAGTGGTCGGTGCCGACGTAGTCGACGACGCCGTTTCGAATCCCTTCCCAGAGGCGCGTTTTGCTCTCCTCGCCGCGAAGCGGCGGCGAGATCTTCCCCCAGACGCCGAGGTCGTCCTGCTCGTAGGTGTGGGAGAGAAATGCCGGCAGCGTCTCCGCGTGGAGATTGACGCCCTGTTCCTGGTATCGCTTACAGATGTCGACGCCTTCGGCCGTGCTCATGTGGACGATGTACGCCCGGGAGTCGGTGTACTCGGTAAGACGGCCGATCTGCTCGATCTGCATCGCTTCGCAGATGTTCGGTGCCGACTCGGACCATGCCTCGAGGTCGTTGCGACCCTCCGCCTGCAGTTCCTTGCGGCGCTGGATCGCGAGGTCCTCGTTTTCGGCGTGGAACATGACGACGCCGCCGGGGATGTCCGAGACGGTGTCGAGCACCTTGTAAACCCCGCCCGCGTCGGAGTGATCGATCCCGAGTTCGGGGGAGGCGTTTTTGTACCAGTTGAAGAAGACTTTGTACGAGCGGATACCTTCCTCGGCGAGTTTCGGGATTTCCTCGACGTGGTGGTCCTGGTGGACGATCGCGTGGTAGGCGAAGTCGATGTAGGAGTTCTCCTCGCCCGCACGCTTGAAGAAGTCCATGTCGGGGAGGTACGGTTCCTTCTGCAGGAGGAAGTTGACGACCGTCGTCACGCCGCCGTGGATCGCGCCACGCGTTTCGGTCTCGAAGTCGTGCTCGAGCCCCTCGTGGTATTCGTATTCGTATCGGGAGAGCCCCCAGTGAACGTGGGGGTCGATGAACCCTGGGATCAGGTAGTTGCCCTCGGCGTCGATCTCTCGGTTCGCCTCGGGGAGGTTCGATTCGGTGCCGACGCCGACGATGACGCCGTCGTTCGCTGCGACTCCGCCGTTGATGGTGCCGTCAGGAGTGACCACTCGCGCATTGACCACTCGAAGGTCTACGGTCGATTCGACCATACAATGTGTACTCTTCCCACCCTACTTGAGTGTAACCGTTCGAAGCGGGTGTCCGGAGCACAACACAACATAACGTTTATAGCTTCGTCGACTGTATGGATACCATATCTCATGAGTACAGATAGCACAGACGGTGCTGCCGAGCGGCCGACCGAAGAAATCACCGTGATCGTCAACGGTGAACCGGTGACTGCGGAAGTCGAACCGCGGCTCAAACTCTCGGACTTCCTCCGGTACGAATGTGACCTGCACGGCGTCCGTGTTGGGTGTGAACACGGCGTCTGTGGTGCGTGTACCGTCCAGCAAGACGGTCGGACCACGAAGAGCTGTCTCACCTACGCCGTCCAGGCCGACGGCGCCGAGATCGAGACCGTCGAGGGACTCGCCGAGGAGGAGACGGACTCGCTACACCCCATTCAGGAAGCGTTCCACGAATCCCACGCGCTCCAGTGTGGCTTTTGCACCAGCGGCTTCGTCATGGCGACCAAGGAACTCCTCGAGGAGAATCCCGATCCGACACGCGAGGAAATCGAGGAGGGACTCGCGGACAACATCTGCCGCTGTACCGGGTACCAGAACATCTACGAGGCGGTCGAACGGGCCGCCGACGCAATGGAGGAGTGAGTATGTCTACGTCACATCCAACCGAGGTCGACACCGAATCGGAATCGGACGGCGAGTCGTTCACGGGGCAGGGACTCCCTCGGGTCGAGGACCACCGCATTCTGACGGGCAAAGCCGAGTACATTCACGACATCACGCCCGAGAACTGCCTACACATGGCGCTGGTCCGTAGCATGCACGCCCACGCCGAGATCACGTCCATCGACACCGCGGCGGCCGAGGACCACCCGGCCTGTGAACTCGTCCTCACCGCCGAGGACGTCAAAGCCGAGTACAATCCGATGCCGACCGGCGTCGGCTCCATCGCAACGGACGAGGCGGGCGAGCCGGCCGATCTCCCCGAGTGGGCGCTGGCCGACGAGAAGGTCCGGTTCGTCGGAGAACCGGTCGTCGCCGTCGTCGCCTCGGACAGATATGCCGCGGAGGACATCGCCGACTTGGTGGACGTTACCTACGAGCCGATGGACACGGTGGCGGACGGGATGGCCGCCCGCGAGGACGAGGTCGTGCTCCACGAATCGGTCGGCACGAACGTCGTCGACAACGAACACCTCGAGTTCGGCGATCCCGATGCGGCGTTCGAGGACGCCGATCACGTCGTCGAAGGGGAGTACACGTGGGGACGTATCTCGGGCGTGCCCCTCGAGACGGCCGGCGCCGTCGCCACCTACGACGCGGAGTCCGACTCCTTCGACATCGACTGTAACATCCAGTTGCACACCCTCGTCGACAACATGATCTACGAGACGCTGGGCTACGAGGCCGACGACGTGCGGGTGAACGTCCCCGCCGACGTCGGCGGCAGCTACGGGACGAAGATCGGTATCCACCGCTATTGCTGTCTGACGTCGATGGCGAGCCAGCAACTCGAGCGCCCGGTGAAGTTCGAGGAAGACCGGGTCGAGAACCTGCAGGGCGGGGACATGCACTCCTCGGACCGAGAGTATCAGATGCGGATGGCCGTCGACGACGACGGAACCATGCGGGGACTCGACATCTGGTTCGTCGACGACTTCGGCGCGTACCCGCGCTATCCGATCAATCAGGTGCTCAAGCCGTTGTCAGTGTTGACGAACTCCTACGAGATCGACGACGTCAGCTACGAGTACGACCTCGTCTTGACCAACAAGACGTCCCAGACCGCCTACCGTGGGTTCGGCGTCGACCCCCACATCTACGCTCTCGAGATGATCGTCGACGAGGCTGCACGAACGCTCGATATGGATCCGACCGAGTTCCGCCGCCGGAACCTGATTCGGCCCGAGCAGATGCCGTACACGCTTCCCTCGAAGAACCTCTACGATTCGGGTGACTATCCCGCGACGCTCGACCGGATCGAAGAAATCATCGAGGACGAGCGCGACGGCGGCCTGCTCGATCCCGATGTCGTCGCCGCAAAACGCGAGGAGGGGAAGTACCGCGGCGTCCAGCCGAGCGTCATCATCGAACCCGGCGCCAGCGGCTCCGACTGGACCGACCGGCAGCGAACCGATACGGATACCCTCGCGGACCGCTCGCGCGACGAGGTCGAGGAGTTACCCGAACACCTCCGCGCGGAAATCCGTGCGGACGGATCCATCCAGGCGTTCCTCGCGACCGACTCCTCCGGACAGGGCCACCAGACGCTGGTCTCCCAACTGCTCGCGGACGAACTCGAGATCCTGCCAAGCGACATCGATGTCGGCTACCTCGACAGCGTCGACGCGCCGACCGAGTACGGGAGCGCGGCGTCCCGGATGGCGGTCATGCTGTCGGGCGCGACGGTCGGCGTCGCCGAGCGGCTCCTCGCCAACATCGAGGACCTCGCGGCCGATCACTGGGGCGTCTCGACCGACGACGTCACCTACCACGACGGGACCGTCGAACGGCTCGGCGACGACGACTCGCTCTCGTTGGCCGAAATCGCCGAACTCGACGCGGAGACGACCGCCGCCGGCGAGCGACGGACGCGCGTGAGCTACAATTACGATCATCCCGCGACGGACCTCGAGGAGTTCGACGAGGCGCTGACACAGAAGCTCCCGGTGTATCCGACGGCCGCGTTCGGTGCGAACGCACCCATCGTCGAGGTCGACGTCAATACCGGTCAGGTTGATATCCTCAAATTCCACACCGTCCGCGACTGCGGAACGATGCTCAATCCGATGATCGTGGAGGGGCAGGCCCACGGCGGGATCGCCCAGGGAATCGGTGCCGCCCTGCTCGAGGAGTTCGGCTACGAGGACGACGGCCAGCCCCAGGCGATCACGCTGTTCGACTACTTGCTGCCGTCGATCGAGAACGTTCCGGAGATCGAGATGGAACACACCGAGACACCGTCACCGTTCACCGCGACGGGCGCGAAAGGCGTCGGCGAAGGCGGGATGATAGACGCGCCCGCGAGCATTGCGACGTCGATCAACGCGGCCCTCGAGCCGCTCTCGGTCGACGAACCGGCGAGTCGGATTCCGGTCGTCCCGGATCACCTCCGACGGCAGCTCCGCGAGTCCGACCAGTAATCGGCCCCGCGTCGACGCCGTCGCTGGGTCGGAACTCGAGTCGACCCATTCCGTCCGGAACGCCGAATACCCTCCACCGAACGCATACTCCAGCGACCACACTCCGTGTCCAGTCGCTCCGCGAGCGAGTGATCATCGAACGGGCCAAAACGAAATCGGGACTGGAGGCGGTCGAAAACTGCGCGACTAGTCGTCTACTTCGAGCGAGGCGTCTTCCTCGGGTGCGGCCTCGAGCTTGGAGTCGGCCTCGACGCCCTCGTCGGCTTTCGACTGCATCTTCGAGAAGAATTTCTTGACCAGCCGTTTGGTGACGCTTTTGAGCGCGCGGCCGCCGAGACTGGCGATCGTTCCCGAGACGTCGGCGGTCGCCGACCAGACGACGGTCGTGCCGCCGGTTCCGTTCTCCTTCAGTTCCATCTCCGCGACCGTCTCGAACTCGTTTCGCGGCGCGTGGCCGACCGCCTTCATCTCGAGAACGTTCGGTCGATCGGTGCGAGTGACGACGACGTCGACGTCGAATTCGGGCTTGACGCTCCCGACGCCGACGGCCATGACCGCCTCGATCTCGTGGGAGGATACGAGGGTCATTTCCTTGCAGCCGGGCGCACACTCCGCGAGGATATCGGTGTCCGTAAAGTACGGCCAGAGCTCATCTTTCGACTGTTCCATCTCGTTTTCGCCGGTGAATTCTAACATTATATCTCCGTCTCTGCTGCGCGTTCGTACGATGTTTCGAGCGAGCGTTTGGCGAACTCGCCGGCCACTTCTTCCTTGTACTCCCGATCGGCGTGCATCTCCGATTCGGGTGTAACTGCTGACGCAACGGTCTCCACGACTGCCTCGAGCGCTTCCGCCGAGAGGGCAGTCCCTTCGACGTGAGCCTCGGCGTCCTCGACGCGGAGCGGAATATCGGCGGCGTTCGCCATGGCAATCCGTGCGTCTTCGACGATGGGTTCGTCCGCGGTCGGATCGTCGACCCGGATCGAGGTTGCCGCGCTGACGGTCGGGAACGTCTGGGCCGCCCGCTTGAGTTCGAGGAACGTCATTCCCGTTCGCTCGGATGGGAACGGCTCCGTCGGAATCGAGACGGACTCGATGAGTTCCTCTTCGCGGAGGTCCGTGAACATGTAGGCGATGAAGTACTCGTCGACGGGGACGTCGCGGGTCCCGTCGCTCGAACGGAGGTGAATCGTTCCCTCGAGCGCGGCCAGCGCTGCGGGATAGTTCCCGGCCGGGTCGGCTTCACCGATGCTTCCGCCCAGTGTCCCCTGATTGCGAACCGACGGGCCAGCGATCTGTCCGGCGGCCTCGGGGAGCAGTGGCATACACTCGGCGAGTCGATCGGAGCGCTCGATCGTTCGGTGGCGAGTCATCGACCCGATCCGAACCGCGTCGTCGTCCACGTCGATGAACTCGAGTTCGTCGACGCCGTTGAGATCGACGAGGTGGTCGGGCGTCGCCAGGCGGTTCGCCATCACGATGCCGAGTGACTGGTTCCCCGCGAGGAGTTCGGCGTCCTCGAGTTCTTCGAGCCGCTCGAGGGCGTCGTCGACCGTCTCCGGCCGGTGGTGGGTGAATGGTGCTGGCTTCATGATCCCTCGTGGTGGGCGATCGCGGAGCCGACTGGGGCTCGTTGCCAGTTGAAACGTGATCGATGCGTGTGGGTGCTATGAGTAATCATGGGTCTGTCACACGGATACCACGATTTGATCAACTGTACTAATAAATGTTGTCACAATGGATTGAGGGGTACCGGCCCATTCGATCCGCATTGGGCGTCCGAACGACACGTTTGATTGTCCTCGACTAACACGTTTAGGTAAGTTTAAGTGTGGAGCCCGGAATGGGTCGTCTATGCTCGATGGCTACGAGATGTACGATTTGACGCAGCCGTGGTCGGTTGACACGCCAGCGTGGCCGACGTATGACAACCCCAAGGTCTGGTATCAGAAGAGCCTGGACACGGAGAAGGTAAACGGACAGAAGATCGAGTTCACGAACCACACCGGGACGCACATCGACGGCGAGAAGCACTTCCTCGCGAACGGCCGGGACATCGAAGAACTCGGGCTCGACGAACTCGTCGGTGACGCGGTGATCGCCGACATCTCCGACAAGGTCGGCGACTACGACATCTACACCAGCGAGATGATCGAGGACGTCTGTGACGTCCAAGAGGGCGACATCCTGTTCATCCATACTGGCTACCAGGACTACGCCTGGCACACCGATGAGGCCGATCCACACCGATTCTTCTGTAAGCATCCCGGTCCGAACGCGGAGTTCGCCGAGTGGTGCAAAGAGAAGAACCTCAACTACCTCATTCTGGACTGTGGGAGCGCCGATCACCCGATGAACACGGTCGTTCGGGATATCCGCCCCGAACTCGCCGAGGAAGCGGCCGACCACCTCGGTGTCGACGATCTCGACGAGATCTTCCCACCCGAGGGCTACCAGCTCATGCACAACGAGCTCTTCCCCGAAGGGATCATCCACGTCGAGAACGCGCAGGTTCCCGAGGAGTTGCTCAACGAGCGCCTCCAGATCGGGACGTTCCCGTGGCGGTTCCGCGGCGGCGAATCCAGCGTCTCGCGTGTCGTCGCGTTCAAGTAACCGACTTACCGATTTTTGGGGCGCGGAGTCGCATGGTGCGCGCCGAGATCTCCTCGTCCACATCGCGATACTGCCGGAGCGTCAGAAACCGACCGCGATCGTCGGTTCCGACGGACGAATCGAGACGATAGCCGCCAGGCTCCACGACGTCACACCTGCCGACGGAGCGACGCTGATCGACGCCGACGGCGGACTGGTGGCCGGCGGCGTCGCGATCCACGTCCTCACCGGGACACCGTATCCGTCGCACCCTCGCTCCCGGCGCTCGAGTCGGGGACGGTCGCCGAAACCGAGGGCGAATCGACGCTCCGGTACTGTCCGACTGAAACGGTTCAGACGCCGATCGCACGACCGCTGTGCGACTGGGTGTCTAGTGACGGTCAAGTGGGTACTCTAGCGCTGGAAGTCGACGGAGCGATCGGCGGTGCCGTCGCCAGTGGTGTCGCGGACGACGTGCGTGTTCGCGGGTTCCGTCCGGGCGATTTCGCGCCCGTCCTTGAGCACCAGCGTCCGAGCGGCGCGCGTTCGAAGCGCGTTGAACGCGTCCGGCGCGTCGTAGACGACGAGCGATCCGTCAGCCCCGACGGAGAGGCCGTACTCGTCGACGTCGAAGACGCTCGCGTTCGCCGCCGTGAGCATGTCCCAGATCGATTCGACGTCGTCACGGCCGTTCATGTGCGCGTAGTGAACGAGGACGAAAGCGGCATCGAGGGGGTCGCCGCGGCCGTAGTGATACCACGGGTCCATCACGGAGTCATGCCCGAGCCCGACGGTGACGCCCGCCTCCCGCAGTTCGTCGATCCTGGTGTGGCCGCGACGCCGCGGGTAGTCGTCGTATCGTCCCTGTAGGACCGCGTTGTCCGGCGGGTTGGTGACCACGTCGATGCCGCTTTCGGCGAGCAAGGCGATCACCTTCGCCGCGTAACTGTTCGGATAGGAGTGCATCGCCGTCGTGTGGCTCGCTGTCACCCGGTCGCCGATGCCGCGTTTGATCGCCTCGCTGGCGAGCACCTCGGTAAACCGCGACCCCGGATCGTCCGTCTCGTCGATGTGGAGATCCGCGGGCCGATCGTACGACTCCGCGAGATCCATCGCGAGTTCCACCGAGGCGACGCCGTCCTCGCGGGTATGTTCGTTGTGGGGAATCGCACCGACGACGTCCGCACCCAACTCGAGTGCTTCCCGAAGCAGGTCTTCGTGATCTGGATCGGTGAAAATCCCGTCCTGGGGGAACGCGACGACCTGCAAGTCGACGAGGTCCGCGACTTCCTCCCGGAGTTCGAGCAGAGCCCTGACGCCGGTCAACGACTCCTCCGTCGTGTCGGCGTGGGTCCGGATGCGGGTGACGCCGTGGGCCGCGAGCCACTCGATGGCCTGTTCGGCCCGCGCTTTCACGTCGTCCGCCGCGAGGGTCTCCTTCCGGTCGCCCCAGATACGGATCCCCTCCGCGAGCGTCCCCGAATCGTTCCACTCGGGTTGGCCCGCAGTGAGCGTCGCATCCAGGTGGATGTGCGGTTCGGTCAGCGATGGTGTCACGAGCCGTCCGTCGGCGTCGTAGTGTTGAGACTCCGGAACGGCCGTCGGATCGAGCGACCCGGCCGCTTCGAGACGTGAGATGCGCCCGTCTTCGATCGCGATGTCGATCGACGATCCATCGACGGTCGTCGCGGCGGTGATAATCCACGAGGTCATACGCATCGATTTCATTCCACGGTAATAATAGTATCGTGGGTTGTGAACGGGCAATATAACGAATAATCGTTGGACGAGTGGGCTCTATACTCCGATTGTATTCTATCATTGTCAGAAAGGTTGATTACCACGGGATAGAGAATCATGTTTCATGGCAACACCCGATGGCGGGTTTGACTGGCGGCGCATCGTTTTCGGTGACGAGAATCTCCCGGACCCCGACTATCCGCTCGATCACGTTCCGGAGGACGAACGAAAGGGATTGATCAGCCTCTCAGCCGTCCTGCTCGGACTCGTCTTCTTCGCGGGGACGATGTGGGCGGGCGCGGAAGTCAGCGCGGCGATGGGGTTCCAGGAAATGCTGACCGCGATGGTCGTGGGCCATCTCATCCTCGGCGGGTACGTCGCCCTCCTGTGTGGGATTTCCGCGAACGCGGGGCTCACGACCGTCCTGCTGGCACGATACTCGTTCGGTCGGGTCGGCGCTAAATGGGCTGACTTCCTATTGGGTGGCACGCAGATCGGCTGGTTCGGCGTGACGATTCCGATGGTCGCGATCCCGACGGCGACGTATCTCGGCCTCGAGAACGCGGCGCTGGTCAGTGCACTGGTTCTCATCTGGGGGCTGTTACACATGTCGACTGCGTATTTCGGGTACGACGGAATGGAGAAACTCTCGTACGTCGCGGTTCCGTTCCTCGTCATCGTGGGACTGCTCTCGATCGGGCTCGCTGTCGGCGACGCCGGCGGGACCGACGGCATCCTGTCCCAGACCGGTGGCGGCGAGATGTCGTTCGGTCTCGCGGTGACGATCGTCGTCGGGACGTTCATCAGCGCGGGCACGCAGGCCCCGAACTGGGCGCGGTTCGCGATCAACTCCCGGGTCGCCTTCTGGGCCGGATTGATCGCGTTCCTCGTGGGCAACAGCTTCCTCTTTCTTAGCGGTGCGGTCGGCGGTGCCGTCTACGATGTGACGCCGTCGGGCGATCTCTACGAAGTACTGGTCGCACAGGGGCTCGCGAGCGTCGGCCTGATCGCGTTGATTTTGAACATCTGGACGACGAACGACAACGCCGCCTACGCGTTCAGCGTCGCCGGAGCCGAGGCCTTCGACTTCGACCGCAAGCGACCGTTCGTCATCGCGGGCTGTACGACCGGCATTCTTCTCGCACTGGCTGGTGCCGATGGGCTCCTCCTGCCGTGGCTCGAGCTTCTCGGACAGTACATCCCGCCACTCGGTGCGATTATCATCGCCGACTTCCTGCTCTGCTGGCGGGAAGGGGTCCCCCGAATGGACGACATCGAGTTTACGAGCGTCCGGTGGACGGGCGTGCTCGCATACGTTGCCGGCTGTCTCGTCGCGATCCTGACCGCTGGATCGGTGCTGCCGGGCGTCACGGCACCGGCGCCAATTCCGGGCATGGCAGCCCTCAACGGGATGATCGCAGCCGCAGCCGTGCATATCGTCGGCTACTACGTCCTCGAGGAAACCGGTCTCCTCCCGTCTCACCGTATTCCCGAGACCGCCGACCGCGTCTGACTGTGTAAAAACGAGGCGCTACCGGCGTCGGTTTCGCCGTCGTTCTATCGAACGACGAGAACGGGGACCGACGACCGCCGGACCACCTTCTCCGCGACGCTTCCGAGGAGAACCCGGGCGACGCCGTCTCGACCGTGACTCCCGATGACGACCATATCGTAGTCGTCCGATTCGGCGAGTTTGACGATCAATCGGTCCGGTCGACCCCGGCGGCGTTCCGTCTCGATCTCGGCGCCGTGGTCCGCTGCGAACTCACGGGCTGACTCGAGGATCTCCTCGGAGCGCTCCAGTGCCGGCTCGTCGTCGGGGATGTCGCCGGTCATTCCGGAGAACGCCCCGATGTCGCCGCGTCCCGACTCGAGGACGTGCAGGGCAGTGATCGAGGCCTCCGGAAACGTGTCGATCGCGTACTCGAGTGCGTCGTCCGACCTGTTCGAACCGTTGACGGGTACGAGGATCCGTTCTGGCATGGTTCACAGTTCGTCTCCGAGTGACATATTACTTCCCCGAACTCCCAGGAATCGGGAACGGCTGCCGCGAGAGGAACGCTATTAGGACTCGGTGAACTCTCTGGTCGGTATGAGGGCATGTATCCTCGACGAGTGGGGCGGATCGCTGACGGTCGACACGGTTCCCGATCCGGAACCCGGCCCAGGTGAGGTTCGTGTCGACGTCCGCGCGTGTGGCGTCACCCGAACGATCGAGAACGCGATCCAGGGCGGGCTCGAGGACGATCCGGCACTCACGCCACGGGTGCCGGGCCACGAGTTCGCGGGCATCGTCGAGGAGGTCGGCGACGACGTGTCGGGACTCGTGCCGGGTGATCGCGTACTGGCGTACTTCTATCTCACCTGTGGCGAGTGTCAGGCGTGTCGACGCGGTGCGACGAACCAGTGTGCGAACGTCGAGGGCTGGTACGGCGCTACTCGAGACGGCGCGTACGCCGAGCGAGCGGTCATCCCCGCTTCGAACGTGCTTCCGCTCCCGGACGGGGCGAGCTTCGTCGACGGGGCGGTCGCCGCGGACGGTCTCGCGACGCCGCTGCACATCTGTCGCCGGGCCGAGATCGATGACGCCGAGACGGTGCTCGTCATCGGCGCGGCCGGTCGCGTCGGAATCCACCTCTCGCAGCTGGCCGCGCTCAGGGGCGCTCGCGTGCTGGCGGCCGACATCGCGGACGACCGACTCGCGCACGTGGACTCGGCCACCGGCCCCGCGGTGCAGCCGATCGACGTCCGTGGCGACGACGTCGCGACGCGGCTCCGCGAGGCGACACCGAACGGCGACGGACCGACGGTCGTCGTCGACACGGTCGGGGAGACGGACACGCTCGCGGCCGCCTGGGACGCGCTCGCGATGGGTGGGCAGCTGATTTCGTTGACGACGCATCACGAACGATCGTTCGCACCGCCGCTCAAGGAGTTCGTCGCGAAAGAGGCGTCGATCCGCGGGTCGCGGTACGCGACGAAAGACGAAGTCGTCAGCGCCGCGCGATTGCTGGCCGACGGCCGGATCCACGCCGTCGTTACCGAACGCGTCGGCCTCGAGGACGTGCCCGCCGTTCACGACCGGATTCGGTCCGGCGAGAGCCACGGCATGGTCGTTCTCGAGCCGTAGAGACGGGGACAATCGGAGGAAGGCGGGTGGTCGCCGACCGATCGAACGCACACGGCAGCCGATTCGGACGGGCTCCTGTCAGCCAGTGGTGGCACACTCGCGAGCCGCCGTGCGGGTTCGCCGGTTACTCGGTACAGCAGACCGCATCAGGCACTGGCGTCAGCCGCCGTGAGGCCGCCGTCGCCGGGGATGATCGCGTTCAACACCAGTGCGGTGATGCCGCCGACGAGCAGACCGGAGCCAAGCAGCACCTGGAGGTCGTCGGGGAACTGTGCGAGCGCATCCGACTGTACCTCGACGCCGAGACCGAGCACGATCGAGGCGGCGATGATCGTCAGGTTCCGCTGTGTCAGTTCCACGTTCTCGGCGACGAGTCTGAGCCCGATCGAGAAGATCATCCCGAAGAGAACGATCGCCGCACCGCCGAGGACGGGTTCGGGCATCGCCGCAACGACCGCGGCGACTTTCGGGATCAGGCCGAGAACGACGAGGAACCCCCCACAGATCGCGACGACGAACTTGCTCGCGACGCCAGTGAATCCGATCAGTCCGACGTTCTGGGAGAACGACGTGTTCGGGAAGGCGTTGAACACGCCCGCGAACATGCTCATCACGCCGTCGGCCAGGAGACCGCCTCGCATCTCCCTCGAGGTCGCACGTCGGCCGACCGTTCCGGTCGTCCCCTCGACGTCGCCGATCGTCTCCATGGAGGTGACGACGTACGCGAACGCGGCGATCACGATCGCGCTCGGGTGGAACTCGACGCCGAACTCGAGGGGCATCGGGACGGTCACCCACCCGGCGTCGGCGACGCCGGAGAGATCGAGCAGACCGAGCGGAGCGGCCACCAGGTAGCCGACGACGACCGCGACGAGGACGCTCGCGATCGAGAGGAAGTTATCGAAGTACTGGTTGAACAGGACCGCGATCAGGAACACGAGTCCGGCTATCCCAAGGTTCGCGAGGTCACCGTACGTCGACGCGCCCGGTCCCCCGGCGGAGTACTGGATGGCCGTCGGAACGAGCGTCAGACCGACGAGCATGACGACCACGCCCGTCACGAGCGGCGGAAACAGCGACCGGAGGTCGTCGTAGAAATAGCCGATGACGATCTCGACGGGAGCGGCGACGATGACGGCGCCAAAGATTGCGGCGATCCCGAACGAGTTCCCGATATCGATCAGGGGCGTGACGAAGATCGCGCTCGTTCCCATGACGATGGGGAGGCGGGAGCCGACCGGCCCGACGGAATACACCTGCACGATCGTCGAGATCCCAGCGACGAGCAGCGCCATTTGCACGATGAAGGTCGTCTCGCTCTGCCCGAGTCCGATCGCCCCGGCGATGACGAGCGGGAGGGCGACCGTCGAGAGGAACATCGCGAGCAAGTGTTGCATCCCGAGCGGGATGGCCTCCGAAAGGGGCGGTTTGTCATCGATTTCGTATCGAACGATACCCTCGTCGGAATCCGATTGTACGGACTGATCGTCCAGGTTTACGTCTGACATTGCAACGGTTACTGCCACAAATGCTGAGAATATATATTTTTGGGCAGTTGTGGGCGAGCGGCGGTCCGAGTCGGCCGAACGGAAGCAATTAGCCCCCGCCACAGCGAGCAACCAACGGGATCGAGTCGGACGGGGAAACGCGAACCGTGTCCGTTCGACTGTCGGGGAGTCCGACGAAACCGTGGCGCTGCCGTGACACGACGCTTTTTGTAGGTCCGATGTATAGCGGAACCCGTGTTACGGCACCGCTCGTTCGGTGACGAGTCGCAGACCGTTCCCTGGAGGGCTATCAGCCAGATCGGTCTGGGGCTGTTCGGCCTCGGACTCGCCGTCGGCGGCTACGGCGCGTACGTTTCCGCACTCATCGCACGCGGCGTCCCGCCCGATGCGGCCGGGTTCGGCATGTCGCTCTTTCTCCTGGGACAGTTCCTCGTCGTCGTTCCAGCCGATCGACTGACGCGGACGGCGCCCGTCGAACGCGTTGCGACGCTCGGGTTCGTCGTCGCCGGCATCGGAATCGCCATCGGCGGCGTGGTGACCCTCGAGACGACGTACGTCTCGCGGCTCCTGCTGGGCCTCGGTCAGGGGGCGGCGTTCGTCGGCGGAATGAAGTACGTCGGATTGCGGACGAGCGGTGCCGATACCGCGACCGCCCAGGGGGTGCTCGGCGCGCTGTTCACGCTCGGGCTGGCCTGTGGACTCGCGGTAGGAACCATCGCTGTTTCGACGCTCGGACCGACGATTCCCGCCGTCCTCGCGGCGATCGTCGTCCTCTCGGGAAGCGCCCTGACGAGCCGGTTGCCGGCCGTCAGCGCGAACGCGAAGACGGCGCTTCGGGCGTATCTCGATCCGTTTACGTCCGCGAGTGGACTCGCCCTCGGGCTCGGTAACATGGCGACGTTTGGCTTTCTCATGGTGGCGTCGACCTGGTACACGGAACTCCTCGCAGGGGTCGCGCTCCCCGCGATCGCCGTGCTCGTCGGCTTCGCCCTGACGACGGTGCTCGGTCGGGGGCTCGGCGGGTGGCTCTCGCGAAGCGTCGGGGAACAGGCGACCGTTGCGGGCACGCTATTGGGATTGGCGTTCGTCCTCGTCGGAGTGGCGGTGGCGATCGCGATCGACTCCCGAGCGGGGATCGGGATCGGTCTCGTGTTGACCGGGTTCGGCTTCGGGATCCCGTTCGGACCGTTGTTCAGTCTCGCGTTCTCCGAGTTGGCCGACGACCCCGGCGTGACGCTGTCGGGAATGTTGCTCGTGGGCAACGGCGGCGCGCTGGCGTACCCGTGGCTCGTGGGCTGGCTGTTGGCTGCGACGGAGAGCTACGCCGCGGGGTTCGGCGCGATGGGACTGACCGTCGCGGCGGTCTGGCTCCTCTGGGTGCTGACGATCGGTCGCTGAAACGAGGTCGGGTCCGCGATGACGAAAAGGGTCCGCGAGCGCCTCGACACGGTCCACCGTGACGAGTCGTGCCCGTCGTGCCGTTACCGCGGCTGAACCGGTAGTTCGACGTGCGTCGAATACTCGGCGTCGTGGTGGACCGTGTTGGTCGCGATTTCGGACTCGCGGTCGCCGTACAGCGGGCCGCCGGTGTTGTGGTTCACGTCGAAGCGCGGGTAGTTCGACGAGGAGATGTCCAGCCGAATGCGGTGGCCCGCTTTGAAGACGTTCGCCGTCGGGTACGGCTCCATCTCGAACTCGTAGACCCGGCCGGGCTCGAGCAGGTCGGGTTCGTCTCGGTAGCCCCGGTAGCGCCCGCGGCAGATGGAGTCGGCGAGGTTCACTGCGAAGCCGTTCGGGAACTCCTCGCTGGGCGGGTACTCGTCGATCAGTTTCGCCGTGAAGTCGGTGTCCGGTGCGTCGGTCGAGCCGTACACCCGCACGCGGATCGGCCCCGCGATCTCGAGGTCGTCCTCGAGCGGCGGCGTCCGGTAGACGAGCACGTCGTTGCGCTCCTCGAGGGGGCCGTGGGGCGACTCGGCACCGAGGGTGTCGGGGCGCGTGCGCTGATCGAATCCGCCGCGGCCGGTGATGTCCTGTAGGTTGCGCTCCGCGAGGGGGTACTCGATGAGGTTCTCCTCTCGGGGTTCGTAGGTGATGTACGACGAGCAGTTGCCCCCGATGGTCGGGACCGGATCGTCCGGGTCGAACTCGTAGCTCGTCGCGGCGTCCTGGACGGCCGGTTCGTCCGTCGAAAGCCGACCGTCCTCGTGGATGTAGTAGGTCGCGAACTCGGTGTCCGGCAGGGGCCACTCCTCGCCGGAGCGCCACTCGCCGCTGTGGAAGAGCCGTCCGTCACGCGTCTGCGAGCCGTCGCCGGTCCCCATCTGGAAGTACTGGACCGTCGGCTGGTCGGCCCAGGTGTCTTTCCCCTTGAGGTAGTGATCGAAAAAGCGCAGCCGCGTTTCCTGGTAGTCGCGCAAGGCCCCCTCGCCGAACTCGAGTTCGCCGGAGTAGGACTTGTTCCACGAGGGCAGGGGATAGCTGTTCCAGCCGTGGGTCCAGGGCCCCATCAGGAGGTAGTGGTCGCTGTCCTTGCGCTCGGCGAGCGCCTCGAAGTTGTCGCAGGTCGCCTTCGTGTAGGAGTCGTACCACGCGCCCGAATAGACGGTCGGAACGTCCGCCGACTCGTCGTAGTACGCCTCGAAGTTGAGCCCCGGCTCCTGCCAGAGTTCGTCGCTCGCGGCCCCCTGTGTCATGATGTCGAACGCCCACTCCTCGTAGTCGGGGATGTGTCGAAGCGGTGACTGCCCCGGCTGGATCGGCCCGTTCTCGAGCACGTCTCGAACGTCGACGTTGGCGAGTCGACGCTGGATGTCCGAGTCCTCGAGCGCTCGCTTCGCGAACCCGCCGCCGAGGGTGTACGCCCAGCAGAGCCACCGAAGCTCGAAGGCGCCGTTGTGACGGAACGTCGCCTTTCGTCCGTTGGCGGCCCCCTGGTTGATGAACATGGCCTCGAGGTGTGGCGGATCCTGCGTGGCGAGCGCGTTCTGTACCCAGGCACCGTAGGAGGTGCCGATCGTCCCGACCTGGTCGTCACAGTAGGGCCGGTCGGCGAGCCATTCGACGGTATCGTGGCCGTCTTCGGGCTCGTTGACGAAGATGTAGTAGTCGCCGCCGCTATCGAATCGGCCCCGACAGTCCTGGATCGCGACGACGTAGCCGCGCTTTGCGAACCACTCGCCGTGTCGTTCCATGCGCCCTCGCTTGCCGTAGGGGGTCCGATCGAGAAGCGCGGGCTTGGGATCGTCGATCGGGTCTCCCGTGTCGGGGTCGGCGGGACGGTAGATGTCGGTTGCCAGCTCGACGCCGTCGCGCATCTCGACCATCACGTCTAGTTCAGCAGTGACTGCGTACTCCGGATCAGATGCCATCACGGCTACCGAGACGGCGAAGTGTAATAGTTCATTCCCTCCAGCCGTGTTTCGAACGGTGACGGCGTGTCGGATCACGACAGGCCGGGACTGGGCGGGAGTGTGTCCCCTCCTTTGAAGACTCCGCATGGAATATTACTGTGTACATTTTAACAAATATACTATAGTCGGTCGTTTGTCGTTGCATATTTTTTGATCGGCTACCGTATTCGCGTTTTAATAAACATGTTTCCACACTACGATTACAGCGGTAGTTTTATATATATTCGCTGTGGCATTCCATGGTATACCTGTGCAAGTGTGAATGCTCGGCACACACAGTCGTACAGGTGCTGACATACATGACGGATCACAACGATACATCGGACAAAATCGTGACGGATGGGGGGGAAGTCACCCGCGAAGAGGCATCGTTCGTCGAATACGGGATCGAAGACCGACCGCCACTCGGTGAGTCGATACTGCTCGGGTTACAGCACTACCTGACGATGATCGGGGCGACAGTTGCGATCCCGTTGATCCTCGCGGGGGCGATGGAGATGCCCGCGGCGGAAACCGCCCGCCTCGTCGGGACGTTCTTCGTCGTCTCGGGGATCGCGACCCTGTTACAAACGACGGTCGGGAACCGGTATCCGATCGTCCAGGGTGGGACGTTCGCGCTACTCGCACCGGCGCTCGCGATAATCGGTGCGATGGGTACTGGATGGGAAGCGACCATCCTCGAGTTACAGGGTGCGGTCATCGCGGCCGCGACGGTTCAGGTGCTACTCGGCTACGTCGGAGCCCTGGGCAAACTCAAGTACTACCTTTCACCGGTCGTCATCGCGCCGGTGATCGTGCTGATCGGTCTCTCACTGGTCGGCACCGCTGACGTCACGAGAGCCGATCAGAACTGGTGGTTGCTCGGACTGACCCTGTTCCTGATCGTGCTGTTCTCGCAGTACCTCGACCAGTACAATCGCTACGCGAAACTGTTCCCGGTGTTGCTCGGCGTCGTCGTCGCTTGGCTCACCGCGACGCTCCTCTCGGTGGCCGGGATTTACGGTCCGGAGACGCTCGGCTACGTCGATACCGGAGCGATCGCCGACGCGTCCGCGATACAGATTATCACGCCGCTGCAGTGGGGGATGCCACAGTTCACCCTCGCCTTCGCGATCGGGATGTTTGCCGGCGTCATGGCGTCCATGATCGAAAGCATGGGTGACTACTACGCCGTCGCCCGGATCGCCGGCGTCGGTGCGCCGAGCGAAAAACGCATCAATCACGGCATCGGCATGGAAGGAATCGGCAACATCATCGCGGGGATCATGGGGACGGGCAACGGCTCGACCTCCTACGGCGAAAACATCGGTGCGATCGGAATCACCGGCGTTGCGTCCCGATACGTCGTCCAGATCGGTGCGATCGTGATGTTGCTCGTCGGGTTCATCGGCTACTTCGGTGCGCTAATCACGACGATTCCGGGCCCGATCGTCGGCGCGCTGTACATCGCGATGTTCGGACAGATCGCCGCAGTCGGGCTCTCGAATCTCAAATACGTCGATCTCGATGCGTCGCGTAACGCCTTCATCATCGGGATCGCTCTCTTCCTCGGACTCGCCATTCCGGAGTACATGGCGAACGTCGGGAGTGCAAGCGCGTTCCAGGAGATCACGTCCGGTGCAGCAGTGATCGGGCCGGTCCTCGGTCAAAAGATCGTCTCCGATACGATCTACGTGTTCGGGTCGACCACGATGGCCGTCGGCGGCACCGTCGCCTTCGTACTCGATAACACGGTCCGTGGAACCCGGAAAGAACGCGGCCTCGAGCAGTGGGAACACCTCACCGAAGACAACGACGAGTTCGTCACGTTCTTCGAACGCATGCGGTCGTCCGGCGAGCAGAAACCGGTCGACAAGGCCGACTAGCTGACACGTTCGACCGCTATTTTTCGGGCCGGACGGGGAAAGTTTGATTACGAACGATCGACGAGTGACGGTAATGCCGAGTCGACACGGCCTCGATCTCGAGACCGGCGAACGACTCCACTACCGGGGTGGCCTTCGCTCCGGTGACGAGATCGCGGTGACCGACCACCGCGTCCTCGTCCGCACGGACGCCGAGACGACGAGTGTCCCCTACACCAACGTCAGCGAGGTAAGCAACGAATCGTTCGACTGGTTTCTCGCGATACTGAGCCTCGCTCTCACCGGATTCGGCCTCTACTCGGTTTCCGAAAACGCCTTCGTCGGGGTCGGACTGGTCGCGTTCGGGCTCTGGAGCGTCTACCGGACCTACCGTCACCGAGACCGCGTCCGGATCCACACGCACAGTCAGGCGAAACCCGTCGAAGTGTTTCCCGAAGAGGTCGACCGACTCTACGGCGAACTCGAGCCGGCAATCGAGGCAGTACGAGCCGAACGCGACGACGGTGAAGGGACACCGGACGAGGCGTAGGCGACTGGCAGATTACGAGAGGATGTCACAAGGACTTTTTTCCTTCACGCGCAACTGACGGT
>NZ_NXNI01000003.1 GCF_002494345.1 Natrinema ejinorense
ATGACAGATACTACAGAACTACAGCGATCAGTGATACAGGTCCTGCCACCATCGGTCCACGACGACTACGCACTGTCCGAACCGATGCGGGCTCTTGCGGAGGGGAAATATATCATCGTGCTCGAGGAAACAGCCGACGAGAAAGACGGGGCGATTGATCGACTCCGCTCACTTCTCGGGTTTACGACATTGTGTCCGCCACCGAACGTGTTACTCGAAGGCGGCACCGACGACCACGGCGAACCCATCCACGAGGGTGATATCCTCCGGGTTCAGGGCGAAGAAACGCACCTTGAGAACATCTACGACGCCGTCGACGCGACCGTGATGGCGCGGGAGGTAGAGGCGTGACCAACACCGACACCGCCGACTCGAGCGACGATCTCCCGATGCCTGTTGCGTTCCCATCGATTAGTCGCAACCCACGGCGAGCGATTCCGATTATCGTCGCGCTGCATGGTCCGTTGGACCTGATAACAGCCTACTGGATGATGAGCGTCCGCGGGCCGGGCGTCGAGTGGAACGCGATCGCGTCGACGGCCTTCGAAGCCGGGCCGCTCGCCTACGCTGCGTTCGGCGTCAGCGGCACCGTGTTGCTGGCGGCTGCACTCTGGTATGGCCGCGGACTATGGGAGGAACGCTGGATGCCGCCGATCGCCGAGATACTGATTCTCATTGGTCTGTTCGGACTCGTCGGAGGGAACACGCTCGCTGCACTGGGGGTGGCGTTCTGATGTTCGACGTACTTGAGCGCTGCGAGGTCGCCGTCGAACCCGACGCGACGGCAGCCCGAATCCGTGAGTATGCCCGCCAGAACCCAGACGTTCGAAAAGACGAGTACCGAAATCCCGACCACGATGGCACTGTCTACGGCGCGTGTTACGCGCTGAACGAAGCCTATTGGAACGCTGCGGGTGGGAAAAACGCCGACCTCGGGATCTACTGTCTGTCCTGGGCGGACATCTACGACCACGCGGGCGGCACGCACTGGTATCTCCGCGACGAGACGACCGGCCAGTGGATCGATCTGAGTATCGAACAGCCGTCGGAGGGGGCGACGATTCCCTACGAGCACGGCCGAAAGCGCGCCTGGATGTACGGCTACGACCCGGCCGATCGGACGAAACGGATTCTCGAGGCGCTGGAACTCGAGGTGAGTGAGTCGTGACCAAAGACGTCCTCATCTACTCGTCTCGAGACGATGTCGAGCACAAACTCGCAGAGAACGTCCCAGACCACCACGACTACGCATTCTGGACGGTCAGCGGGACGCCACGACAGACCGGTCCCGGCGCGTCAGTGCTGTTCACTGACGGCGATCGCGTCTACGCACGGGGGAGGATCATCGAATGCGCCGAGGGCGAGTTGCGTTTCGAGCCACTCGAGCACGTGAATGAACCACTTCCCTGTGAGTCCGTCGCGTATCAGGGGTTCAAGTACGTCGAACCGAGCGCCTGACCGACACTGACCACTACCAATGACACTCACAACAGCCGTTACCGACGGGTATCGACGCGCAACCGACCGATTCATCGAGACGGACTGGACCCATGCCGCGGGCGTGTTCTTCGCAACACAACTCGCAACCGCGGTCTGGATGCTGTACCTTCTCGTTACCTTCGAGAACAACGCCGGCACTCTGACCTACAACGAGATTAATTTGGGGTTCTCAAGCGGCCTTTCGAACGGTCTTATCGCCGCGCTCTTGATCGGTGCCATTCTCGCGCCGGTCACCTACGCGATTTGCTGGCTGGTCTCTCGGCGCTGGTCGGGCTTTCGTCCGCTCGCAACCACGCTCTGGGTGTTCAGCGGCCCCGTACTGATCTCTGTGGTTATCGTCCGGGCGATCCTCGACCGCGGCCTCGGGGAAACACTCGCCGAACTCCGTGGGGCACCGGGCGAGGTCGTCTTTGTCATGGCACTGTTCTTCGCGTCCGCCGCGTTGCTGGCCGTACTCGTCGGCGGCACCTACGCACTGGCAACGGGATCGGTCCGTCCCTCGAGACGCCAGCGCAGAGCGCTCCTTGTCGTTGTGCTCCTCGTTGTCGCCGTGCCGATCGGCGTTGGTGCGGCGTTCCCGATGAACGACGACACCAGCGAGTACGACCACGACTCGCACACCAACAGCGAGACAGACGCACTCGAGAACGCCGACACCGACACGGACGACGACCCACTGACCGACGAGGAACTGTATGGCGGCTCACTGACCAACCCCGAGACCTACGATAACGGCCACTACACGCCACGAATCGAGAACGCGACTGCGCTCCCGAACGAGAGCGACGACGTGGCGGTGCTCCCGGTCGCCGAGGCTGACCGTCCGGCAGCCAATGAATCGGCCTCCTACCCAATCGGGGCCGTCCACGCCGACGGCACGAACGTTTCGGTCTCGAATATCGAACTCGAGGTTGGCGGTGAGACGGTCGTTCCGAAAGCGCACTATCACATCACGATCGACGGCGTTGATGAATCGACGGCCTACCAGCTTGGGACTGGGTCCTACTGGGCGTACAACGAGACGACGGTCCGCGAGAGCGGCCATGCGTTTGCTGGCTCTGGTCCATACGCCGGGCTCGAGGGTGGCTTTTACGTCACGATGGAACAGACCGAATCCGCACACGTCTACTTTGATGTCGTGACCGAGGACGGGGAGATCCACCGCTACGTCGTGGAACTCGAGCGAACGGACGTCTAACCCCATGCTCGAGACCGTCGAGACGCTCACTTTCCTCGTCATCGTCGCCGTGATCGCTGCCGCCTCTGTCCGCGATCGGCTCTCGAGTGACAACCAGGACCCGATCGCCGACGTTCACGACCAGTTCGCCGCAGGCGAGATCGACGAACTGGAACTCGAGCGCCGTCTCGAGTTCCACGTCGACGACCGAAATGAGAAGATCCGCGCCGTCGTCGAAGACGTCAACGGCGTCGGCAAGGCAACCTCGAAGGCGATCGCCCGAGAGTTCGACTCACTTGATGCACTTCGAGCGGCCGACCAAGAGCGACTCGAGGACGTGCATGGCGTTGGCGAGAGGACAGCCGAGGCGGTGCTCGGGCGGGTACGTGAGTAGTACGTAGGCCCTATCTATCGGAACTGGTAGAACCACATCCACCATTCGTAGTTCCGCTCGAATTCGTACGAGCGTTCGTATGTCCAGTACTGCAGTTTTGATGCTTCCCGGCCACTCAGTTGGCCCGAATGGCTGTGAACACTCGCATCATGGCTCGGTTTTTGGTACTTGTGGTAATTCCGCGCCCGTTTCGCTTTCGACTTTTCTAAAAATTCGCGGTGATACCCGCATGAACTGCATGAACACGAGTACGTAGTTCTTGACGCTGGCATATTATTCACGCACCTCGTCGATACTCTCCGCGACGTTTTCGGCCTGGATATCGCTGTAGGCCTTGTGCGTCGTTTCGATCGACTCGTGGCGCAACGCCTGTTGTGCTAACTCTGAGTGGCCTTTTTCATACAACTCAGCGCCCAACGCCCGGCGTGCGCCGTGGGGTTGCAGATACTCCGCGTCGCCGTCGACGTCGATCCCGGCCTCCTCGGTCAGTTGTTTCAGGATCTGGCGGCCGGCCTCTTTGGTGATCGACGGCGGGGCGACTCGCTTTTCGCGACAGATCGCATCGATATCGCTGCCCGGCTCCGGTCGTTCTCCCGTGGCCGTCTCGACGGCGTCGTACTTGCTCGCAGCGTGATCCGTCGGGAACAGCGGCCACTCATCGGTCGGTGGCTCTTGGACGCGCTCGAGACGCGAGAGCGCGTCGTGAGCGGCTTCAGTTAGTCCGACGGGTTCGCGGTCGCGGGACTTGCCAAACACTTCGAGACGGCCACGCTCGAGGTCGATGTCCTCCCATTGGAGCCCCTCGCGGTCGGCGTCATTCCGGTCGCGAAAGAGTTCCGCGCCCCGAAGCCCGAGTTCGGCGAGCAAGACGACGATGGTGCGGTCGCGATAGGCTCGCTCGAGTGGAACATCGATCACCTCGTCACGGGCCATACGGACCCGTTCGTCGGCGTACTCGAGAAGCCGGTCGCGTTGGTCGGGCTCCCAGAACTGAGTTTCTGCACTGCCCGTGTCCTCGGGTAAAAATTCCTCGGCGCGTTCGGTCTGTGCCGGATTAGTGTCGAGCAGCTCGTCGCGAACACAGAACGAGAGGAACGCCCGGACGTAGGCGAAGTACGTGTTCGCCGTCGAGCCGGCGATCTCGCCGTCGCGGCGACGGTCGTTGAGCCACTCGCCGAAGGTCCGGCAGTCTCCCGAATCGAGATCGGCGACCGAGTCGACGCCTCGGCTCTCACAGAACGCGGCGAAGTCCTCGAGCACGGGTTTCATCGTCGCGCGGGAGCCGCCGGCCTCGAGTTTCTTCTCGAGGTAGCGTTCAACCGTGTCTTCGACGGTCTGGCCCTTGGGGTTGCGGTCTCGAGAGTTGCGCGTCTGGTTATTCGAAGTCATAATCCGTTGATTCTCCCAATAGGCCGCGGAGTATGTGAGTGATTAGTGGAAGCGTTAGAAGGCCACCGACCGCACCCAGTAGAGAGGGGATTGGTGATGGAATTGAGAATACAATCCCGGATGCAACGAGGGCTAACCCGAGGACTGCGACCGGAACTCGGTGCCTCAATGTCGCTATCCCCACTTTCACCGCCAAACCCCCGGAGTTTCCGTTTTGCATGAACCTCACTGTGGGGTACAGCATCGACCCTAGTAAAACTACTTGGTCAAACTGGTATTTAGACAAGTAAGTGGCGTATCGATTCTATCGGCTGTTTGTGGAGGTTTCGAGTGTTCTACCGGCAGATAGAGCAGTGCTAAATCATATAGCGCTATACAGAACCATCGTGGTTTTAGCTAGAAATGAACCTGGAGAAAAGAGCCGTCTCGAGAACGAACAGTACGGTTCATCCGGGGGTTTTTATCCAACGCCAAGCGACGAATCTGTGCTGTATGCCCGAAGTGACACGCGACTACTACCATCGGCCAGACTGTGATAACGACCTCATGCGGATGATCGGTCACAAAACAGAGACACGCCACGAATCGCCAGCGCAACTCGAGGAGAAGGGCTACGAACCATGCCCCGACTGCTATCCTGAGCGGGCAGACTGAAAGGCCCCGAGCGCCGCCTGCTCCGGCTCATTCCCGGCCTCACCACCTTCAAGTGCGGCCTTCCGCTCGGCGTGACACGACCGCACCCGATGCCCCGACGGGCGCTGGCACTTCCGACCGGCGCTGGCCCCACAGTAGGGACAGGGGACCTTGCGGGCCGCCTCATCCTGTTCGTCGTGTTCCCCGTCGATCGGACCGGAGGTTCCGTCGGCGAGGCCCTTCGCTCGCTCACGGACCCGGGCACGCCGCTGCGCTCGCGTGCCGGTGTATTCCTCCGGCGGCTCCCATGGGTCCACGGCGTACCAGCCGTTCGCACAGTCCTCGAGTCGCAGCCACTCCGATGGACTCGGCGCGTTCGCGTCGATGTTCACGAACTGGTCGGGCGTCGGGTGGGGACGCTCGTCGGCCTCCGCGAGCGAATCGTCACCACAGGCACACGCGACCACGAAATCGCCGTCGCCGGATTTCATCACCCGGACGTCGTCGCTCGGGATCGTGTGCGTTCTCCCCGACAGTCGACACTCGTAGGTGACGATCGGGCCGGCGGTCACGGCGATGTACCTCCAGTGAACGCCTCGAGTCCGGACTGGCGACCGCCGTCCTGATTGCGTCGTTCGCGGTCATCCTTCCATTTGAGCATTTCCTCTGTGAACGCGTGCTCGTCGTAATACCGATCTACCGCGTCGTCGACGTCGTCGACACCAAGCCCGGAGAGGATCTCTCGGGACTCCCATCCACGCAACGCCTCGAGCCACAGGTGATGGCCCCGCGAGTGGGGCTGTTTCTCGACGCCGACCATTACGGTCTCGACTTTCTCGGCGAACGTCTCTGGCGGGAGGTAGAAGATCGGTTCAATGAAGTGGTCGCGAAGCTCTTTCCGGAAGGGTTCGAACGCCGGCACGAGCAGCGCCGGGAGCGGAAGGATGAACAGCAGCGTCCCGCCCGGCTTCAACAATCGCATCGACTGCTCGAAAAACGGGACGAACATGTCGAATTGTCCCTGTGCGATCCGGAACCGCTCACGGTACTGGTCGCGTTTCGCCGCGTCGATGTCCTGGTAGCAGACGAACGGCGGATTCGCGAGTACCCAATCGAACTCCCCTTCGGGTGGATCGAGCAGAAAGTCGGCATGGTGGACATCGATCTCCGCGTCCGGATGGCCGGCTTCGAACTCGTCGACCAGCTCGGAGTTAGTCTCGACGGCGACGCACTCCGGCAGCGGATAGTCGAACTTCCGGGCCGTCGACCATCCGTCGCCGTTCGTACAGTAGCGATGAACGGCATCGTAGAGATTGCCCGTCCCGAGTCCCGGCAGCAGGAGTCGCCCGCGGCGATCGTCGTCGCCGACATGGCCGGGACGCTCAGCACCGAAGGCCGTCGACGCCGCGAGGTTGGCGACCGGTTCCGGCGTCGGGACGTAGCCGTTTGCGTCGCTCATGCCGACCACTCCGTGACGGTCGCCTGTTCGCTCTCTGGATCTCCGGGCTTGGGGTCGGGTGACCCGGTTTCCTCAGTTGCCTGCTCGAGCCGATCCAGATAGTGCCAGTAGCCGTTCTGGAATATCGTGGTGGTATCACAGCTATCGAAGCCAGTCTTGTAGGCCCACACGAGACCATCTTTCCCGCCGGGATTCCCGACGTGAGCCCGGAGGTCACGTTCGCGAGCCTCGGCAACGATCTGGTCGCCATGCGCCCGGAGCCACCGCTTCGACCCGCCGACGAACACGCCCTGACAGCCTTCGATCGCTTCGAACTGGTCGGCGATCGGCAGTCCCGGTTGAAGAACCCAGTAGCGCATGATCTCGCCAGCGCCGAGACACATCGGGCGGTCGTAGAGCCATTCCCGGTGCGTCTCGATCGTCGCTTTCGCGTCGCCGGGGACGTCGGGTAGTACCACGAAATCGGGCTCGGTCGGCATCTCGGTCAGTGCCTCCTCGAGCGTACTGACCCAGACGTCGCCGTCGAAGTGACCACCGTACGCGCCGTTGTCGAGAAAGTACGGCCCGTCGTGGGGCGTCATCTTTTGGGGCGTCCATCCGTAGCCGTGCGAGTGCGATGGCGCGTGCTCGCGGGCCTTCCGGAGGTTATCAGGGGACGCACCGGTGTAGTAGAGCCTCACGGCGACCACCCCTCGGGAATATCTACCCGAAGTTCCTCGAGCGAAAGTCGTGGAACCTCAGCATCGGTATAGACCTCGAATGGCGTTCCCATCTTCCGGATTCTGAAAAAGCCACACCGAGTCTCCGCATCGCCTTCGGGCGGCATACCAGCAATGCTGCCACCGTCGAAGACCTGTTCCTGGTAGTCGTAGTCCTCGCCGCCGACGCCGATCGACAGTGTCTCGTGGAGACTCGTCGTGAGCCCAACGACGCGTTCGTCGACGACCTCGCGAGCAGCCATGATGCACGCCTCGGCTGCGAATTTCAGATACCGGTCGTCAACGGCAATCGGAGTCGGTGGTTTCACCGATCCGATTTCCTCTCGAGCGGACAACCACACGCCAGACTCGAGATCGTGTTCGCTCGGCCAGCCGCGTTCGACCGTCTCTGGATCAATGACGATCGAAAATTTGCCCGGAGGAACGAGCGACTGCGAGTTGTAGCACCCGTCTGCAAACGACTCGAGACCGTGCCAGTAATCATGAATCCGATTGACGCGCCGAAGGTGACCGTCTTCGGGCGGGTTCAATTCGACGCCTTCGCGAATATTGTCGGTCGTCCCGTACTCGTCGGCGTACTCTCCGAGGTTGGCCTGTTGGCTCATTTCCGCTCACCACCATCGGCCCGTGCCGGCTCGAGCGCACGATCTTCGACGAGTTCCTGGTGGTCCTCGTAGCCGAGCCGATCGGCGACCTCGTCGAGCGCGTCGTACCCGCGCCGGAGGACGTCGAGCGGGTGTTCGTCACTGCTGTCAGGGATCGCCTGCGTCAGGTCGAACGCGTCTCGGAACGCCGTTTCCGAGTCGGGGACCTCCGATTCATCCAGTTGCAACGCGGCTTCGGTGACCGTCTGGAACGCGTCGCCGGATCCGATCCCGGGCGCTGCGGGTTCGCACGCCTGACAGAGCGTCATCTCCCGGTTGCCGAGGCGCTGGTCTAACTCCCGCTCGGTCGTCGAGCCGTGCCCCCAGAGAACGTAGTCCTCGTAGCTCTCTTTCTTCATGTTCCCGTTGCGGGCCGAATCGATCACGCGAGCCTCGAGCGACTGGATGTACGCCCACATGTACGGCCACTCGTCGTGGATCACGTCGAGTTCTAACCACCGGTCGGCGTAGGCCCCACAGAGACAGTCGCCGCTGTGAGAGAGTTCGTCGACGACCGCAGAGCGCGGGATACCCTGGTCGTCGATGTAGTCCCGCACGTCCGACGGCGTCCACGCAGCTAGCGGCGACGCATACAGGTGGCCGTCTTTAATCTCGAGTCCGTCGGCGTTGACCTTCTCGTATCGGGCCTCGCTTTCCTCGCGAGTCGCACCGGAGATCAACAGCGTCGTGCCGTCGAACTGTTGCAGGAGCGTTTGTAACGGCTTGTCCTTGTTGTTGACCCATTCCCACTTGTGGGCCGTTTCGTTCGCGCCGGGGAAGCCGTAGGTTTCGATCCGTGTGGCGTATTCGTCCTCGTCACGCCGGACGTCTGCCACATGCAACTCGAGTCCGAGATCGTCGGCGAACGCCTCGACGTACTCGGTCGTCTCTCGCAGCCCGATCGACGTATCGATGTGGATGATCCCATCCAGCGCGAACGGCGCGTTGTGGTAGGTGTAGTAGGCCGCAGCGACCGAGTCGTAGCCGCCACTGACCAGCGCAAAGGCCTGGTCCCAGTCTCGAGACTGCGCGTCATGCAGGATTTCATCGGGATCGTTGGTCTCGGGTGTGTCCGCCTCGAGCGAGCCCCACGACTCGGGGGCGTCGTCAGTCCGATCGCCGAGTGACGGTTCCGACGGCCCACTACCGGGGACCGGCGTTGCCGGCTCGGTATCCCCAGCGTCGGCACACGGCGCGGTACGACCGCACGGACAACGGAAACAGTCGGATGGATCGCAGGTCACGCCGACCACCTCTCGAGGGCGGCTTGCCCACTCGCGTCGGTGTCGATCGCGCCGTCGGCGTGCTCACGTGCCCACTGTCGAGCCATCGTAATCGCAACCTCGAGCCCACACTCGCTAGGCGTTTCGACCACAGGCATGACCTCGGGATGCTTCGAACCCGGCCCGTGGGCGTGGGTCCAGGGTGCGAGTGCGACCGTTGCGTTCCCGCTGCCGTTCCACACGTGGATATAGAGGTACGGCGCGTTCTCGGGCGTCAGCTTCTCGAGGTCGTCGCCACGGCCGCGTAGGGGACACTCATCGACGTCGTCGCGGGCGTAGTAGACGATCGTCTCTCGGTCGCCGTGGAAATACCGCTCGAGGTCGTAGCCCGCGGGCATGTCGAACACGGCCTCACAGACTTCGGGATGGGACCACTCCTCAGGAGCGGTCGTTTCCATCCACACGACGGCCTTCTCGACGCCCTCACAGACGGCCGCGCGTTTCGCGTCGGTGTAGGCCGCGCCCGTCACGTCGCCGGTGTCGTACTCGAGTCGGAACAGGTTCTCGGCGGCCCCCGCGCGGGTGTCGATCACCTTCGCGTAGGTCTCGTCGACGAACTCGTGGACGGCGACACACGCCCGGTCGTCGGCGTCGGCCCAGACGTGTGCGTTCCGCGTCGCGTCGGGATCGTAGTGCCAGCCGTTGACTGAGTTGCACAGCTCGTAGCCGTCGGGAAGTGGCGGTTTCGCTGGCATCGGTTTACCCCTCCGAGACGACCTCGCCGATTTCGTCGACGCTCGAGACGTTTTCGGGCCAGTTGAGTTCGTCGTTGCACCAGGACATCCCGCGACCGACGCCGGTCACGAACTCGGACGTCTGCCACGGTGTGAGGACGTCGGCCGGCAGCCGCTCGAAATGAGGCACGAGCGCGCCGACGTAGGTCTCGCTCCCGATAAGCACGACCGCGTCGAAGTCCCCCTCCGCGAGTACGTCCCGGAGATCATCGGCCACGTCCCGGCCCCATGCCCGGACCCGCGTGTCGGTCATGTTGTCGAGCGTGCGGTCGTACTCGGCGATCTCCGTCCGATGGTGGACCAATCCGTACTCGGCGGACATGATGTAGTAGCCGTCCGAGTGCCGCCCGTAGCGATCCTTACAGGTGTGAACCGAACTCGAGTAGAGTTCGCGAGCGGGGACCGTCTCGCCGGCGTCGAGATCCTGCTTGCTCTCGCCACAGGAGACGACGGTACACACGCGGGGCCGGTTCATCGTTCACCTCGAGCGCGGACGGCGTCTTTCCGCGGTGCATCGGCGTAACCGGCGACATGCTCACAACACCACTCACGGGCGGCCTCGATCGAGTCGAAGACGTCGCTGTCGCGGCACGATCCGATCCGGCTCACCGAGTCGACGTGCTCGCCGGCGTGGAACTGCCGAAGCGTCTCGATGTAGGCGTAGTGGCGAATCACGACGTACTTGCCGTCGATCGCCTCGCCGGGCCGGTGGGGGTGGACCTGAACGCTCGAGAGGACACGGTCGTCCGCGTCGTCGAAGTCGGCGAACGTGATCTCACCGGGAAGGCTGTAGCATTCGCGGCCGTCTCGCGGATCGTACCAGATCGTTTCTGGTTCGTCATGTCCGGCGTATCGGGTGTGCGCTCGGTGGGTGTGGTTCTCGAGCGTAACGCCGATCTCCGGCGCGTCGGTGCCGGTCAGGTCGGACGTCGTCTCGAGGGTGGACTGGTCGGCGTTCATCGGCTGTCCTCCGTGAGCCGCCAGCGTGGGCGCTCGCGAAGCTTCACCGTCGACTTGACGACCGTCGCGCCGAAGTCAGGTGCTCGCGGGTGGTCGTTGCCGTGGGTGACGGTCAGCGTCACGATGCCGCCCGAGACGTCGTCGACGAGCGCGGTAAAGCGCGGGTGGTCGTCCCACAGGGCGTCACTATGGGGATCGGCCACGGCGTCAGGGTCGGCCCGCGCTTCGTTGCATCGCCACGTCTGTCCGCGTTCAATCTCGAGTCTGTCTGTCGCAGTCTGTCGTTGCATTGGGGAACACCGGGCGTTTGCCCGTATCGTAGCATAGTTACGATACGTCATAAAAATACCGGAGACCAGCGGGTAGGCGACTCGAGTAACGCGAAAAGAACGAAATCGGCAGGCTATGGTTAGTCGTCGAACGCGAGCGTTTCCGAGTTACAGAGGAAACAGCCGCATTTCTCGAGTGGGATTTCACCCGCGCTCGTCGCGACGCCGTCCTCGTCGATCGCCTGTTTCACACGCTGTGCTCGCTCGACGATCGCCGCGAAGCGGTCCGGGTCAAACTCGAAGTAGCCGTTCTCGGGGTAGGTGCGAACCTCCATGTCCTTTTTCGAGACGTAGACGACTTGGCCGTAGTCCGCGCCGGTCGCAGCCATGTAGACGTGAATCTGGTCGAGATGCCGGTCGTTCGGCGGGTTGAAGTTGTACCAGCCGCCGCGGGACTTGAAGTCCGTGACCGCGTTTCGGTCCGAGTCGTAGCAGTCGGTGTGGCCGACGAAGCGGACGCCGTCGGTTTCGTACTCGACCGGCTTCTCAAATTCGGCGTCGGCGAGCTGTGGGCCAACGTGCTCCTCGATGAACTCGTGGATCAGCGTCCCGGTCTGGAACGTGCCGAGAATGTCGCTGTGGTCCTTGAGTCCGAGTTTGCCGAGATACGCCTGTCGCTCACACGCGGCGATCTGGGATGGGTGGAAGGTCACGGCGTCGCGTTCGACATGGCTTTCGTCGTCGTTTGCATCCTCGAGCGCGGTTTGCAGTCGCGTCTCGAAGTCAATCGGTTCGGGTTCGGTCGTCGTCATAGGTTCCTGAGTCGTCATTGGGGAACACCGGGCCAGTCTCACTGGCCCTAATCGTAGCATAGTTACGGTTAATCATAAAACTACCGGAACGACACTGTTGGCACTCCGAAAGTAGTGAAATCGGCGGCGTCGAGATACCCGGTGTTCCCCAACAACGAGTGTATGCGACGCCGCCGGTCAACCCTCTGCGACGACGGGTGAAAAAGCCCGCGTTCGATCCCCGTAATTCAAATACCCACTCGAGCAGTCGAAATCGATCGCCGTCGTGCGGTTTGATCGGTATCTTTATTATGTATCGTAACTATGTTACGGTTGGGTAGTAGAGAACTACCCGGTGTTCCCCAGATGCACGGCAAACCATCGAATCTGACCGCTGAATCGTACAACGAACAAATCGAAAAACTCGTCGCGCTGAAATCAGCGCTGGCGAGCGCGACGTGTGTTGAATCGTTCGATGTGAACGTCGGTGAAAACGGCCGCATTCGCGGGCGTGTCTCGCTGCGTCACTCCGAGCCGTTCTACCAGTTCAACGAAATCGTTCTCGACCACCCGGTCAGTATGGCCGGCGTCTACAGCGAGGACCGCGTCGAGGATACTCCCGACGGTAGCAAGCGCGAGGTTGCCGAAATCCGCGTTCTCGTCGTCGAGGAGTAAGCGAACCGCCACCTGATTTTTTCGCGCCGGCTCGAGACAGTCAGCGACAGCTATTTATAGGGCGTCGTAGCTATGCTACGGTACGGGCAAACGCCCGGTGTTCCCCATGCAAGCATTAGCCGTGAACGAACTACAGTCGCGCTTCGAATGTGTTGCACAGCAAACGGCCCGGTATGAGGACGGGTCAGTCAGCGTCTCGGTCAAACGCGCCCTTGACGTACTCGGTCAGACCGGCGTCGCACAGGCGATCCGATTCGCCGAAACCGACGACGTCTTTCTCGTCGGCGAGCTGGTCGGCAGCGAACTCGACGGGCGGAAGAATCCGATGGGGCGGAATATCAAAGACCCCGGCCACGACTACCGCGTCATGATCCCACCCGCGGCGTTCGACCACCTCGAGATTGACAAAGAGCAAGTCCAAGCTGGCGAGGCCGATCTCGACGTGTGGGTGTGTACCGACCCGGAGATCGACGAGTCGGTGATTGCAATTAGTCCGCACATCCGACAGACCTTCATGGTCGACCTCGAGCCGCTACTGGGTGAAGACGAATGAGTCTAAGAGGGCGATCCAGACAATTAGCACAAAAACGATTCTGGAAAGAGTACGATCCAGACGAGTACCAGTGTCCCGACTGCAACCGGACGCTCGATGCGATTCCGTCTGACTCTTTCGAGGTTCACCACAAGAACGGTGACGCATTTAACAACTCGATGGAGAATTTGGTCGGCCTTTGTCCGCTATGCCACAATATTCGCGAAGGGAAGCGTCCCGGTATTGATTCTGTCAAAGCCCTCCGGAACGTTGTGTTTGCCGCCCGCGACAGTGGGCCAGTAGATCAAGAAGACCGTTCAAATACAAAGGGTGATGCTATCCAGCCGGCCAGCGATAGATCGGATACATCGGTCAACTCGGGGCACCAACAGGGGCCATCGTTTGAACGGGTGACAGTAGTAACGACACGCGATCAAAAGGGCTCCATCGTGATTCCGGTCGAGCCCGCAGTGAATCAGTCGGGGAATGCCGGCGGCGACGGGATCCGGTTCGCTCGCAGCGACGAGTTCGTGCTAACCGGCGAGGTCGTCGACGAGAAGCCTGACGGCCGAAAGCACAAACTCGCGCGAGCGATCAATCGCTTCGGTGCCGGCGGAACCAAATCGGTCGCGATACCGACCGATGGTCTCGAGCACTTAGGAGTCGGTCGGGATGCGGCCGGCGACGGTGTCGATCTCGAGCTGTGGGTGTGCGCTGACCCCGATGAGGACCGACACCTGATTGCTGTGACGCCAGTGATTCAGCGCGAGATGCAGTTTACGACCCCAGAGCGTGGTTCCGAATGACCGACCCACGCTCAGCCGCCGACCGGCTCGAGGGATTCGCTGCCGAAGCGAATAGTCTCGAGAACGCCGACGCAACGCGCTATGACAGCGAGGTTGCGGTCTCGGTTGTCGGTGACGAGTCAGATCTCGTCGCCGACCTCGAGCCGATTTTCGAGACGGCTGTTCGGTATGGGATGGTCCCCTTCGACGGGAGCGCCGGGTCGAACGTGGCCGATCTCCATTTCAAACCCGCGGACGTAGTCCTCGGGGACGGTGATTCCGAATGAGTCCGCGTGTCGATCTCGCCCAGGAGCAGGTCGATCGGACGTCCCTTCGACTGCAGGAGTGTGGGGTCCACGACGTCGCGGTCCTCGAGACGCTGGCCGATCTTCCCGATCTCGAGTACGGGAGTGGCGAGTTGCCCGACGAGGTCGCAATCATCTGCCGAAAGTGTGACGACGAGATCGGCGACGGCGAAATGATGGGGACGCACTACGGATCGATCTATCACGATGGGTGCGTGCCGGACGTCTCTGAGGGACCGCTCCCGCTCGCGCAGTATCTGGCAGGCGTCACGGACGGGACTCGCGGACCGGAGGCCACCCGATGAGTGACAGCGTCCACGTCGGACCGATCGTCTTCGCCGACGCGATCGCCCGCGGACAGCTCGTCGAGCACGGCGAGGTCGTCACGTTCCGGACCGACGATCGCACGACCGGCGATACCTGGTGGCGCGAATCGCGACTCGGAGAGAAACGGGGCGACTGTCGCGTTGAACACATCGACGCCGTCGATCCCAGCGACGACTCGGCGCTCGAGCCCTACCGCGAACTCTCGGGCTTCGACACGGTCGGCAACTGGCAAGACGCGATCCGGGAGTTGAACGGCGCGATGGACGATGGATACCTGTATCGGGTGACGACCGATGAGTGAAACGATGATCCAGCCCCTCGAGATGCACCCGCTTCCGACCGATTACGAGACCGCCCGCGACGTTTTCTCGGATCATCCCTCGTTCGACGATCGTGAGGGTGTCCCCCATCCCGACGTGCTACGGTCGACGTACATGACCGTCCTCGCGGAGACACACGCGTGGCGCGTGTTCCGCGTGGATCTCTACGGGTTCGGTGGCTGGGTGTTCGTCTGGAACCACCAACGCGGCGATGGGTTCCGCATCCCAAACGACGAGGGGCAATTCGAGATGTTGGCCGAAGCGTTAGCACAGACGCTCGAAGACTGATCGGTTCGTTTTACTTTCACCGCGGTACGGGAACCCTTATTCGTGACACGTTCCTGTACTGGAATGTGGCCCGAGAAGTTGTTTGCGTTACGACCGACGACGCATCGATCCATAACGACTGCCGATGTATTGAGACGATCGGCTACCAGATCATCGAGGATAATACGTGGACAAAAACGCCAGCAGAGGTCCACGAAAGTATCGAGGATGGCAAAGAGTACTACGTCGAGCACAACGGCTCGAAAACCTACCTCGAGCCAGCCGAACGAAACGGGACGAAGTACGTTCGCACAGAGCCCAACGACACGAGCAGGGACAACCTGCTCCAGCAGCCGAGTTGCTGAGCGGCCACCGACTATTCTTCCGGCACGAGCCACTCGTCCAGTTCCTCGAGCGCATCCTCACGAACAACCAGATGATCGTATTCGTAGTCGTTCAACACACCGAGGGCGGGTTTGCGAAGTGTGACGAAGAAATGGGTCTCAGACAGCGGCACGGTTTCGCCAGTGGCCGCACAGACGCGTGAGCCGCTCTGGTTGGTCGTCCGCCGGGCGACCGTCGAGACCTCCCACTCAGCGTCGCGATCGGGCGGCGAGCGACCACGAAAGCGTTTGGTTCGGGACTGCTGGTCAGAATCAGACATAGCGAACAGCTAGGCCTGGATCGTCGTAGTTCCACCGGCACAAAAGCGAGGATGGGTGCCGTTCACCTGCTTTCGGTCAGCCTGAGAGCCAACCAGATGGGCGGTCACTCTCCAGACAAATATTGATTGGGAGACCTTCACACAGTGTGCAACGAGGAGACGGTCGAAGGACTACGACGGCTGATTTCGGATCTCACACGGCACGCAGAGACCCATCTGTCGAAGGTGTCCTTATCCGTATTACATGTCTATTATTCAGATAGGATTCCGGCCCGTGACACATGCGATCCCCGCCGGAATCGGTGATTCGAATGAGTACGGACCGACAGACGACGACTGCGATCGCACAGGCACAGCCCACCAGCGACCCACTGGCCGGCCTCGGCAGTGACGAAGTCCTCCGGTGTCGCGACCCCGAGACCGGATGGACGTGGTTCTACGCACTCGAGACGAACCCCGATCTCGAGCCCGAACCCAACACCGAGTTGGCCCGCTTGCTGTGGCACCATCGCGTCGACGGGCGGCCGGTCCCGGTGCGCTATCACGAACGCGACGGCTTCGAGCCCGAATTGGTGAGTCGGACCGACGTCGCCGAAGTCGTCGGGAGCGAGTACATGCGCGTTGCGAGGGTTGGACAGCGCCACCTGGACCTGCGACGGGGTGGTGACGATGGGTGATGGTGTGGTATCCTCGAGCGGTACTGTACGCGTACCTCGGTACTCGAACGCTCGAGTCAAGGAGTATATCCGAGAAGGGATGCATGAGGACCAAGAGCGGGTCAAGGTCATCCGTGATAGGACGGTTCTGACGGGAACCCTGACCGGCGAAGGAACGTCGGAGATGACGCACGAGCAGACGTTGGCTGACTTCCCCGCGACCCACGCCTACAACGTCATGCACGCCCTCGCAGATCACTTCAACTGCGAGGTGGTCGAACGATGAGCGGTACAGAACGCGACCGCATCGAACTTGAGAATGGACTCTACGACCGTGTGGACCTGCGTCTTCAGGATGTTATCCACGCGCTCAACAATGACGATCCAGAGGGCGCTATCGTCAACTTGCATGAAGCGCAGAACGAACTGCTGAAGAAACATCCAGAGATCCCGAGGGTTCACGTAACCGTCCCTGCTCCGAACATCGAGCGCACAGAAGATTCGGACACTGAACGGGGTGAGACCGATGAGTAGCGAGATCGATCGGCCGGAACGCCGAACCAAACCCGCCCCGAACGGCGACACGATCTACGAGGCCGGCGACTGTCGATTCGTGTCCTCGTCGTCGGGGACTGTCCACGAACGCGCTGCGTGCGACCACGGCGAGTACGAATACGAATATCACCCGAAATGCGGCCAGCGGTTGCCCGCCGGGTCGCTGTGGTCCCATGTCGATGCCGAGAATCCTGCCGAGGCCGTGTTGAAGTACGACCTCGAGCCCTGTGGGAAGTGTCTCAAGAATAGCTACCGGCTGAGTAACTACAGGAGCGCGATCCACAGTTCGCTCGCGTACTCGTCGCCGGCGGACGTGCCCGACGATGTCCTTCGACGGGCAGGTCTCGAGCGGTACATCGACGGGGGTGACGATGAGTAGTCCCGTCCTTGCCCCCGACGCGACGATGACCGCCCACTGTGAGGACTGCGACTGGGAGTACGAACGCTCGCTCGAAGCCGGCGACCTCTCGCCGACAGAGAACCAGGAGATCGCCGAACGCGTCGTCCGCTCGCATCGCTACAAGTGTGCGACGACGGACGACGAGTGGGGCGAGACGGCGACCGTCGAGTTCGACGCAAGCGGAGGTGGCGGGGTATGAGCAACACCACGAACGAAAAGGGCGACCGGAACGAACGCGAAGCGGCCGATATCCTCGGTCGCGTCTACGGTAAGGGCAACGTCGACAAGGTCGACGCCTACTCGAATACGGACCCACTCGGATTCGTCGACGTGCTCGCCGCTAAAGATCCGTGGCCCGTGCGGTTCGTCCAGGTGAAAACAAATCGCTTCCCACCGAAACAGCAACTCGAGTACGCGGCGACGGTCGACAAGTTCGACGAGTCGGTCACACCCGAGGTGTGGGTCCGCGTCGATCGGGACGGGTGGCGCATGTACGAGTTCGTCGGCGAACCTGACGAGTGGAACTGCTATCTCGAGATGGACACGTGCGACTACGAGGAGACGGTCGAAGCCTTCCGCGAGGCCGTCGGCTTCTACGGAGGTGGCACGTAGATGTCCTCGAACGAGTGTCCTGCCGACACACTTCCTCACCGACGCGACCGCCTGCTGGATAGCCCGCCAACCGAACGCGTGACCTACCGGGAACGCACGGGCACGCTCGAGGCGATCGACGCCCTGGTCGATCGTGGAGAGTACCCGAATCGGAGCGCGGCGCTGCGTGCGGCGACGCGACAACTCGTTTCAGCGGAACTGCGGGGTGGTGACAATGCCTGAATTCGAGGACTATTTCGTCGACTCCGAGGCCTCCCGTGAGGGCTATCTCTGGAAGTACTACGACAAGCACGGGCAGCCCCAACTGACGTACAACCCGAATACGGTCACGTTTCTGCACGACGTGTTCGGCCACGAGTATACGATTATCAGCGGTTTCGAGAGTGATTCGGAATGACCGACCGATCCAACACCAAGTACGGCGACCAACTCGAAGACCACGAGTGGGACGACTCCGACAGAGAAACCGAACCGGACGCCCTCGATCGCACGTCGGTCGTCGACCACACGATCGACGTGATCTACACGACCGATCCGAGTGAAACGAGAGGCTACGGTCGCGAGAAGTACTCGGCGACGATTCGGTACGACGACGAGACCGGCGATCCGTACATCCTATTCGTCGTCAAACACCGCTGGAAGGGCAACTACTGGCGGGACGTGACCGATCTGGATTGGCGGGATACGCCCGACCCTGTCCGCGAACAGATTGCGGCCGCCCTGCCGGTCGACGGCCCCGACGCGCTGGATTCGGGGTCGCGGTTGATCGACGAGGGCGGCGAGAGTCGGTGGGAGAAGTACCACAAGCCCCGCGTCGAAGCGACGAGCGGCGGAGAGATGTGGGGCGTGAGTTCGCTGAAAGAGGCACTCGAGCGCGCCGAAGCCGCGGCCGAGCAGTTCGATGGCGGGAGCGACGCCGAAGTCCGCGCCGAGAGCGTCGTTGACGAAATTCGGGATTCAATCGAAGAAATTCAGGTGAGCGACAGTGAGTGAGCGACAAGACCCACTCGACGATCTCGAGCGCCCGACGCTGGCCGAGAAGGTCGGACCCTATCGAGGTTACGGCGACACCGAGTTGGCGCTGTCCCTGCTCGTGTTTCACCAGAAGTTCGCTGTCGCGGTCGGTGCACTCGGCTCACCAGCCGATCGGTTGACGTTCGACGTGCGGTGTCGGCCCGCCGATACCGGTGCGGATTACGTCTGTGAACACTGCGAGGAGGCCGTACGTGGCGTCTCGCGGCCCGATGGTGACGTGTTGTCCTGCCCGCTATGTGGCGAGACGCCGGGAATGGTAACACTTGGACGGGGTGTTGAAAGCGAATGACTGAGCCGAAGCCGATCCGCCGCGTCGAAGACGTCGCGGGCGGCGTCCGCGTCGTCACGCGCAACCTCTCGGACCTGTACGACTACCGATCGGCCAGCATCCTCGAGCGCGAGTATCCAGGTCTGTTCGTGACGTGTGTCCCCGCAAAGGGTGGCCCCGAGAAAGTCCGAATCGCCAGCGCCGCCCGCTACGGCGACGGTTCCGAGTGGCAGATTCACGGCGCGAACGGGATCTATGCAGAGGTGTCGATCGACGAGCGCGAGCTGTCCGACGCCGAACGCGCCTACTGTGACGAGCACACACTCTACCAGGACACCGAGTCGGTAGTCGAATTTTCGATGCCCCACCCCGGGGAGATTCGGGCGGCGATCGCCGACCACGACCTCGCACGAGTCCACTGTCTTGAGGCCGTGATCGAAGACCATGACCGTCGCCACGACGTGCTCAGCGAGATGCAAGAGCGGATCGAGAGCGAGCGTGTGCGAGCGAATCAGTTACACCCACGCGAGGGGATTCTTACTGACGTGGCCCCGGAGTGGGACCCTAAAAACGACCACAACGACGGGAAGACTCGCGAGAGTCTGTACGATATGGCCCGCTCGCGGAAGGACGCTCACAAACAGGATTTCGAGTCCGTCGCCGGCTTCGAATACTGGGCGTTCTGGTACGCCCGTTCGCGGGTGCTTGACTGGTACGAACCCGATCTCGAGCCGTGGGATATCATTGGCCTCGACGTCGTCGGGAAGGGCGACTGGACCTACTGTCGGGAGTGTGGTGCGGTTGCTCCTGGTGAGACGTTCCTGCATGTCGACCTCGAGCGTATCGATCGGACGCGCCGGGTCTGTGAGCGGTGTGCGGATCTGAACGCCGACTCGGACCACTGCAAGACCTACACTCCAGAGAACGTCGCCGAAGCGCGAGATGAGCGGGCACAGCGCGAGGGCGGTCAGCGAAACCTGAGCGGTGAGTACTGAGTCTACGAGTCGCGACGCGCTTCGAGCATGAGTTCGGCGATGCGCTCGGGCTGTTCGATTCCGAGTTTGACAAGCGCGTCATGAAGCTCGCGCGTTTCTTCGTCGACGACGTCCGCCTCCGCGAGCTTCGGGGCGATCGTCGTCCGGAACGTCTTCTCAAATTCGTCCCATGTCTCGCCACGAGCATACAGCGGTTTCTGTCGGACCGCGCTGTATTCGAACGCTGGCCCCGTCTCAGACGGGTCGCTCTCGAGTGTATCGGCGATCTCTCGCTCTGGGTCCGACCCGGCCACATCCTCGCTCTCCGATGGTCCCTTGCGTGGCGTCGTGTCAGGAGCCGTGTCGTCGTCCTCACTCTCGAGGTCATCAAACGGGTTGCTCATCGGTCGATCCCTCCGTTCGCGACGATATCGGCGAGTTCGTCGTAATAGGGTATCTGGTCGCACTCTGGGTCGTAATCCTGCAGTGGCTGATTGTCCTGCAGCGATCGGGAGAGTGCCGCTCGGTGTCGAATTCCTGGTAGTGGTGCCTCAATCTCCTCGCGATCGATCTGTTCGAACTCATCGGCTGTGATTCGAGCGAAATTCGGAACTGTTTCTTGGAGTGGCTGTCCGGGGTTGACCTCGTAGCTGGCCGTGTTCAGGTTCTCGAGCAGCTCGCGATCTTCGGTCTGTTGGTCGATCTGGTCGGAGAGTTTGTTCGGCACAACCGCGAGCACGTCGACATCGATGTACTCGCGTGCGGGCTCGATGAGTCGTTCCATCGTCCGCTTGTAGCCGCCGATCGCACTCGAGCCGGGTTCAATCGGGATCATGACGTTGCCCGTCGCGACGAGCGCATTGTTGTTGAGCATTCCCGGATAGGCCGGGCAGTCGAACACGATGTACTCGTACTCGTCGCCAAGCAGCGGGTCGACGATCTTCGATTTGACTCGTGCGGACCCTTGCATCGCGCCTGCGAGGTCTTTCTCGACATCCTCAAGCGTGTTCGACGACGGCAGGAGATCGAAGCCGTACTCGGTCGGTTGGATGAGGTCGGCGGGCGTCGCCGTTCCCTCGAGAATCACGTCGCCGAGATTTACGTCGCCCTGGTATGCATCCTCGAAGCCGAGGCCGTTGGTCGCGTGGCCGTTCGGGTCGAGATCGGCAAACAGGACATCGCCCCGCTCTGCGAGCTGGCGGGCAAGATTCATCGAGGTTGTGCTCTTTCCAACGCCGCCCTTGAGAATGACGACGCTAACCGCACGCGAATCGTTCGTAGCTACCATATTGTGTGACTCCGCCCACTGCAGTAGGCACAATAGGAACCTATTGTGCCGAGTACTGTTTCAGCAGGCGATGTAAGCATAATTCGGCAGGCCCTTAGTTCTACTGTAATAGGTACAGTAGGTACCTCAGCTAAGGTAGCTACTGTAGCTATTCCACCTATTGTAGGTAGAGTATGTGCAGTAGGCACTCGAGATAGTGTAGGAGTCACAGGCGGCAGAGCCGCCCCAGTTGATGCTGGTATTTGGCAGCCGGTCGAGACCGGCACTCGAGAGTAGGAGAGTCGTAACCAAAGGCGTTGTGTACAGCGGTCGCCCCAACGATTGGTCGGGACGGGAAACCATTCTAAACGACTGGGAATCGGGTAGAAGTTGATAATCGCCGGCCCGAACAAGACAATGTCGTGTGCACCCACGCGACATGCGATCCAATTACCTACCGACACCCTGCGATGATCCAGGCGGCGGGCACGACCCACCCACCCCACCCGCCGCCAGACCATCCGCGATTTGATTCTCGAAATCTGAATAGCGTGCACTCTCCGGCCCAGTTTTGATGCGGTGTGGTGGTGAAATCCTATCTGTCGCGTGATTCCTGTGCGCGACAACCGTACCGAGTGCTCTGTCATCCATGACTGGTCCCACCATCCCACTCGGTATTTTGAGACACTGTATATGAAGTGAAACCACTAGGGGCAACTCAACACGTCTCGGAGACGCGAGTAGGAGCGAACGTGAGCCGTTTTCGCGCCCCGAAAGTCACACCCTCGAGTCGCCACCCGGCGCGTCGCATGAGTGTCAACAGGTCGTTCGTAGCGGTGTGAGACTGCCACGTTTCCTCGAGACACTCGATTTCGATCGTCGTCGGTCGCCACCCCTCATCGGCACCGTCGACGTGGACGAACAGGCCCTCGAGCGAACAGAGCATATTCACAAGCTCTTGCATCGTCGGATCGTCGTTCGCGGCTTCGAGGGCTTGCTCGAGTTTCGAGGGGGCGGGCTTCCACGTGAACAGTTTCGTGGTAGGCTCGAGCGGGTAGACCGGTCGGTCGTCCGATTCGGTCATAGCGGGCTGTCACCCCGCGGGATGAACTGCAAGCACTGTGGGCGGTCGTCACGGTCGGCGTCGGCGAGGATGCCGTAGGCCTGGTCCTCGTCGTAGGCTCCGACATCGGTCGTCTCCCACACGTTGTCGTCGTTGTTGACCTGTACGCAGCCATACCAGCGGCCGTCGACCCATGCGAGATACTCGACCGACCACCAGTACTCGCGGGTGACGCGGGCGACGAGTTGCGGGTCGCTCGAGGTTCGAAGGCGATCGGCCTGCGATTCGATTTCGGGATTCCGCTCGAGGTAGTCCGATTTGGTGATTCGTTTCATGGCTCGTAGGGCGTTGTCTCGAGTCTGATTTCGAAGTCCCACGTCACGGCCTCGGTCGGCCCGAACACGCGCTCATGCTCGGCGTCGGTCGGGCGTTCTTCGATCGGGATCTCCTCCTCGGTCATGAGTGTCGTGACCGACGGCTCGTGTGGGTCGTCGGCTTCGAACATCGGTGTCGGCGATTGGAAGACAAGTCCGCTCGGCGCACCGAAGTCGCCGTCGAAGCCGATCGCGAACTGTTCCCCAGAGAGCGACATCATGAGGTCGTCGTTGAAGTACGCCCGCACGTGCCCGTCGGGCGTCGGATACCAGTCGTCCGCATGGGCGACGTTTCGATCCGCTTCGACCGGCGGGAGGTCGTGCATGTCCCACACCGGCGGAAGGTCGTCGGTCTCACTCATGGCTGTCCCCCATATTCTCGAGTGCGGCCGTGAGCATCCCGCCGCCGAACATTGCGACCGGGAGCGCACAGACGCCGACCAGCAGGCCACGTCTCCAAGTCCGTGAGCGGGTCGCAGCGACGAAGCCAACGCCGAAGGCAAGCCACGCGATTGTGGCGACATCGGTCTCCGAAAGCTCGTCAGTGCTACTCATCGCAGACCACCTGCTCGCCGTTGTTCTTGGCGTCGACGGCTCGTGCGAAGTTGGCGATCGCCTCGGCGGGCGAGAAGCCCCGCGCCTCGAGCGTGGCGTCGTCCTGTGTCGCGACGTATTCCCGGCCGTCTTCGAAGACAGCGATCGTATAGTGGCCGTCGGCGTCGCGGATATCGCGGTCGGCTTGCGGTGCAACGTGGGCGAAGTCGTCGGGTCGCTCGGGGATGGTTTCGGTCATGATTACGCTGGCACCTCCGCGTCCGTCGCGGCCTGGATCTCGACTGTCTCGACGTGATAGACGTCGTCGTAGAGCATATCCGAATCGACGGTTCGCTTCCACTCGAGCGTCGGGTCGCGATTGCGACCCTCGGCTTCGTCGTCTCGTTCCCACCGAAGGGTCCGCGATGGGCCGTCGATTGCTTCGGTGATGAGTTGTCCATCGCCGACCGATTCGATCGGTCCCATGAGTGTCGCCGGCCCCTTTCCGGCGATCACGATTCCGTCGCCGGGCCCGAGTGACTCGAGGAGATCGATGTACTCGGCGACCTGTCGTGGATCGGGTCGCCACCCAGCGCCGTGGCCTTCGAAACACCGTGTTTCCGGTGGGTAGCCCGACGAGCAGTAGACAGCACCACACGTCTTGCACAGCCAATCGATGTTCGGAAAGTCGTAGTCGTCGGTCGTTGCGAGAATCATCCCACTTTCACCTCGCCGACCTGTTCGGATGCTTCGACGCGGCGGACCTCGGGCTTCGATCGAACCCACTCGATCGCCTGTTCTTCAGTCGCGTCGGCTTTGGTGAACGTCTCGTAGCGTTCGTCAGAGGTCGCCTGTGAATCGGGCACGACCGCCTGGATTTCATACTCGGGGAGTATCACGAACGACTCTTGGTCGGCGGCGTGATCGACCGGCACAAACGCCGCGTCCATCAGGTCGAATATCTCGCCCCAGTCGTGGCCCTCGTCGCGGAGTTCCTCGAGCACGCCACGGAACGGGTTGTCCGCGGGGATCTCGTCGAACACCTCCGCGTCGGGGACGGTGATCGCTTCGGCCTCCGTGGTTTCGGGGTCGGGGAGTCGATCGTCGGTGCTCATTCCGAATCAGCCTCCTTGAAATTCGGTGCGAGGACGAACCACATGTGCTCCGTCTCGACTCGCAGCGGGTAGTCCTCGCCAAAGCGCAGCGTCACCTCTGCGCGTGGCGAGAGCGCAGCCGCGATATCGGTCAGGTAGTCACTCGCGTAGCACGCGGCCACATCCGGTCCGTCGACGGTCGCAGTCCCATCCAGATCGAACGTGTACCAGTCGCCGTCCACGCGAGTCGCGACATCCACCCAGTCGTCGGTCGTCGATAGTCGAACGGGCTGGCTCGAGGGACCGGCCACGCCACCGACAGCAGCCTTGAATCGGCTCGCCGGAGCCGTCACGGTCGTCGGGTACTCGGGTTCGTCCGGCGCGGCCATATCTCGGAGCGAAGTGCGGTCCCGGAGTGGCACGTAATCGATGTACGACGCCGCCGAGACAGTCAATTCGTCCTCGCCGTCCCGAAGCGTCAGCGTTTGCGTTTCGGGATCATCGAGTTCGATCACACCGCGGTTGAACGCGCTGTGTTCAACGGCGATCGTGACCGCCTCGTGGTCCGTTTCGTATTCGACCGGGATCGAAACGCCGCCCGCGATGACGTGTGCCGCGTCGGTGATCGTCGCCTCGATCGCGTCGGCTTCGAAGCGGAGTGGGTAGGCGTCGACGAACTGACCGAGCGCACCCGTCGCGCGGGTGAGTGCGTTGGTGTTGACCGTCGCCTCGAGTCGGTACTGGTACATCTCGAGTCCGCGCGAGAGTGGTTTGGTGGCGCTCATAGATGGATTTCTGCCATATGTTCGTGGTGTTGTTCGGGTGTCGCACTCGTCTCGTCGCACAGCACGCAGTCGATCGATTCGGACAGTTCACGCCTCACGGATCGACACCTCGTCAGTACGATCGTCGGTATGCCGGTAGAATGTGAACCAGTAGTCGCCGTCGCCCCACCGCCATTCGCTATCGGCGACGCTCGATCCCATACCCGTACTCGTCTTCATGACGAACCGGACGCCGTCGAGCGTGAACGTCCACGGCAGTTTCTTGCCCGCGGCGAGTTTCTGGCCGAGATTCGGGACCGTGCTGCTCTCGACTTCGACCCGGCCCGCACCCGCGTACTCGGCGGCGACTTCGCGTTGGGCGTCGGTGAGTCCGGGTTCCATCGCGCGGTCGTACTCGGTGGTGTCGATCTCGGCGTCGCCGTCGACGACGGCGAATAGGTTCTCGAGGGCGCTGCCGAGCGTCGGGCCGTCGATGGTTTCGGTCGACATTACGCACGCACCTCCACATCCGGGTTGTCGGTCGAATCATGGTCGGGGTGGACCGTTCGAAGCAGGTCTGCAAGCCCCTCGAGTTCGCCGTCCGAAAGCACAACTCTGTGGTGCAGGCGGTCTTTCTGTATGTCGAGTTCCCACGTGTCCTCTGCCGTCGGCGGGGCGGCATCGATCGCAACCGACCCGCCGTCGATCTCACAGTCAGCCGGTTCGGAGTTGGCCGCGACTTTCGTGACGAGTGCCAGCACGCTCTCGAAGTCGTGGCGAGACAGTCGCAGTTCGCCGAAGCTGTGTTTCGTCGCGACCTGGATTCGTGCGGGGAAGTCGTCGTCCGAGTCAGTCAGCACCGGGCCAGCCGCGTTGTAGTCGGCGTCAATCCGGTAGACGCTCATGCATCCACCTCCGTACCGGACTCGAGATTCGTATGTTCGATCACGGTTTTGTTCGCCCGGAGATAGTGGGTTTTCGAACTGTAGACGAACGGTCGAATCGTTCCGTCGTCGCCGGTCGGCCAGCGCTCGAGCACGAACCGCGTCTCGGTGTCGAGTTGGTCGGCATCGACGCCTGCATCCTCAAAGTTGACTGGGTGGGGCACCAGTGCGGGGAGCACGCGGGCCGCCGTCTCGGATAGGTCCTCGTCGTCGCGCTGGTAGGCCGTCAGCAGGTCGTGGGCGTCACCCTCGAGTTCGATCGTTGCGGGCATTACGCATCCCCTTCCGGGAGCCGTTCGGCTTCCCACTCGCGGCGTTCCTCGAGTGCCTGTCGACCGGCGTCGGTCAGCTCGTAGGAGTTGGTTCGGTCGTCGATCTCCCCCTTTTCGACGAGGCCGTCATCGACGAGTGCATCGAGATTCGGGTACAGCCGCCCGTGGTTGATCTCTTTGGCGTAGTAGGCCTCGATCTCAGCCTGAACATCCTGGCCGCTGGCCGGGCCAACGTCGGCGATCACGAACAGCAGGTCGCGTCGGAAGTGCGGGTATTCAGGGTACTTCGGGTTCTCATCGGTCGTCGTCTCGGTCTGGCGTTTGGCGAGTGCCATGTGTCATCGATTGATGTTATATAGTAAGACCGTCTCGCCGACAGACTGGTTTCTGAGAACGAAGGTCGCAAAACAGCCGCGTGTGACGCTACCGCCAGTCTTCGAGATCAGCCTCAGAACTGGTCCATCAATTCCTCGGTCCGCTCCTTGCGCGCTTGCTGTTCGTGGATTTCGCGGACGTTCTCGAGGTGGAAATCGATTTGCTTCCCCGGGCCGGTCCCGTCGGTCGTCACGATCCCACGCTCGGCCAGTGGCCTGATCCCCTTCTCGATATTCGAGTCCGACTGGATATCGATGTCACGGGCGATATCTTCGCGTGTAACCGGGCCGCCACGACGGAGAACCCCAGCGATGACCGCCCGGACATACCGCGGGGAGCCCTCGTCTTTGGCCTCCTCGATCGCCACTTGGACGTACTCGTCGTCGACGAACGATTCGTAGTCGTCCGGTGCGTCGACGGTCGGCTGGTTGGTCTCGAGGTCCGCGATGCGCTCTTGTGCGGCTTCGTACTTTCGCCGCCACTTGCCCGACTCGTCGCCGGTTGTGACGCCGACGGCTTCCGCGAGGCGTTCGGTCGCTTCGCGAGCCGTCTCGAGGTCGGCGTCGGTCGGCCGGTCGGCCAACTCCTCGCGGAGAGATTCGACTTCAGACTCTAACCCGGCGATCCGATCCTCCCGTTCTGCGAGGTCGCGCTCGAGTCGATTCTTCTCGGCGACGAGCTGTTCGACGTTTTCGCCGGGGCCGTCGTCGGACTGGCCGTTTTGAAGGGCATCGGCCATCTGCCCCGCGAGATCGCGCAGGTCGCGAGCGTTCTCGAGTTCCTGTTCCAAGTCGTCGATTCGTTCCTCGCGGTCCGCAAGCTCTCGCTCGAGGTCAGCGATCCGATCCTGCCGGCGCTGTTCTTGCTCGCTGATTTCCTCGAGATCGGCGACGAGATCGTCACTGATCGATTTCAGTTCGGGACGGTCGAAGTCCTCGAGTCCTGGCGTCGCACCCGCGTCGAACGTGCGCTTGCGTCGGAACTGCACCCGCTCGATGCGCTCGCCCCAGTCGGTTTGGACGAACGCCTCACCATCGTCTAACTCGGCGATCGCGTCGCGGTAGTCGTTCCCGAGAACGCGCCCAGCAACCTTCGTATCGTTATCCCACGTGAGCCGGTGCCAGACGAGCCAGTTGGCCTGCGTAATGAAGTCCTTCTTGACATCGGCGGGCCGCTGGCTGATCCCGACGAGGCCGAGGCCGTGTTTGCGGCCACGCTTGGCGATCTTGACGAGCATCTGCCCCGTCTCATCGAGACCGCCCGATTCGGGGATATACTCGTGGATCTCCTCGACGACCAGCAAGAACGGCTTTTTCAGGCGTTTCTCTTTGGCGAACAGGTGCCGGGCCGTCTCCCGGATCAGGTCGTTCGCGTCGTCGGCATCCAAAAACCCAGAGACATCGAGGATGATCGGAACGTTGTCCTCGAGTGCCAGCATCGCCAGTTTTTCCGCGTGTTCAGGCCCAACGCGGAGGTCACACTGTTCGTCCGCCCCGACATGGAGTAGTTCGTACTGCTCTTTCAGGCCGTAGTACTCGCCGTCCGTATCGACAATCAGTGTTGGGTAACCCGCCTCAAGGAGTTCTTCGATCACGACGCTTGCGGTGTTGGACTTTCCACTCCCGGATTTGCCGGTGATGAACGCACGGCCCGTGAGTACTTCGACCGTCGGAAGCGAAAAGTCGTTCTCGCCGACGGGGAGCTGTTCGTCCATCGAATCGTCGGTCGGCTGTTCGGTTTCCGTGTGCATGGGTTATCGCCACCCCGTGAGGTCGCAGGCGTCGGCAACGTCGATCGTGAGCCACGTCGTGAGCACGCCCGGTTCGGTATCGATCGGCGTCACCGCGTACTCGTCCGGGTGGTGATCGTGTTCGACCAGGGCGTGCTCGAGGGTGTAGTCGGGCAGAGCGGGCTGTTGGGGCTCGAGGTCGTCGCAGCCAGGATACTCGAACGGGTCGGATTCGTTGCTACTCACAGTCAATCGCCTCATGTAGATCAGCTTTCGACCATCGTTTTCGGCCGCTATAGGCAGCGTCCCGGCGGGCAGTCAGTTCCCGCCGGGCGGCTTCGAAGGCCAGCGCCATGCCCCGGTGGACGTCGTCGTCCCGATCGGCATGGGCATCGACCCACTCCTCGAGTTGATTCACGACTGGTGGGAACACCGCGGCCCGGTGGGGATCGGCGTGGCGTTTGCGAGCGCGGATCGCCGCGGATACGTCGTCCCGATCGGGCAAGTCGACCTCGTAGTAGGTCTCGCCGTCGATCTTGGTCGGATCGGCGTACATCGCTCCCACGGGCGCGTAGTTGCAGAACGTGATCTCGTTGCGTCCCGCGCCGTCGGACGTATCGGTCGCCATCGAGACGCCGAGATAGGCGACGTAGCTACCGTCGGGGAGTCGTTCGACTGCGTGGACGTACAGCCGATTCCCGAGTCGAAGCGACGCGATACCGCGGAGTTTCTCGAGGTCGGCGATCACCGGCGGGTCGCCACGGAGATCGACGTGTTCGGGGACGGTCATTCTAACACCTCGCTGGGTTCGTCCTTCCGAACGAACCCGATCGATTCACCACACTTCGAAACTCGCCGAACGCCTCTTTCGCGGTCTCGACAAGTTTGTCGACGGATTCCTCGCGACCTTCGCTCTCGATTTCGAACGACTGACAGCCGTTCGGACAGCCCGCGACGACGACGGTTTGCTTCCGATCGGTTGCGTGACGATGGTCGCTCATTCGCTATCACGCACCATGTCCGTGCTGAATGGTCGAACACGGGGAGACCCTAACCAAGCAGGGACTACGGGGATATTGACAGCCGATTGCAGGAGTGATATGAGAGCCACACAGAAAGCAAACCGAATTGTGGCCGTCTGTACCGACTGTAGTTCGACGTACGCTGCTCGCCTCTGGCCAGATGGAGAAATTCGGTTCATTGGAACGGGGGCAGACTGTCCCTGTGGCGGGACAGACCTTCGACAAATCAAGTGATCACTCCCGTCGCTACTCATTGTGATCACACTCTATGTCGCGTTGCCGTTCAGCATCCCTACTTCGCGGAGGATTCAGCCGCTCAGCGAGTTCCTCTAACTCGCTCGGGATCTCCTCAACCGGCATCTCCCGGATCTCGTCGACGCGATCTGCTAGCGACTCGTCGATACCTCCGAGAGTAACTGTCTCGGATCTCGCCGTGTTTATCGCCCCTATCGGCTGTTCCTCGCCCCCGATGTAGATCTCAGCCAACATTGGGATGTGGCGGTCCTTCTGGAATATTTTGAGTTGGGTGCCATTGATATCGATTGTCGCTCCGTCGGCAGCGTTGCTCGTGACCTGGACATCCATCTGACGATGCTTCTCGAACGACCGTTCCCAACTGCCGCGGTCAGTATCGTCGCTACTCATTCCGAATCGGCCTCCTCGAGTTCGTCGACGGCCTCGAGCGCCGATTCGAGATTCGCCCGGACGTTTCCCCAGTTCTCGTTTCGCGACTCCGAGACGACCGTCCGAAGGTGATTCGAGAGTCGGTCGTCATCGATCGTCCGCGGGTCGTACACCTCGTCGTGTGCCTGCCACGCGTCTTGGAGATCGCCGAGCCACTTGCGCTGGTTCTCGGTCAGCCCGTGGCGTTCGATCTGTTCCGCGCCGTACGTGTCCGGCGTCGCGTACAGGTACTCGTGGCGATTCTTCTCGAGTAGTTGGATCGCCAGGTAGTACACCGGACCGTCGTAAATCTCGTCGAAGCGGTCGGCGTGTTCGCTCGTAATCTCGCGGGGCATTGCCCGCCCGTGGCCGTCGCGACGAGCGGTGATCGCCTGTTCAACTTGGGCGATCGCCCGGTTCGTGTTCGCGAGCGTTGTGCAGAGATCCGAGTGGGCCATCCGAAGCGAGGCCGTCGGACCCGCGTTCGATTCTATCCCTGCGAGTTGGGAGACGGCTTTCGCAGCGCGTTCGTTGACCTCCGCAACGCGATTCTGGGCGTACTCGAGGTCCTGTCGATCGTCGGTGTCTTGGTGGCTCATTGGATGTACCTCGGGTTCTCCTCGTTTTCGTCGCCGTGCTCGAGCTGGTAGATCGCCTTCCGAACGTCCGCGTCGTCGGCTTCGATCATGCCCGAACCCTCCGTTCCTCGCGGTCGTCGGTCTCGGTCGATAGATCCAACTCGTCGGGGTCCATCGCCGCGAGTTTGTCTTGGGCCGACTCCTGGTGCAGTCCAAAGCGGTGCAGCCGCTCGGCGACCGTCTCCGAACTGACCTGTCCGTCGCAGGCCGTCTCGGCGATTTCGGTGGTCGAGTAGCCCCGCTCGTCGTAGAGTTCGGCGAGCGCCCGGTAGTCGTCATGCGGTTGCAGGTGGCCCGCCCGTCGCAGTCGATCGGCCACTGCCGAGCGCTCGAGACCGAGGTCGATCGCGATCTCGAGTGGGAAGTAGCCCCGCTCGTAGAACGTCGCGAGTTCGTCGTCGGTCCACCCATCGTCGCCGGTGAGTTTCACGAGTCGCGTGTCGACGTCGTCGTCGTCGTCGAGTTCGTCGGGTCGGCAGCCCTCGGTGTCGGAAGTGCCGGGATCGGGGAACGCGGCAGTGTGATCGTAGGCCGAAAGCGTCAGTTGGTCGTCGGTACTGTCGGTCGGGGTTGGGTTGCGTGTCGCCATGGGTCGGGTCGTGTGCTGGGTGGTCATCGGTCCGATTCTGCCGGAGTGCCGCCATCAGTGAATGCGGTAAGACTCGTCTCGCCGTCCTCGAGTAGCCGGTCGGGTTCGTCGACCGTGACGCCGATCCGTTTCTGTGCCAGCGCCACGTAGTCGGGGTTCAGTTCCGTCCCGATGAACCGGCGGCCGAGACGCTTGGCGACGAGACAGGTTGTGCCAGCACCCGCGAACGGGTCGAGGACGATCCCGGACTCGGTCGTGTCAGTGTTGCAGTCACAGGCTTGCTCGAAACCGTCCGGTTCGGTTTTCGTCGTCGCGAACTCGCGGAAGTAGCCATCCAACACAGCTTTCGCTTCGGCCGCGAGTTCTTCGACTCGAGACGTGTTGTTGCCCGTGCCAGTCTGACAGTTCTTCCCGTGGCCGGCGTCGGCGAATCCGAGTGCGCGGGAGGCTTCAAGATGTTCCGGCGTCAGATCGGAGCGGTGGTAGAGTTTGAGCGCGCGTTTCAGTTGCGGTCGGTCAACATCGTCGGGTGAGAGGTCCCACGGCTCGATCTCCTCGGTCGCACGGCGGTAGGGTGTTCCACACTCCGCGCAGACCTCCGGCGGGCACGAGAGTCTAACCGCCCGCCGCGGGAGCGCTTCGGGAAAAGTTGCGAAGTGAGCTTCTGGGTACGGTTTCGGGTAGATTTCCCACACGTCCGGGACAGGTTTGCCGTCAGGATTCACACCGTAGGTATCGTACCAGTAGCCGTCGGCAGGTACGAGGTGGTAGATCATCTCATGGCTTTTCGTCGCCCGATCCGTGACGGGTTCGGGAACGCCGCCGCCCTTTTTCATCCAGACGATATCATTGCGGAGTATCCAACCCGCCTCGAGTAGTGCGAGCGAAACGCGCTGTGGGATCTGAAGTTTTGACTTTTCGGGGACGCCAACGCCGCGCTTGTCCTTGACGTCACCACCAGTCTCGGTTTGGTGCGAGCCGTTGATCATACTCGTCGAGTCGTCGCCCGGATTGCCGCGTGGTTTCGACACATACGAGTCGCCAAGATTGAGCCACCAACTTCCGTCGTCGCGAAGGACGCGCCTGATTTGGTCGCCGATCTCGACGATCGAAGCGACGTAGTCCTCTGGCGCTGGTTCTTGACCGAGTTGGTCTGCCATATTGTAGTCTCGGAGTTTCCAATACGGCGGGCTCGTGACCACGCAATGAACCGAAGACTCGGGCATCTCCGCAAGTCGGTCGGCGGCGTCGCCTTGATGGATGTCGTTCGTGTAGGCGTCGATCTCGGTGGTCATCGGTCCGATCCCTCCGGAGTGCCGCCGTCGGCGCGGGCGCGGTCCCACGACGGCGCGTCCGCAACCGTCGTGTAGGCCGTTTTTGGGCTGTACTCCCCGCCGAGGCGAACCGTCTCACAGACGAGGTCGATCTCTTGAAGATCGTTGAGACACCGGTAGGCCGTCGCGTTCGAACAGCCGAGTGCGTCCTCGAGTTCGGTGGCAGTCAGCGGCCCGTCGGCACGCTCGAGGGCGATGTATGCACGGGCGCGGTTCGGTTTCACGAACGCCAGCGCGTCGGGGAGGTCGCCGCGGCCGTCGAACTCGTCGGAGGTTGGAACCTCAGTCATCGCTCTCGATCACCTCCGAGTACTCAGGGACCTCAGCGTCGGGGTCGGCTGTGACGCCGCCACCGAACGTCGACAGGCTTGGCGTCTCGTCGACCAGGAGATGCCGGCACAGCGCCCGGGCGAGGTTGACCGGGACGGCGTTGCCGATCTGTTCGGTGACGGCCTTCTTGGTGCCGCCCGCGAGCTCGTAGTCAGCCGGGAAGCCCTGTGCCTGTTTGAGTTCGTCGGGCTCGAGCATCCGGTAGCGCACGTCGAGTCCGTAGGGGAACACCTCGGGGACACACAGCGCGAAGCGGTCCCGTTTCGTAACCGTCGGGAGTGGATCGACGACGTCGTTCGGCGTCGCGTTGCCGTAGTACTCGACGAGGAACGGTTCCGGCGTCGCAAGGCAGGCGGGTGCAGATTTCCGCGCCGTCACCGTCATAAGTGGTCGGTCCACCCTGCGGGTTCGCGGAGCCTGTCCGCTGAAGCTATTGTACAGCGGGCAGAGATACGGACTCGAGAGTGCGAACGCGCCGCCCTTCTCGGTCGCGATCGTCGGCAGGACATCGTCCGTCGGGTCCCGCAGCGCCCCGCCATGTGAGTAGTGGATCAGCGTCGGCGTCACGAGGTGGCCGTCGTGGTTGCTCGCCGTGACCGTGTGCAGTGGGCGCGAGTCGGCCTCGTACAGCGGGTTCGAATGGAGGCCGCGGCGCGCACCGTTGCGCGGCTTGATGAGCGGCGTCGCCTCCGCGGTCGCCACGGAGATCGCGCCCTTCGTCGCGACGGTCGGGAGTGGCCGGTCTGTCGCCGCCGGAACGCCACCGGACTGCTGGCGAAGGCAGAACGTCTCCGGGCTCGAGAGTTGCAGTTTTCCACCCGTCGCGACGGTTGGGGCCGGTCGTTCGGAGACATCGCGAGCGACCGAGTTGCTGTGCTGTCCGAGTATCTGCGGCGTCGCGAGCGTCGTCCGGCCGCCCGGAACACGCACGAGGAACGGTCGGTCGACGGCCGCTGCGACCGTCGCCGCGTGTTCGGCTGGAACGACCGTCTCGCGAAGCGCTCGGAGTTCGTCCTTGCCGATCGTCTCGAGGGCGTCGGCCAGTGGCGTCAGTCGGTCGTCGCAGTGGCGTCGCAGACCCTCGGCGATACGGGCCATCGTGTTCGTCGAGAGTGGCTGCACACGCGGGTTCTCGAGATCCCGCGTCCACAGCGAGTCGCCAAGATCCGACCAGTCGATGATATCTGCCGCGGTTCGGCGATCGGGCTTGTCGGGATCGCCGTTGACGTGCGTCGGTTCGGGTGCGGTCGGTCGCGTGTCCTTCGAGCCCATGATGAACAGGCGCTTTCGGGACTGTGCCTCGCCGTAGTCGGCGGCGTTCAGGACCGATCCGTAGTCCTCGTCTTCGTCGTCGTACAGCACCGAGTAGCCAAGCGCCTCGAGCATCCCGATCCAGCGCTGGAAGATCGACCCATCGCGGGTGGACTGGCCGTCGACGACAGGAGCCCAGTCGCGGAACTCGGGGACGTTCTCGAGGAGGATATGCTCGGGCTGGAGGTGTTCGATCCAGTGCAGGACGTGCCACCCGCTCGCGCGTTTCTGTTCGTTGACCGGCTTCCCACCGCGAGCCTTGGAATGATGGGTGCACGAGGGGCCGCCGACCAGGAGGTCGACCTCGCCCGGCGAAACGACGTCCGGCGGGTGTAGTTCCTCGATTTTGGCGTGGTAGTGTTCGGCCCACGGGTGGTTCTGTTCGTGCGTGGCAATCGCCGGTTCCCAGTGGTTGACTGCGTGCAGTTCGACGTTCTCGGCGAGCCACCAGTGAACGCGGGTGTGACTCATCGTGATCTCGGTGGGTGTGAGTCCGGTTTCGTGGGCGATCGTCTCCGCGTGCGTGTCGATGATCGCCTTGACGAGTCCCGTCGAGAGTCCGCCAGCGCCTGCGAACAGGTCGACCGCGACGAACGTGTCGGTCATCGCAGCCCTCCGTCAGGCAGGACAAGCGCCTGTCGTGCCCTTCTCGTCGATTCAGGCAGGTTCGGGAGTTCCGTGAACTGCCGTCGGACGCCGTCCTCACAGCGAAGATACGGCTCGGTCTCGTTTCGATAGGCAGCGCTCTGTTTGAAAAAGAACGCCGCGCCGACGCGCCGGCACGCATCCCGAATCGGCCAGACCCACTCGTGAGCCATGTCGCGGTAGTCCGGGCCGGACTCGCCACCGACGATCGCCCAGTCGATCCCCTCAAGGGATACGTCGCCGACCGGCCCGATCAACGGCTCGAAGCTCACGAACCGCGTGTGAGCGTCCGTCTCGCGGAGCATATCGATGCGGTCGGTCACGCGGTCGTCTTCGACCGATGTCCCCATCCAGACGTTTTCGGGCCACTCGAGTTCCATGTGGGCCGCCCGTCCGGGGCGCTTCGTCAGCACCTGAAAGACGTGTTCCGGGCAGTTTCGCATGACCGCAAACACGTCCCGGATGAACGACTCGGAGACCTCTGCATGGAACAGATCGCTCATCGAGTTGACGAAGATCCGCTTCGGTTCGTCGAGTTTGTAAGGCTCCTCGAGTTTGTCGGGGCGCTCGGTGACGTTCTCGGCGGCGTGCTCGTTGGTCCACTCATGATCGGTGTGGTTGTACTGGCGGCTGATTCGTTCGGCGTAGCAGTTCTCACAGCCCGCCGAGACCTTCGAACAGCCGTGGACGGGGTTCCACGACTCGTCAGTCCACGCGATGTTGGTATCGCTGTTCATCGGAGTCCCCCGCCGGCGTTGGCGGCTTCACGTGCCAGATGTCGATTATCAGTACAGTCGGGACAAGCGTTCGCAGTATCGCTGTTGTCCCCTCGTCAGTCCACGCGATGTTGGTATCGCTGTTCATCGGAGTCCCCCGCCGGCGTTGGCGGCTTCACGTGCCAGATGTCGATTATCAGTACAGTCGGGACAAGCGTTCGCAGTATCGCTGTTGTCCCCGAAGACACGGGCAAACTGTTGGGTGACCTGCGCGCCACAGTTCTGACAGCGCGGCGCGGTCGTCGTAGACTCGGTCGTCGGCGTCCACCGTGGACGATCAGTGCTCATCGTTCGCCCTCCGCGTCGAGTTCGGTCGCATCCCACGGCTCTGGCTCGGCGTCTTTCGGCTGGTAGAGCGGATGCACCGGGTGGCCTGCTTTCGTCGTGTCAAGCGCGTAGAGGTCCGTCTCGAGAGATTTAGCCACTGCTCGAGCGCGGTCCTGTAGCGAGCCGTTCGCACCCCACGCGGCGACGACCTGCGCGGCGTCGGTGCACACATCCCGAAGGTGGTCGTCGTTGTCTGGACCGATCGGGTTGGGATGGTCACGAAGGTTCGACGGGTCGGGCGTGCGGAGGCCGAACAGATTCGCGACGACGAGCGAGCCGTAGCCCCAGTCCTTGGCGAAGCCAAGACAGCGCCGGATCGTCGGGTCGTCTTCGGATGCATCCGCCGTGCTCGGGTTGAGCATGAGGAACGCGACGGTCGGCTTCGCAGCGTCCCAGGTGCGCGTGAGTCGGTAGCGGTACTCGCCGTCGTCGCTCAGAACCGCGTCGCTTCGGTTGTCTTGGAGTAGGGGTGAGTCGTCGGTGCCGCCGTCGGCCCGAAGCTCCCGATCGTCGCTCGGCGGCGTTCGCTGCCAGTCGGTCGATTCGCCGCAGGTCAGACAGCGCCCGCTCGGAGCGTCGTCGGAGTGGACGTGGCGATGTTCGCCACAGTCGGGACAGTACCAATCGGTCGGTGGGGTGCCGCCGTCGGTCATGACGACCGGCTTCGTCTCGACGGTCTCGAAGTCGGCCGTCTGGAGGTAGTGCTTCGTGTCCGTTTTGGCGTGGGTCCAAACGTGCTCGCACTCGAGACACATCACGTTGTATTTGTCCTGCTGTTGCAGCTCGCCGCCGCAGTCGCGCGGGCAGTCCTCGCCGTCCCAGAAGTACCCGCCACCGTCGGTCACGAGCCGTTTCTCGTCAGCGGTCGCCGGTCGGTAGCCGGGTCGTTTCTGGCCGTCGTCCTCGAATCCCCAATCGCGCTCGAGGTCGCCCTTGTCAGCGAGATCGCGGAGACGGCCCTTCGCGGTCTCGGGGACGATCGGGAGTCCGGCAGCGACCATTTCGGCCGTGACGCCGCCGGCCGCGAGCGTGTCGCCGTTCTCGTAGCACTCCCTGACGCGCTCGCGGAGTTCGGCGTCAGAAACCTTCTGCGTATTGTAGTGATTCGGGTGGCGATCCATCTTACTCGCCACCCCCGTTCGTTGCCGCGTTCGCAGGTGGTCGCACGTCGGTTGCTGTGAGTGGCGACGGGTCGGGGCTTCCCTCGAGTCGCGCGAGAATACGGTCGAACGTGAGTTGCTCGACCGTCTCGTCGGTCTCGGTCCGAAGGAGGTACGGCGCGTCGGCCTGCGTGGTCGCTGGGAAGATGTATTCCGTTGGCTCGACGCGCTCGAGGACCAGGACTTCGCCAGCGTCGAGTCCTTTCACGTCGGGGTGGAGAGTGTCGGCGTCGTCCGCGTCGTCTCGTTTCACCGGGACGCGAACGGGCGTGTGTGGGATGTTGAAAACCGGGTGTGGCTCATCGTGGTCGTCTTCGTGAGCCACGATTTCGTCGCGCGTGGCCGATTCAGTGACGGTCTTGCCGCCATCCGTAGCCGGGACGGGTTCGGCCGTGGCGTTGGGTGTCTGCCCGTCGGTCAGCTCGCGCTCGCGTTGGTCGATGTACTTGTGGACCTTCGTCTTGTTGTAGCGGCCGTCGATGTGGCGCTTCTCGGCCTGCCGGTAGGCTTCGAGCCGATCGAGGTCGTCGATCCCGTCGATCATGCCCTGCCAGACGAAGTCGTCGTTGTGGGTCTCGAGGAATCGAACCGGGTTTTCGGGCGCGGCCGCGAGAATGTCGTCGTCGCACTCGTAGCGGTCGCTCGAGGCGTTGTAGGCGTTGACCGTCATCGGCGAACAGCCTCCTCGAGAGTAAGTAGCTGGTCGTACGCGCGATCGTAGGCTGGTTCGGCTGCGAGCGCGACCTCCTCGGACGTGTGCCGGTCGCGTGGCTGACGCGTGGTCTGTGAACGATTCTCCGACTGCGTTTCGGTCCGACTAGATTTAAGTCGGTTACGCTGTAACTGTCGCATGGTTCGCTAATTCACTTCCCAGTGGACCACGAACCACATCGCACCATGCCCAAACATGGTGCTTCTCCGATGGACCAACCATCTAGAGAGTGATTCGTGCTGATTGAAACATACAGTTGAGATTACTTAGTTGTTCGCATTGTGCAGTTGCACAACGTACATTGTGCATCTGCATAACGCTTTTCCCGCCGGCCGATAAGAAACAATCAGTGCCATCTGACCGCTTCCAACACGATTCTAGTTCTGGCGATTTCTCCCCACAGACATCTTCAGGAAAGATTTTGCGTGTTGTTCGACGGCTTGAGCCCGCGTCAACGGGTGAGATCGCAGACGAACTGGAGGTACATCGAAACACGGCCCGATATCGATTAAAGAAACTCGAGGATCAACGGAAGGTCGAAAAAGAAGAAATTGGCGGAGCGTTCGTTTGGCGGTCGAATTAAGCTTCATTTCTGGTTGTCGGGAAAGGGTTTATACTCCTGTCTGTTGTAATACCTGTCATAATGGCCGCTAATTCTGAACACGCACCAAGCGGCGGGATGGGCAGTCAAACTGGCAAATCCGAACGGTATCAGAGGGTCGATGATCGACAATCTGAGATATCCTCGGCGATCGCCGATCTCGAAGCAGAGGCCGCGAACGAACAGGTCGAACAATTGGTTGCCGTTCTCGATTCGATGAGTATGGAACTGCGACGACTCGAAGCTCGAAACCGGAAACTCACGAGAAAACTCGCCGATCTCGATCGGCGTGTACCCGACGGCGGAATCAAAGCCGACAGTAGTACCGGCGGCACGAGCCCGCGCGACCAAGCTGTTCTCGACGTGCTCGCCGAGCGCGGCCCCTGTAAGATCGAAGTGAGTGAGTTGAAGCAACTGTATCGACGCCACACCGATATCAAGAACTCGCGGACGCTCGACGACCGGGTGAAACACCTGACGAGAGACGGTCCCTTTGAGTTCGTCAGTCCGGCCCTCTGGGAGTACGTTCCCGATTCGAGTTAGTCGGCCGCTGCCTGTGTGATCGGTTGCTGCGTGACGGTTGGCCCCATCGAGACACGTTTTTCCGGTTTCTCCTCGGCCTCATCACCCATGAGTCGGATTGCAACCGTCATCCACGGTTGGAACTCGCCAATCTCGAGTAACGCCCACGGGTCTTGTGGCCAGTACAACACCCCGCCAGCCGGGTCGTCGGGGTCGGCGTAGCGGTCGGGCGGGAGCATCGACTCGAGCAGCGGGTCAGTCGTGTCAAGTAGCCGGCCGTCGTCAGTCGTAAGCGTCGGTACAACGGGCTCGTGGCGCTCGCTCCGCGTGGGGAACGAAATGCTGAGTCGCCACCCCTCGCGACTGTGGGAAACCAGCGAGAGGGCTGTCAGCCGGTCAGCGTGATTTCGAACGGTACGGGCTGTTACGTCGGCCAGGTCGGCGAGTTGTTTCTGCGAGAGTGGTTCGTCTGCCTCAAGAAGGATCGAGAGGAGTTTGCCGACCGATCGCGGGAGATCGGGGACAAGTGCATCAGCGTCGACGCCGCGCAGCGCCACGCGAAGTTCGTCCGGTCGGATACGGCGTGGATCGTCCTCCGAACCGAGACGGCGTTGCAGAGCGTGAGCCGCGTCGTGGGGTGTCGCGACGAGAGCGTGCAGGATCGATACTGCACGATCCGTCAGTCCGATGTTCTTCTCGCGAAGAATACGCGCTGTCATCCGGCCGAAATCGGCACGTTTCGGGTCACGAACGCGAATATCAATCGAGAACGGCGGTGCGTCCTCGAGCGTTTCGCGCGGTGCCTCGAGGAAGTGCTCGAGGTCCTCGCGGAAGCGGTGGACGTCGGGACCACGGATCACGAACGACCCGATGAGTTCTCCAGTCGGCATTTCGGCGTCGATCGACGCGGCCACCGGTGGCCGGTCACAGTTCGGCACGTCGAACAGTTGCCGGTAAGGTGCGAACTTGCGGTACTCAGACTGGATGGCTGCCGAGATCCCAATCGATTTCGCCAGCGGTCGGAGCTGTGTCTCGAGATTTCGGCCACCAGGAACGCGTATCTCCCGGACGAGGTCGACGCCGACTGTCTCGAGCAAATGGACGATCGACCCGGCAAGGCCGTGTGCCGATCGGATGATCGACGCCCGGAATCGGTCGCGGTCTTGGTAGTCTTCGTTCCGAAGCGCCGTCGTCATATCCTGGACTTGCCGCCCCCACTCGACGAGATTGTCCCGAAGCTTCTGTGGGTCCGATGCGGCATGGGCCGAGAGACCGCCGATATTCCGCACATCACGAAGCAGTGACGGCGGTTCCGTGATATCCCCGAGTCGATCAACTGGGAGGGCACGGTCTAAAAATTCCTCGCTCGCTAATGCGGCTGCAAGCGTCGTCGTGTATGGTAACGGCTCGGCGGCCCGCACTGCCACAACGGCCTCGTCGCGTTCATCGTCGTAGCTTACCAGCCGTACTTTTCCATTGCGGCCGTTTTCGTCCTCTATGTCGCCGCGCACTACCGTCACCGCACCGCTGCGGGCGCACGCGGCGGCTGCGTGGTGCGTGCTGGGGCTGGCATACTCCGTGCGGTAAGGCCGTTCCCCTGGCGGCTGGTCGGCCTCGCCGTCCTCCCCACCCACTCCCTCCTGCGGGGTTACACGGCACTTGGTAGAGGAATTTCCGGAAAAAAATTCCAGATCGTTGATGTTTGCTTGGCGTCCCGATTCCGCGAGGATCTTCTCGAGCGCGAGTCGACCAGCGGCCTGTAGAGAAACCATCTGACTGCCGTCAGGCCCGTAGGTCGTAACGAGCCCAAGCTCAATCAATGAGTTCTCGTCGTTCCGAATGAGTTGCGAAATACGGCCACTTGTCACGTCGTGGTCGGCTTCGATATCGGCGCGAGCGAGCACGTCGTCGGGTTGTGCGGCCAGTTGGCGCAGTATTTGGACCTTCCGACCGTCGGGATCAAGCACCCGGCGGGCAGCGTTCGCAGTCTCCTCGACTCGTTCGCTGCGACGGTCTTGATTGCACCATTCGCTAAACCCATCGAGATCCGATCGGTGCCGGTCAGCGAACCGTTGGAGCGTGGTTGGCGAGCCGATAACGCGGACATCCAGTGCCGACGCGAGCACGCCTAGCAAGTCACAGATATCGATCCGCTGGTCGCGTCGTATTTGCTCGGGATCGACGAACGAATCACGAACGATAACGCCGACGGTCGGCGCGTCCTCGAGTGCATCGAACAGACTCGCAACGGTCAACAGATCTTCGACGGCGGTCAGTGGATTCGTTGCCATCTCCGGAATCAACTCGGAGACGAGCTGCCAGATCGATTTGGTCTGTCCGGCGACGGCCGTCGCGATCGGGGTCCGTAACCAGAACGGAACGCCCGCGTCACGGAGCGCATTGTAACACTCGTCGGTTCCCATGCCGCCGAATCGATCGCCGATCGCCGTTGCAAGCGCCTGTTGGAACTCCGACTCGCCAAATAGGTCGGCCCAAACGTCGGTGATCGGCGTCGCGTCGAGTTCGATAGTCGCGATCGCTGATGCTGGTTTCGTCTCGGTGACTGTCACCGCGCCGCGGATGTGGCTCTCCCGATCGGGACGGTCGGCCCATCCCTCGAGTGTCTCGTCGACGTACTCACGGCAAATCCCGTGTTCGGAGTTTTCGAGTGAGACCTGGTCGGCGAACACGTTCTCGCCGATCCCGCTGTACTCGTCGGCCCACTGCGAGAACTTTGCATCCTCGGCCGCGAAGGTGTGTTCGGCGAGGTCTGCGTACCGATCGGATCCGATCGGCTTGAGGTCCATCTTATCGGCGTCGGTTGTCATCGACGCGGTTCGGAACTCGACTTCCTCGCGCTGGGATTGGAACGAACCGAACTCAGAGAGGATCTCGTTGTACTCGTCGGTCGCACCTTGTCGGTTAGCGAGCCGCCGGGCTCGCAGTTCGGCCGCACCGTCGGCGGTTTCGTGGTGATCGAGCGCCTTGAGTCGCGATGTCTTGTGATCGTGCCCGCACGTGGGGCAGCGGGCGGCGTAGTTCGTCTTGCGGTCGTGAGTCTCGAGTATCCAAAGGTTCGAACACTGGTTGCAGCCGACGACGTCGAAACCGCTCATTGGAAAATCACCGCACCATCGGCTATCTGCGTCTGGAAAATCGCACTCTCTGCGGGGGGTATGGATGCGTGGCTCATGCGTTGACAGCTCCGACCGCAGGATACGCACTCACCACTACACAACCGATAGCGGACTTACGAACGCGAGTCTCGCCAGTGGTCGTGGGGGAAAGCTTAAGACGAAGCCCGAACAACAAGGGAGTATCCAGCTTCCTTGTGTCGGGGCTTCCGCCTCGCACCCTGCGGTTGATTTTCCTTAGCTGTGCATATCCGAAACGAACGAACTGGCCCGTCTTAAATCTAGTCGGACTGTCTGACGTTGTATTCATTCACTTCCCAGTGGATTGAGCTGGCAGAGTGCCAGCCGGCGACTGCCCAAACAGCCGCCAGAGTCTCCTGCGCCCGCTGCCCAAACAGCGAGGACCCGATACTCGCACGCGACATGACTACAGCGCGACCTCCGTGACGCCGACCGTCTGACAGACTGGTTCTAACCAATCGGGCATCGTCTCCGGTTTCGAGGTTGGGCCCTCCGAGTCGTAGACGCCCTCGAGTTCGCCCGTCGCGAGGACGACGTCGACGACCCAGGTCGTATCGACGATCTCGATTTGGAGCTGTGCGCTCGCGTCAACATCGCCGACGACCGTCACCTCGCAGGTTGCGACGGCCTCGGGGAGTCGTTCGGCCCCGAGATCGCGGAGATCGATGTGATGGATCTGTTCGGTCGGGTCGTCGGTGTCGGGTTCTGTGACTGCCATAGGTGTGGGAACGAACGGGAGCCACTTAGTGAGGGGAGGGTAGCTTCCACCCGTTCCACCCTCTGCCGTCGGGCGATTTTTGTCTTCCACCCAGTGTCGGGACACTGTCGCTGCCCGATCGTGTGCAGAAGGTCTTTGGTCGCGCGCGGTGTCTGTCTCTCGTGTTGGCATAGCGATCGTCAACAGTGTCGCCCTGGGCGGCGTGGCCTTAGCACGCCCGTCCGCTTCGTTTTACGGACAGGTTACCCCGCCAGAGCGTCGCGTCTGTTGACAGCACCCTCTTTAGGCCCACTACACTTAAAACTTGACACGCTGTAGTCCCAAATAGGATCTATGGAATACCAGCACGCTAACACATCGTTGTGCCTTTATCCGCAGTGGGTGAGTGCCAGACAATGGGTAACCGTCGGCGAAAGCGAGGTGCGTGGATGAACGTAGCCGCCGACCCAATCCTTGAATTTCTCGACGAGCATGAGATTGCAGTCCCAAAAGGCGTCTTTGATAACGAACTCGGCGCATCTGCATCATCGATTGCTCGAGCTTTGGACGATCTCGAAGCCCGAGGATTAATTGAACGAGACGACAATTTTTCGTCGTACTACCGACTAACCGACAAGGGACGCGCCTATCTCAGTGGCGAACTCGACGCAAGCGAGCTTGAAGCCGATTCGGGCAACGAGGGATGACGGGCGAGCGCGAGGATGCGATTGAGCGGTATGAACGCACAATTGATCATCAGATCGCACTTCTGGATGGCATCGACGACAAAGCACAGAAGGTAGTCCAATATACTGGCGCTGTGCTCGGGCTAGTGCTGACGGCCATTTCGATCATACCACGAGTAGAAGGGATTACGTTTGGCGATATACCGCTCGCTTCACAGACAACACTCATTCTCGGTATTTTTGCGTTATTGGGGGCTATCGCGCTGGGGATGATAACCTATCTGAGCAGTGTAATTGAGTACGGACTTGGGGGCGAGTTTGGACATTCGGTTGCAGCTGGTGATATTGAATCGCCAGTTTATGAAGAAGTGATTTTAAACTCGTACTCTACTACCGTGGAGAATAACCGCGAAGTAATAAATACGAACGCAATTAGATTCCGTTGGACACTGGAGGCACTTATTACAGGTATTGCTCTGTTGGTCCTTTCTGGTCTCTACTTTCTCTTTCAGGTCCCACTATTGCACGCAGTAGGTGTTGCAATCTTGTATTCCCTTCTCTTAGGCCGACTACTCCTCTATATCCACAGGGAAGAGTTTTTAGTGTTGGATCGGGAATGATATGATATGAGTGAATCGGAGGCCCAAAAGCGGGAGTTGGCTGAAAAAACCGAAGGGCTCTTCGTTGATGATGATGGCCGTATCCGCGCAAAGATGGTCAAAAACTCGAAAGGCGGGATCTCGTCGGACGAATAATTTCCTTTCCAGGCGGTAGCTTGACTTTGACGATACTCGTTCGGATCGAGACGAGAAACCCTTCGTCCGGCTCGCGGATACGAAAGCCACAACGACGGATGAAGATGGCAACTCCCGAGCCCGAATGGCAACACTCAGCAAGGGCGGTGAACGAGACTAGATATCTATGAGCGAACCTGAGTCAGACAATTCTGAAGACACAAAGCCGAGTGGTGTGGAAGAAAATGATGATGGCCGAGTGTCTGCCAAGACAGTCGCCAACTCGAAAGGCGGCTCGACATCGAACGAATAATCGTTGTCACCGATCTCGAGACGAGCGAGCTTGAGGACAATTCGATAGCGAAGACTAACAACTGATTTCACGAAAACCGGTAGCTATAACCACTGTCTCGCTGCTTCTCGCTACCCTTATATTCTGACAAGACACAAAACAGATATGTACGATTTAACGGGGTTTCAGCGCGACCTGCTATACGTAATCGCCGGGCAGGACGAACCCCATGGCCTCGCGATCAAAGACGAACTCGAGAACTACTACGAGAAAGAGATCCACCACGGGCGACTGTATCCGAATCTCGATACGGTCGTTGACAAGGGGCTCGTCGAGAAAGGGAAAGCCGATCGGCGGACGAACTACTACACGATCACTGGCCGCGGGGAACGGGAGCTCGAAGCGCGTCGAGAGTGGGAGGAACAGTACGTCGGCGAACTACTGTCTGACTCGTAGGTGATGATCGATAATTGCTCGGCTACGCCGACCACTCGTATTCTGGCGGCTTCTACGTCACAATCCCGAGTTCCTCGAGCACCACATCCGACACCTCGTATTTTGGTTCGTGAGCCGGGCCGGACTTTGTGATGAACCCATACCGTTCGAATTTCGGGAGCCACCCCCGAAGCGCACGCGTCGTGACTGGATCGTCCGCGCGGTCGCGATAGACGTCGTAAATCTCGCTGCTGGTTGCCGGCCCCACGTCGGCCGCGGCCTCGAGCGCAAGCCGCTGGTCACGCGAGCAATCCGAGAGTCGGGAGCGAATCACGTCCTGGTCGGCGTCGCCACGCGAGCGGCCGATGATCGATTTCGTGACTGTATCCCGCCCGTCGTGATCGGCGTTCCGAACGCTGTGATAGAGTAACGCAATCGCGTCCCGTGCGTCCGAATCCGCACACCGAGCGATATACCGGAGTTCGTTGGTCCCGACCACGCCGGGTTCGACACCAATCTGTGCGCGTTTCTCGAGAATGGAGACGAGTTCAGAATCGCTGTAGGCGGCGAATTTGATATCCTCGAGCGCGCCGATGCGGGAATCCAATCGGGTCGCTTCTTTGTCGAAGCGTTCGAGATCGAACGCCGGCCACGGATCGTTCGAAATCAAAATGAGTGTCACGTCGTCGATCGCGTACAGCTCGTGCAAGACAGTAATCTCATCGAGTTGGTCGGCTTCGTCCAAGACGATCACCGTCGGCCCGTCGACGGCCCGCTCGATCGCGGCGGCCAGGTCATCCGTCGACACGGATCGGCGCTCAAGTGCCGATCCCGCGCCGAGTCCCTCGAGCACGCGGTTGAGAACTGACCGGCGTGCGTGCGAGGAGAGACAGTTGATAAACACCGAGCGCGGGAGTTCTTCAATCACACATCGGACTGCACAGGTCTTGCCCGCACCCGATGGGCCGTAAATGAATGCGCCGTTGGGTGCGATGCCGTGGGTGATCGGCTTGAGGACCGACGTGAGATGGTCGATCTCACCATCGCGTTGCGTGACCACCTCCCGATCGGGCTGGATGTCCGTCTGAAGGACTTCGTAATCCGTAATCATACGTGACTGTTCGGCTGACGGGACTATAGTACCGACGGGGCGGGTTCCAACAGTTCCGATAGCGGCTGCTAGACTAGTCGAACTGAATTCTATAGTTGAACCTACTCGGGTAGATGACCGACCAAATAATTGAAAGAGCGGTTAGATTACGGACTCCAGTCGAGGTCGTAATCTTCGCTTGCGACAGATGTCTCAGTTTCGTCAGATTCGATTACTGCGACAACCGAGACTGTACCCGACTCATAGTCACTGACGCTTGAATAGCTACTGTCTATCTGGACGTCAGCACTAGAATCGGTTGAGATTGTGACTACGTCACCTACACTGAGGCGAGAAAGCTCCCCTTCGGCAGAACTCCAGTCGGGATTATAGAGATCATCATTCCCTTTGTCCCGGGGCGTACCAGTGATATTGACGTAATCTGAGTTTCCAAGCGATGTGACCTCAACTCGGATTTCATCGGCTTGTTCGTCGACACTAACTGTGACACCTGCCTGTGCTTCTTGCCCAACACTCCCGCCGAGGTCGAGCACGAAGGCAGCGATCACTGCTGCAAGAATCACAGTAATGGCTACCATGAGTATGACACCTATGACAGGTGACACTGCGCGTTCTTCCTCGTCACCAACTAGTTTTGATTTAACATCCATCATGGAGTGCTAAATCCTTCATATTCTGCGCTGGAAACCTGCGTGCGCGTTTCACTTTCCTGAATAACCGCGACAGCCGTTACAGTCCCGCTGGAGCCACTGAGGCCACTGCTCTGATTAAGTCTAACAGTATCACCGACGCCCAGCTTCAGGTCTGCGATAGTGGTTGTTCCAGTTGAGGAAGCAGCCGCAGTTGTACCAACGTCTCCACTCAGTTCAACGTGGTCGGAATTACCCAACGAAGTCACTTCGACGGTGACGTTTCCGTTAGCCGTTTCATCAACCTCCATATTCACGCCGGCCTGTGCCTCCTGACCGACACTCCCGCCAAGGTCGAGTACGAACGCAGCAATAACGGCGGCGAGAATAACCGTGATCGCCACCATAAGTATGACCCCTATGACAGGGGAGACCGCTCGTTCGTCGTTTCCACCAATCAGCTTCGCGCGATATTCTTTCAAATCCATGTGTTCTCACACACCGGTGTGTGAACGGTGAGAAAGCTTATCAGCGTCCTCGTCAAATCGAGGACTGCGGACAGGGGTTGGAATCCACCACGTCCCCGCTTTCTCGAGCCGTCGTCACCGATGCTAATTCGTCAGAGGACACTGGGTATATATAAACATACCTGATAGTCAGGATTCGTTCTCCGAGAAAGGCTTTCAGAATTGATAACCAGCCCGTCGTGGAAGCCCTACAGCACCCTCTTGAAGCGCTGCCGTCGGGCGATTTTCCCTATTTTCTTCAAAGCGGTACGGATTTGATCGTTCAATCCGTTTGCCCTGTATGTCCGATGTCGAGCCACTGGTCTCGGAGCGTGCGCTTGCACGCACCTACAATCATCCCTCGTATAGCGATCCCGCCGACGCGGTTGACGACTACCGCCGCGTGCTGGCCTACGCGAGTCGCCACCCATCACAGGGCTCGAGTGCGATCGCATCGGCGCTGGATCTCCCACGGGGTCGCATTCGGCCGTGGCTCGACGGGGGTGCGCCGGATGCTGTCAACGCAATCGACACCGCGCGCGAACACGGCTGGTTGCAAGCGGAGTTTGACGATCCCGAATTTACGGGTCTGAATACCCTCGTTGCGAATGTCTTTTCGGGCGGATCAATCGCCGACGAATACTACCGGCCGTCGTTTGTCCTCAACCATCGCGGGGAGGACAGCCACGTGATCGACGCCCTTGAGCTGGCCCGCGTCGACTACGAAGTGATCGATGATCGCGACGGCCGGGGCGATGAGGCCCGCCCCACAGAGGATAGCACTGTTCTGGGCCGGGTCCTCGCAGTCCTCGGCGCTCCGGTCGGCGCGAAAAGCAACCAACGACTGTCTCTACCGTCGTATCTCGAGGAGGCACCCGACGACGTCCGCGAGCAATTTGCCTACGCCTATCTGGAGAACCGCGCGATTGAACACGAGGGCAAAGCAACGCTGACAGTGCGCGAGGATCGAAATCGGACGTATCTCGAGGATCTGGCGGCGTTGATCGACGATGTGGCTGGCGGTGGCGTCGAGTTTCGCGAACGCGATATTGTTGTTTCGGCCGACGCGGCCCGTCAACTCGGTACGGTCCGCTAATCTCAACCGCGTGCGTTCGGTCCTGGCCCTTCTATCGATCTGTTTTGCAGGCGAGTGAATGGCTACAATGGTCCGTACTCGAGCCGCCGGGATTCGGATCTGAAAATCACATATTCAATCTGGCATCTCATACTCGAAAACGCTACCCGGTAACTGTTTGAACCATAGTAAAGAAAGTGGAACTATCCCCAAAGCTATAAGTGGTCGGCTAGCTAGGCACTAGACGAACTCAGGTTACGCCGTCGCAGAAACGGCCGCGTGCTGTAACACGCGACCTGCGTTCCCCCAGATGTGAGAGAACATGAGTACGAAACCCGCAGACGTTGATAAACGTACCGACCGCAAACCATCCGACCCGATCGACCTCCTCCGGGAAGTCGAAGGCAGCCGGACGACCGTTCGCCGCGTTCGCGAGCTACTCGAGGGCGATCGCGACCCTTCCCAAATCAAAGCCGGCGACTGGTTCAAGGCGATCGAATACGTCCGCGAGGAAACGGGCGTTGAACTGGTTCTCTACACCGAACACACGTACGCCGACGCGCCCGACGAGGCGTGCATCAAATCGCTGGCCGACGACGGCGTCTGGTGCATCCTCGCTGGCTGGTCCAAACGCGCCGGGTTCTCGACCGACAAACTGGCGCGCTTCGACGTTGAAGAAACGCTGCGCTTCAAGCAGTCGACCGACCCGATCCCGGAACTAATCGAACTCGAGACCGCGAAAGCGCGCGTGAAAGCGTTCGCGGGCGAGCGATGACACTCTCGCTTGAGGAGGCCTTGCTGTCGGGGCTCCCGATCGGCGTCGGCCAGCTCGCACACTGCGATTGTTGCGGCGCGTGCCTCCGACCGAATCATCGCGTCGAAGTCCTGGTGACGATCGCCGGCACCGAGATCGATCCAGCGACGACTCGATGTCTCTCGTGTGCTCGTGGTTCGATCAATCCCGAAACTGAGCGCCCGTGTCTGTTAGCGCAGGGTCGCGTTGCCGGCACCGTCGACGGCGCGGGCCACTCGCAGTTGATTCTCTCGAGTGCGATCGTGATCGACCGCTTAGAACCCGACGAGTGACTACGCCTGCCAACCGAACACTCTAGTTCTTTCACCAACGACAAAGATACTACGAATGATCCAATTCGAAACCTCGGACCTTGTGGATATCGCACATCACGATGCCGAATCGTCTGAGATAGATTCCGACGCATGCGTTGCGTATGTCGGAAACCGTCCACAACCAATGGTTGCGATCCATCTGTATCTCGGAGGCGAGTGGCTTCTCGAGTATACGATCACAGACTCGGATTCCGCATTTGTTGCCATCGAGTTTAGCGATGATACGCTCGTCGTGGCGGACGAATCAGGGACAGTCTGGGTGTATGAAATTGACACATGGGATCTTATCGACACCCACGATTTCGACGGCCTAATCACCGACAACTCATCACTCAGGGCAATCGGGCGGCTGTACGAACAGTAGCACCCCACCGAACTCTTTTCGTTCCTGGCGAGCGTAGCCACTCTTGAACCCCGTCCCGGCCAAGGTCACGGGGGCTCGCGCGGCCTATCGGTTTTTGACGACGGTGTACTCGTCGGCTTCGTCGAGTTCGATCTGTGTGTAGATTGCTCGTTCCATCGCGTCCTGGTAGTCGCCGTCGACCGGCCCGTTCTCGAGCAACCGGTCGAGTGTCGCTTTCGGCAGCGTAATACTCACACGCTCTGTTTCCGACGAGTCGTCACCGTCGGGCTCGTCGCCCATACCCACACCGTGACACGGCCGCTCCAATAATGTATGGCATTTTGTGTACCGAAATGAATGCACAGTAGCTCGCACCTACTCGCAGAAATGCTCGTATCCGCGCGAACACTCGCGAAAACGCGACTGTGAGGGTAAGCTACAAGTATGCGGCCGTGTAGGTTTCTAGTAACACTCGGATCGGGTTCGGCCCGGCGACGCACCGCCGGATAGGTCACGTTTGACCAACGTCATCGCGACGGCCGCTCGCCGATTTCGAGACATAGTCGATTCTATCGCAAACGCCGTGACAACCCTCGAGAGCCATGAGTACGCCACAATCCGCCCTCGGAAGCCGGGAGAATTTCTGGTACGACGAGTCGACACCGCTCGACGAACTCAAAGAGACGTCGGTGGGCCAGTTGAACGCTCACGAACTCCGGCGACTGATCCGTGAGACAACGCCGTTCAACATCGCCGTCGACGCGATGGGAGAACCCGAACTCCGAAAGTGGGTTCGGGATCGCCGCGAGAATCCCAACCGCCCATCGGAGTGTGTTACCGAGTACGAACGCGCTCGGTGGAAATCACACAAAGTTCTCCGCGAGGTCGCCACACCGGTCTCGAAAACGGCGAAACACGCCCCACCCGACCGCGGCCTCGAGCCGCTGTTTGCGTGGCTGTTCGCTGACTCACACCAGGATCTAATCACGGACCATGACCCACTGTCAGTCCACACTGAACGGTGCGAGGTCGAACTAACGCGGCCGGTCGAGCACGTTCCGCGGGAGTACAGCGGCGCGGAGTTTGGCGTCACCGAGTACGGCCAGAAACGATTCCGACGGCGCTTCGATCCCGAACATGGCTATCTCGGTGGCGTTGACTTCGAGGACCTGTCGCTACGGAAGTTCATGGAGGTTACCGAGGATGTCCTTGGCGATCTCCAAGTGAGACACTCGTTCCGGCAGTCACGAATCGACGAGCTGCTCGAGGACGCAAAGACTCTCAAAAGCAAGCAGGAGAAGACTGACCAGGATGTCCTGACCGAAATCCTGTTTCGAGTCTTCATGGACGCTGCCGATCACTGAGGTTTGATTTTCAATGACAAACCAAACCGACGCACGAGCGACGCATAGCCTCGCGACCATCACCAACGCCGCCCGTTCGCACCCGCTCCGAGTCACCGAAGCGATCTCGTTGATCGCACTCACGCTGACGTTTGCAGCGACACTCACTGCACTCGAGGCCCAAATCGGCGTTGAAGGCCACGGCCTCACGGCGTGGCTGTTCGATTCGGTGGGCTACCACGCGACCGCCGGCCTCTACGTAGCCGCCTATATCGGTGGCTTCCGATTGCTCGAGTGGCTGGACCGCGAGCAAATCCCATACATCACGACCGGGGCAACAATCATCACAGTCGCGACGATCGCGAACGCGGTCAACGACCTGCTGGTGGTCATGAGCTATTCTGGCGAGTTCGTCGTTCCCTCGCCAGTCCGTGGCGAGGTTGTCGCTGGCCTTGCGCTCGTGACCTTCCTTTGGACAGCACGCGATCACCTCCGCGCGATCGATCTATCCATGCTGTCGGTCACGCGCGGACAGGCTCAAGCGCTGCTGTTCGCGTTCATGATGCTCTCGAGCGTGGCCGCGATGCCGCTGGCAGCAAGTAATGTCGCCGCGAACACATCGGGCTCTGACATCAATCCATCGTTCACCACGACAACCCAATCAACAGATAATAGTACAGTATATATCGGCACACAAAATGGTATTGTCAAGGCCATTGATGCTGCAACTGGAACTGAAGTATGGAATGTCTCTGAGGGAGTTACAATTCGGGCAACGGCGCTCTCGGAAGATGAGGAACTAATATATGCGACTGTTGGAACCGAAGTAAAAGCATATGATGCAGGAACTGGTGACCAGGTCTGGGTATCGGAATCGGGCGGCCCACGGTCTTTAGCCCCAACGGCTGATAATGAACTCCTGTATGCTGGCGACGGCAATGGCGGTGTTTGGGCTTTCGATGCAAAAACTGGTGACAAGCTTTGGGATGTTTCTGTCCACTCAAACACTGTCAATTCGCTATCTGCATCGGCTGACGGGGGAAGTGTTTACACGGCATCTGGAGATAATACGGTCAAAAAATTAGACCGATCATCTGGCGTTGTCGAATGGACATTTGAGGGCCATACTGGCACTGTATACGGTGTGACGACAAACCCAGATGGAACTGTCTATTCAGGGTCTGAAGACAATTCAGTCAGAGCGATCAACCCCGATACTGGTAGCGAAATCTGGAATGTAACTGACTATACAAATGCAATCCGATCTATATCGGCATCACCAGACGGCGACTCAATCTATACTGGCACTGATTCGACATCGAATACAGTCAGAGCAATTAGTGCATCCGACGGCACCGAACAGTGGGTGTACGAGGGTCACACTGACAGCGTCCTCTCTGTTGGTACTTCGTCAGGTGGCAATTATGTTTATTCTGGCAGTTCGGATAATACTGCAAAAGCAATTGATGCGGAAACTGGTAGTGAAGTATGGAGTTCGTCGGAAAGCTCGACTGTGTGGTCTGTCAATTCTGGTGGTTGGCTTGGTGGTGTCGGTGATCCAATTACCGGCACTGTCCAAGACCAAACTGGTACTCCAGTGGCGAACGCGAGCGTCGAAATCTGGGGACCAACGGAATCGGCGTTTGACACGACCGATGCCCAAGAACTCGAGCGCGAGGCCCAACAACTTCGAACCGAACTCGCAGATCCACTCCCCGAGAACTTCGACAGCGATCTCGAGCCAACGAATTACATCGAAAACCGCGACGACAATGGCGCGGGTGGGTACGTCGCGGTCCACCAAGCCGATGACTGGAATCCGATTATCTACCCGTCGACGACGATCCGAAGTCCGGACTCGGTCGGCCCGCCACGGCTGACGACGGCCGACGACCAACAGATCATCCTCTCGGCGTGGGATCTCGACGAAAGCCGATCGAACAACCAGATCGACACCTCGCTGCCTGGTGCAACGCGTACCAGTGAGTACGAACTCACCGTGCAGTCGCTCTCACCGACGGGCGAAGTAACGAGTGAGACGACCCGGACTGCACAGCCAGTCGCAACGACCACTGGCGGCCGGGTCGCCACGCTCCAGGGCGAGCGCGAACACTACGCCGTCCGAACCCGCCTCTCACCGGGCGTTTACCGGGCCTACGTCGGTGATAGCTGGGAGAGTTCCGAGTCCCAGAGCTATTACTTCACCGTCGGCGACCCTGAAGACCTCGCGAAAGCCTTTGAGCGCGATCTCCGAGAACAAACCGGCTCGCTGACCGAGCGCGCCCAACGCATCCGCGACCTCGTGAGCCAGGAGGGCACGATCGTCCGCACGACGGCGACCACCGACGCAAACGGAGAGTTCACGGCCGAGATCGACAACAGCGTCGTCTCCGCATCGGTCACGGCCTACAAGGCTCCCGACTCACAACTCTCGTCGATCGGCACTGACCCGACGAACGTCTCAATCAGTGACATCCGGGCGATGTACGAGCTGACCGATTACAACGGCTCGGTCGTACTGTCGACGACGCCAACCAGCGCTACACCGCCGGAGTCAAACGTTACCGTCGAGACGCGCCGGATCACCGCCCCATCGCACACGAACCAGGAAGTCTACCAGCGTCTCCAGGACCGTCTCGACGAACTCGAGAACGAAACGCGCGTCGACGAACAAGCGATCATCGACGAGACGGTCACGAGCATCGAGGAAGGTCGGCTCCAGAACATGACCGACGACCTCGATGGGATCATTGAGGGCAACGACAGACTGGAGAATCGCACCGACACGCTGCTCGATGAGTTCAACACGACGCGCGGGAATCTCAGCACGCTCGAGAAAAAGGCACTCGCACAAGAGCAAGCAATCGCAGAGTTGGCGAACAACACTGACACGCTCACGTCGACGGTTTCGGGGCTCGAGGAAGGCCAAACCGACACCGGCGCGGTCGACGGCCTGGCCTGCGATCTCGGCCTCGAAAGCCGGTGTGCCGAGGATGACTTCACCGGGCTCGCAGAGGATCGCTTCGAGACATCCGACGACTGGGAAATCAGTAACGTAGACGCTGGGCCACCGGAGACGATCCACAAGCAAAACGACACGGACATCCAGGTCAGACACGAGTACACCAATATCGGCGAGAACGCTTCGAACGAGGACTTCGAGTACGCGCTCGTCAAAAGCGAGGGCCGTGCGACGATCCAAGAAGCGTTCTTCGCCGCTCCGATCGACCCGAACGAATCCCAATCGCTTGGTGTCTCGCTAAACACGGACGCGAACCCGATCAACGTCGATCCCGGAGCCTACGACTTCGTAATCTTGGACGCCGACGGCGACCGAATCGCCGGCAGCACAACGCAAGTCGAGATCGTCTCCGAGACGACCGGCACGGAGGTCGAACTCGCCGACGACTCACCACTCGGCAACGCGATCTCTGGCCCTGATTGGGACGAGGAAGACCTGACCGTCCACGTTGACTACCCCGGCGCGGGACAGAACAACTCGACGGTCACACAGCCACTGCCCGACGACGAGTGGGAGTACGACGACGGCAACGTCAGCGTCCCGTCCTACGATCCACAGCCGTTCAACCTCTCGATTGGCGGCGAGAACGTCACTGTCGACCCGACCAACGAGTCCGAACTGAGCTTCAACATCATCGGCGCGAACGGCGACGAAGTGATTCACGAGGAAGTGGACGTCGAGAATCCGAACTTCGCGGGCGGACCGATCAACATTCGAAGCATCCGCGCGAACACGTTGCGACCGGGCGAAGACACCGTGATGGGTGGCGAGGTCCGTTTTAGCGAAAACGCGGGCTACGAGTTGACTAATATCACGGCCTACAGCCCAACGGGACAGACACTCTCGGATGCGCGAGCCAACGTCACAGGGACCAACGAGTTCACCGTCCATCCGTCCGAAAGCGGCACCCATCTCGTCGAACTCCGCTTCGAAGACGACGAGGGCAACGGCCACACGGAAAGCATGCGCGTCCACGCGGGCGAGGATTCGTACAATCTCAATCCGACCCTCCGGGGCCTCCCGACCGACCAGACTCAGCCGGCCGCACTCGTCGGGGACGGACTCGAGGACGGCGAGATCACCGTCGAGGACCAGGGCAGCGAAGTCGACGTGAGCGTCGTTGTGCCGGCCGACGAGCACGTCCCATCGGAGGTTCACCTCAGAATGAGAGAGATCGTAAACACCGAAGACCAAGACATCAATATCCAACTCGAGCGCGAGACGCCAACCGGTACGGAGTCCCTCGAGCGTCGTGTCGGGATCGTCTTGCACGATACCAAACTCCCCTCGAGTGCGGGTCTGCTAAGTGGCGGCTCGACAGTCTATCGTTCGACGGGCGACACGACGGAACCGATCGCGGCTGGCCTCCCCGGTGGCGAACGCGAGGACAGCAACGCTGGCACGCGGATTCGAACCTTCACGGGCGTGGACGGCAGCGTGACTATCTCCCAAGACTCCAATGCGGGCCGCCTCGAGCGGCTGGATTGGTGGTTCGATACCAACCTCGGGCCGTCGCTCTCGTGGGTCCCCACGCCATTCTCGGCTGCCGGTGGAATCGGCGGCCTGGCCGGATTGGCCGGCCTTGTCGTCGGCCGCCGACGGGGGTGGTTTCTATGAGGCGTCGTGAGCTGCTCCGATCGACCGCGGGCGTTGGGGCACTGGCACTGTCGTTCCCTTCGTTCCGCGTGGGCGGCTCGGACACGGCGACGCCGGCCGCGTTCGATGCCGACGCGATTACGAGTGGCTCGACACCGACGTGGCTGGTCAAATACGATACCGACCGCAAGGGCAGTCTAACCGAGTGGCTCGACGGCCACGAGGATCGTATTCAGCGTCGCGATCTCGACGGGCTCGACATGATGGTGATCGAAGCGCCCCGAAGCGAGATCGGCTTAGGCCAGCTCGACCTCTTACTCGGCAACGGACTTCAATCGCGGAGCTACGTCAAGTGGATCGACGTGAATCTCCGGATGCAATATGCCGACCCGATCACCTCACTCGAGTCCGACGACGTCTGGGAGCACGACCTGTCCGCGTGGCAGTCGTTCCGCGTGGGATCGTCGACCGGGTCGCTGGCCGACGCTGGAGTCGCGTTTGACGAAGACACCGAGGAGACCACGATGGCCGACGCGAAGTGGCTGACCAACTCCGAGACGATCATCGACGACGGGTCGGGCCTTACGGTCGCGATCATCGATTCAGGCTGCAACACGGGCGGTGGGATCTTCGAGGACGCTGACGGCAACACGCGCATCCTCGATGCAAGCGAGGACTTCGTCGCCGGCGAGACGGTCGCCGAGGACGGCCTCGATGCCGTGGCCGATCCGAACGGCCATGGAACGTGGGTTGCGTCGGCGATCGCCGCCAACCCGCCGGACAGTGCCGATGTCGAGCACATGGGCTACCTGCCGGGGGCAGACCTGCTTATCTGTCGAGCCCTCGACTCCAAAGGCAGCGGGTCGACGGAAGCGATCGCCGCGGCGATCGACCACGCCGCAGCCAACGGGGCCGACCTCCTGTGCATGAGTCTCGGGAGCGTCACGTGGTCGGCTGCACTCGATGACGCACTCGCGAGCGCGAAAGACCAGGGTATGGCAGCTTTCGTCGCCGCCGGCAACGACCGATTCGGCTCGACGTGGGTCAACTCGCCGGCCGATTCCGAGCACGCGCTCGCGGTCGGCGCGACGAACGTTGCCGTCGACGACCGCCAAAACGTCAAACCGGCGTACTTCCACAATGTCGGGGACGATCCGGGAACGACCGATCTCTCGGGTGGCGAATCCGCTGGTGCGATGGTGGACATCACCGCACCCGGCATGGCGATGACGACACTCACGCCCCGGACAACTGGCAGCGTGATCGAACGCACACTCTCGGGCACCAGCATGGCAACGCCGTGTGTCGTCGGCTGTGCGGGGCTCGTGCTCGCGTCGAACCCTGACCTCGAGCCCGACGAACTCCATGATCGACTGACCACGTACGCGCGGCCGGTCGAAAACGTCGCTGTCGTGGAAGCCGAACACGGCCTCGTCGACGCACAGGCGGCGATCGAGAAAACCGAACGCGAGGACACGCAGGGAGACGTGATGAACGACGAGGCGACGAGTCGTGACGCCGCCTACCGGGCGCTTTCGTCGGCCTCTGGTGGTTTCTTCACGGGACTGTTCTGAACCATGCACTCGAGACGCGACGTGCTTGCTGGCCTCGGAGCCGTGGCCGTGGGCGGGCTCTCGGCAACCACGGCGACGGCCCAAACCGACGGCTCCTACCCGCACGCCGACGCCAAGCCGGCCGGTGCCACAATCGAGTTCGATGAGGCGTGGCTCGAGTCCTACCAGCCACTCTTGCGGACGGACTTGCTCGAGGTGACGCCGACCTCGCTGTACGGTTTCCGTGCCCGATCGGAGGGCGAAGCGACGGACGTGGCAGTGTTTTTCGCGCACTATCCGACCCAGCGGGGCGTCACAAACCGTGACTCGCACTATCTCGACCGCGAGCCGTTCTACGTGTTCGTGGATAGCGAGACGGGCGAAATCGACTCGGTCGCCTACTCGGCATACCATTGGCTCGCAAACGTCGAACAGCGGCCACCGACGTACTCGAGCGAAACGGGCGAGCACCCGACGGCGCTGGTCGTCACCAACTGGCACCACTACGTGCTCGACTCGAGCTACTGGGTGTTTGACGATTCGAGACGGGACTTCCTCGAGATCCGAGATCTGCAGAGCGTGCACTCGCCTCATCTCGAGGACGGCTCGACGGCGTGGCTCGACAACGGGTGGGCTGACACACTCCGCGTCGGTGCAGTACTCGACCCGTGGATCATGCAGGACGCGCCGGACTGGTGGCAAGACGATATCGGTCGGTTCTCCGTCGAAGCACTGGCCCGAAGGGCGTATCTCGCGGCCTCACGAACGCCGGGTATCAACATCGCCGGTGCCGGTCAGACGGACCTCCAATAGAGCCATGATGGACAACGCAATTCGGTGGACATCCGGAGGAGGGGTACCACCGCCCCCATCGGTTCCACCGCCACGATTTCCGGCAGCCGCATCGCCCGCTCAATAACCAATCATCCTCAACTACAATGACACCACAACTCAAGCGAGTCGCAACGCTGTTCCTGACGCTCGCCCTCGTCACGTCCGTTTTCGCGGGCGCGTTCGCGGGCAGCGCGGCAGCGATCACCGCACCGACCGTAACCGCAACCGACGACGGCACCGGGGCAACGACCGATCATACGATCTCAACCGACTACGACAACACCGACTCACCATCACTCAAAGAGATCACCCTCAACTACCAAGCAGGGAATCTCTCGGGGCTGACCGCCAGTGACGCCACCGTGAGCGTCGCGGGCACGAGTCAAACTGTCTCGGCGGTCTCCGTGTCCGGCGAAACGACCGTTACCGTGACGCTCGATTCCACCGTGACGCTCTCGGATACCGAAACCATCGAAGTCACGCTCAGCGGTGTCGAGAACCCCCACAACGCGGGGAGCTACGATGTTGGCGTCGACCTCATCGATGGCACCGGCACGTCCTTCGACAGCGCTCCGGGCACTGACGCACTGACGATCGTCGTCGGAGACACGCCCTCGGTGACGGCCACCTCCGATCTCTCGGAGGGGACCAACGTGACCGGCTACAACGGCTCCGCTGACATGGCTGAAACCATCGAGGTCGAAGCCTATACTGACAATCTCGAGGCCGACATCATGACCGCCGACGGCTCGCGAACGCTGACGACGGTCAACGATGTGACGGCCGTCTCCGCGGCCGACTCGGGTACCAGCACGCCAGGGACCTACCAACTCGAGGTCAACCACTCCGAGCTGCGAACGCTCGAGATGGGCGTCAACGAGATGACCGACCTGCAGGTTGCCGTCGAGAACCTCGATGCTGGTGCGCCGGCAAACGACTTCAACGCGACGCTCGAGAATACTGACGAGGTCTCACAGCTACACATCGCCGCTGACGACACGCGCGCGGAAATCGAGGACAACTCGATTTCGGTGTTCAATCGGACTCTCTGGGACCGCACCGACGCCGAAATCGATGACACGCGCGACGTGACCGGCAACACGTCGACGATCTACGTCTCGGCGGAAAACGAGACGTTCAGCGACGAGGTCGACGCCGCGATCCCGGACAGTGCGGAAGCCGGAGACAGACTCGGACTCATGATGTCCTCGAGCGTCGATGAGGGCCTCGTGTACGTGTTCTACGACGAGCCTGGTGACGATGTCACGGGCAGCGAGGTTGACCCCGTCGATGATACGTACATCGTCCTCAACGACAACGAGCCCCACATGATTAATCTGGCCGACGGCACGACCCAAGACGGCGGAACGCTCGATGTCTCGCTCGTGGCTAACGACGCGCCGAGTCCGGGCGACCTGCGTGACGACCTCGATTACGGGTGGGTCGATTCCTTCGCCGTCTTCCAGTACAGCATCCCCTTCGTTGGGGCCGGGTTGATCCTCATTGGCTCTCGCCGCCGACTCGGAGGAGCGTGATCATAATGGTAACACTCTCAAGACTCGGGTTACAGGCAATCGCACTCGCATGGGCCTGGACTGGCGGACTCCTTATCGGAGCCGTCTTCTTGATGCTCGCGTCGCTGTTCGCAATTTTGGACCTTGTGTCGAGGGCAATCGGCGGTGATCGCGTCAGCCCAGGAGTAACGGTCTGGGTTCGTGAGTGGCTTTCGTGGGAGTACAACCAAAACAAGTTCGCGCTCACGGGCGGTCGAAAATCGGACTTCGACCCGACGCCACCTGTACCGGACCTGTAGTAGGCCCACACCAGTAGCGGCTCACGGCTAACCCTCGATTTTTGCTCGCGCTGGCACACGACGGTTCGATTCCGTCGGCGAGCCTCTATGGCAACCAACTCACGACTTGAGTCACAACTCTCAGACATCGGCGTTGCACGCTCCGGGCCGGCGGGCTACCCGATGGTGACGCGCCGGCTCGAGGCAATCGTCGGCACGCGATCGGAGCCGTTCGAAGTCCTGCGGGATGCACTCGACCTCGAGTCACGACTCCGCGTCAACCCACCCGGAGAGTGGCGCGCCGAAAAGCGAACGGTGACCGAACGCTCGTGGACGGGCTACGGGTCGGTGGTTCGACTGACCAAACAGGGCCGCTTCGGCTCGTGGACAGTCTCGCTTGACGGCGACGTGATCCTCTCGGATGTCGACCGACGCGAGGCTTTCGAGACGGCCGCCGAACGGATGCGAGCGATCGCCCACTGGTAACCCGCGCTGGTGTTTGTCGGGGTTCGATTCCTCGAGCGGGCGTTATGGACATGGATGCCTACGACGATGGGGAGTTCGTCGACCTCGAAACAGCCACCGACGATCAGGCCGGCGACTTCGATGAGTCGGCACTGTTCGATTTCAACGTGATGTGGGTGCTCAACACTGCGGTTGGTCTTCTCGGTGGGGTGTTGTTCATGATGGGGTGGTACGGCGTGCTGGCCGCTCGCTACGTCCCTCGGGTGGTTATCGGCGCTGTTGCTACTGGCCTGGTTGTCCTCGGTTCGATCGGGCTGTACTGGATACTTCGGGACGACTACCCGGATGTGTTCTCACAACTGCGACAGATTCCCAGCCGCATAGACGATTGACCCACGGTGGCGAACTACGGTTCGATTCCGTAGGTGGGCCTGCCCGGCACTGACCGGGCACCTGAGAGTAGCAGCTCCGGGGCGCTTTCCTCGCCTCGGAGCCTCCAGACCTCCCCGACACAACCCCTTTCAGTACGATACTCATGACACACTCAGACCCACAGACGAGACGCCGATTCCTTCGGGCGTCGGGGGCGACCCTGGCGGCCGCCGGGTCGGCCGGTCTCGCAACGACAACGGCAAGCGCACAGACCAACTCACAGGGCATACTCGCCGACGGCGTCGGAGAAGGCGGCGACTTCATGGCGTTCATTCGTGGTCGGATCGACGGCTACGGGCTTGCTGGCGCACCCGAGACGGCCGCAACACTCGCCGATCGCCTTCGAAACGAGTTCAACGCCAATAGCGAACACTGGATCAACTACGGAAACTGGTTGATCGATGAGGGTGGCGTCACAGCACTCGGCGATACCGTCGTCGGCGTCGATGTCGCGATCGACTGGACGCGCTGGCCGACACGCTCGGAATCGGTCGCGACGACAATCGACGCCGGCTACGATACCGACACTGACGAGTTTACGTCACTCGAGTGGCGACTCGAGGAAGCCACTGACCCCGATTACCAGGCGACGATCAAAAACGAGGCCGCCGAAAACGGGGCCGACGAGCTGGCAGAGTTTCGCCGTGAGTTCATCGACACTGACGGGAACGGTAACCACGAGATCCCCTCGAGCGAGTACGTGAGCCACCATGTCGGGAAGTACTCGAGTGCGATCGAACTCGGCAAGGAGGGCCGCAGCGTCTTGGAACTCCTCCTCGGGAGGGTCGAGCTATGAGTGCCGTGCCAGGTGCCGATAGTATCCTTCCGGAGGACCCGCTGGATTGGCTCTTTGCACGGCTGCAACAGGTGGTGTGGGCTGACAAGCCACGGGACCAGGTCGCCGCGAACCTCCTGTTGTTCACGGTCGCACTCATATCGAATTTCGTCACGCTGGGGGCAACGATCATTTTCACGGTCATATTCGGCGTGTTCGGGCTCGTTGGCATCGTCCGACTACTCTGGCAGGTCATTCGGGGTAACCATGGTCTCGATACCAACACCGATTCCGAAGACACTCGTGCGGGTCGTTCGCCGGGGGTTCAGCGGCAGTGTGCTCGACATTCTGTGGAAACTCGGCGTCGTGACCGTCCTCGTGATGGCCGCCTACGCGCTCGCCCTCCTCGGCGTCGTTGGCGCGGCGATCTCCGGAGTGATACTCGCATCGCTCGTGACCGAACCCGTCCGGAACGCTATCAGAGACGTTTGGAACCGGAATTTCTGGGTGTTCAGAACATGATCGGGGATACACGCGCGACGCTGGTGTTCGTCGCCGTGCTCGTGTGTTCGCTGCCCGCTGGGGTTGGGTTCGGTGCAGCGACGACCTCGGGCGACACCGTCACGCTCGACGACGATACCGCACTGACGGCAAACAGCACGATCGAGAACTTCGAGACTGAGGGCATCGCCACGGCGAACCCGACATATCCAAACATGACGATCACCGTCGCCGATAGCGCCACAGACGTCGGCGTTGATGGACTCCGGTACACGGACTTCGATACGACGTACCTTCGTGTTGATTACGACGAGTCAATCGAGCGCACGATTCGGTTCTACGTCCCGAAGGCCTACTGGCACCCACACCCAGACGAACCCGACGCGATCGACGGTGAGACGACGGCTACGTTCGAACCGACCGAGGGATCGAACTACACGGCAGTCGAGATGCACCTCTCTGGCGAGACCGACGCAGTCTTCGAGATTAAACAACAGGCGTCGGTCGTCTTCTCGGTCCGAGAGTACGGCTCGGAGTGGCTCGAGGACGAAATCGGCGTCGACATGCCCTCAACCAACGGCGCAAGCGAACAGTGGGAATACGTGCCGACGGCAGAACTGACTGGCGACAATCCCACGTTCGGCATCGACACCGACGGCGAGGACGTAACACTTCAGTACGACGCGGCGAAGACAGCCGACCCAGCAAGCAAGGAGTGGCGGACTGTCCCGGAGTGTGCGGACTCGAGTGGGGCCGATGCGCCGGTCTGTACGTTCACGAAGGACAACAGCACAGAGACAGTTCATATTCTCGCACAGACCGACGATCCACCCGATGTCCGATTCAAGTACGGGAGCGGGTGGCTTGCGAACATTCGGAGTTCGATCGGCGAACTGCTGAACGACATTCCCCGCGACTTGGTTAGGGATGCACGCGATATCGTTGATGGGGTGTTCAATCGATGAGCTTACTACAGACACCACGGACGGGCAAAGGCGTCTTGATCGCGCTTGGGGTCGTCGGCGTCGTCATCGTCTGGTTGTACGCCACGACGCTGTTGACGGTCGTCATCGGGGCGACTATCATTGCGGTCGTACTGTACGTTCTCTACGTCCTCCTGTACCGGCTCAATCGGATGCTTCGTGACAAACGCATCCTCGGCGGTGGTCGGCGATGAGCGCGATTCTCATGCTACTGGCAATCGTCGCACTCGCGGTGATCGTGGCCTACTGGTTCCCCGATGCAACGATGCGGTGGACGCGACGGATTATCTTCGCGCGGAAGGTGCTATTCTCAGTCGCGGCACTTGTGATCGGCTTCGTCCTTATCGGGACGGGACTGTGGTATCTCGTCTTGCTCGGCGGATTCACGTATCTTATCGCCGCGTGGGTCGGCTACTTCCAATTCTACAAAGGCGAGGACCTCATCTAACCATGTCATCAAATCACCAGAAACTCCGCGACGATGCGTACCGTGCGTTCAAGCGTAACTCACTCGACCCAGAGGTGCAACTCGCACTGGACCGAGAGTACCAGCAAGCCGATCAACACGCCCGACTCGTGTTGACCGACGACGGCTATCAGGAGTTCGCGTCGACGTTCGTCTCGAGCGCGAAGACGAAACTTGACGCCTACAGGGCGGGTGATCCAACGAGCCATCCCTACGACGGGACACGCGAGCAGCCGCTGTGTACGTGTTCGGATCGGTTCTGTACGATCAAAGACGGGCGGCTTCCACGGCGGGTGCGTGCGGCCGATGACCCGGTCGAAGCGACGCGACAGTTCATGCACACGCATTCGGGCGACCCACTCGTCTTGCAGGATCTGAAACGCGAGTACGACGAGCTGTGTGCCGAGTTCGATCACCGACATCGACGAATCATCATCTGTGGCACGCACAACATCCACCCCGACGATTTGGACGGACTCGAGCCGGCGACTGACGACGCTGATGCGGAATCGGAAACGGCAGCCGACGCTGCCGTTGCAGACGACTAACGGCGATTTTCAATACACGAATCTATGAGTTCCAATACTGACCGACGGAGTGCTGTCGACTACGCCACGCAGGATCAGTCGAAACACGATTACTGGAGCCGCGAGTCCGAAATCGAGACGCTGATCGAACGCTGTTCGCGGGCAATGGCTCGCGGCCAACCGAAACACTATCGCTATGTCGCAACGACGCTGTCCGACGATCTCATTCCGTTACTCGAGGATCACACTGGACAGTCGTTACTCGAGTTCGACGGCAACCTCGATGATCACGAGGGCTGGGACTACATGGCGATCTCGGACTTTCACGAGCGGCGGGAGACGTTTTCCCATGCGTTCAACGGTCACTATGACGGACTGTCTGTGTCGGCTCGCGACTACGCCAAAGACGTCGTCGAGGGCACGTTGCGGTCGGTGACGGCCGTTGCAGAGTACGAAGAAATCGTCATGGATACGTACCAGTCGAAAGCCGACGGGATCGGCTTCGAAGTCAAGCTTGGCGAACACCTCCAAGATGGCCGGATGGATCTTGGCGACCCGGTCGAACTCGTCACTGACGAACAGGTGGACGCGCTCAAGTGGCTCGTTTGTGGCGGGACTGGGATGGGCAAATCGACCGGCACCGAACGCTTCGCCGAGGACTATCTGGCAGCGAGCCAAGCGGAGGGCCGCGACTACAAGATTCTCGACATTCTTGGGATGCGACAGGGTGAGAACTGGTTGATCGATCTCCCACAGCAACAGTCTGACCTCCGGAGGATCCGCGAGGAACAGGGCCTTCCGCCGTCGTTTGCCGAAGCCGACGGCCGCGAGCCGCCGACAGTCGAGATCCTGCACCCGCTGACGCGTGGGTTCTGTGAGAAGTCACTGCCATTTGACGCCGATGATGAACGGTTCGTGGTCCGACCGTTCACTGTCCCGGCCAGCGAGTTCCGCAAACCCGTGATGGTTTCTCTCATCATGTCACGACTCTCTGAATCCGAGGAGGCAACCATCCGTGAGGTGTACGACGAGGTCGACGAGGCAAAAACCGATTGGTCGCTCAAAGACCTTGCCGAAGCAATCTTGAAACGCGAGGAACTCTCGGACAAACACAAGTCGAAGGCCGTTGGCGTTCTCCGGTCGCTACAAAACGAGGGGTTCATTCGAACGCACGCAGACGAGCACACGCTCGAGTGGCACGATGTCATGGAGTCGACGGACACGTACACAATCTTCTCGCAGGCGCTGTGTGATCGGGACCTCTCGGCGTTGATGACCTTCGCGTACGTCCTCGATCGGTGTTTCCGGATTCGAGAAGGGTCGAACTATAAATCCGAGGCAGTTCTGGTTATGCGGGAGCTGTGGGAGGTCGTTCCCCACAAACGCCGACGGTCGTTCGACGCTCGAGAGGCCGCTGTCCAAGAGGCGATCGGCCAGATCGCGATGAAGGTGATGCGCCAGAACCGCCACGCCGGGATTCACATCGTCGCCGACACGCAGGAACCCTCAGACCTGTTGAAAAGCGTCCGCGAGTTATTCAATCACTACGTCGTCTACTCGGCGAATCGCGACACGATAGATGATATTTTTGAGTGGACCCAGAACAACCGGACGCGGTCGTTCTGGTCGACGATGACTGCGAAAGCCGGGCAAGCGGGCATCGTCGGGCAAGCGAAACCCGCACTCGAGAACCGCGATATCGAATTCGTTTCGCCAGTCGAGATTACGCCACCGTCACACCACCACTTCGACGTGAAAACTGACGGGACAGGGTGGCACGCTCGTGCAAAGTACATGACGCCGACCGAGGAGTGTTCGGAGTGCGAGCACGACGATCTCGAGCGCTCCGAAGACGGCTACACGGTCACGTGCCCCGAATGCGATCACGCGGAGCTCGACGCCTCTGGAGGGCGCTGTGAAACGCTTCGCCGACCCGCTGACGTCGAAACCGTGACGTGGGACGACAGTGTCCCATCCAGCCTTGAGGTTCCGACGCTTCGGGACAAACTCGAGGCCACTGAGGACAGTGGTCCAGACCCCGAAGCCTTCCCCGTCCGGGCGTTTGTCGAGTACTGTCTCACCCGCAAGAGCGGTACGAATACGGTCAAGCAAGAGGTGTACGACGCGTTCAATGCCTTTGCACAGGACTATGGTCACGAGCCGTGGGACTTCGGCGACCAATCCGTGTCTATCCGGTTCGGGAAGAAACTCAAGAAACGGATGGATGGGCCGGTTGAAAGCGCACCCAACGGCGACGGTAATATGGTGTTCTATGATATCGCATTGACGGATGAGGGAGAGTACTATCTCAGCGGTTTTGAGGGACTATCCGAAGCAGGCGATCCCATACGGAACGACTAGTGAGTTCAGCAAGTAAGTCAGCAAGCTAATCGCCACCAGTCAGCGGGTTCAGCGAATTCAGCATGGCAAAGATAGTGCTACTCACTACTAACTATGGTACGCGCGTGTATCGCGCACAGCGCGATCAAATATACAGCATGACAGAAAATCTTCGCAGACACCGACCGGCTCGGACCGTCTTACAATCAAAAATCCCCTCGAGAGGGTATCGGACCGGCCCGCCACCCCCTTTTCGCACGCTCGCTATAGCGAGCGTATAGTACTGCTATAGACAACCACTGCTTCTCACATGCACACCGATCCACTCGAGATTGAACTCGAGGGATCGGTCACAGCAAACGGTGACGCCGCACAGGTGTACTTCCCTAAGCAGTACACTCAACAACCGCTCTTTCCGCTCGATCCTGGTGGTGAGTTTCAATCACTCATCATCCCTGGCGAGGCGATCGTGCTGTTGCCAGCGTCGACGAGCTGTGACTACCCACTCGAGTTCACTGTCCGCGACCCGGAGTCATACCGACTGACGATCGAACCGAATCCTGATACTGAATCCATGCACACGACAGACAGCGACGCGACCGACCAGGAGGTGCATCGCCGTGAGCGCGAATAATCCCGGCGGGCGAGCTGGTGTCGACGGCCAGCGCGATTACAAGCGATTCACGACCGGCAACCACCCAGACGTCGAGGACGTTGCCGACCCGCATACAACCGAGGACGACACGCATACCCCGCTCCGCGAACGCGCGTGGGAGTATCGCTGGTTCCTCGTGCTCGGTGTTCCGATCGGGCTGGCGGCGATCGCCGTCCTGATTGGCTACACCTGGCACTTGATCCCCGATATCCTCGGGAATCGCTACGTCCAGCTGGGCTCACTCTTTCTGACCGTGATCGGCGTGACGGCGTATCTCGCCGATCGACGCCGCGAAAGCGCGTTCATGCAGTACCAATGGCTCGTACTCCGGACCAAAGACGGCCCGAAACGGTTTCTCGGCTATCTTAAACAGGACAGTTCGGGTGCGCCACTGTTCGAACCCGTCAAAGGGATGCGACGGTTCGGGTCACTCGCCGAACGCTACACCATTGAGGAATTCGGTGCGGAACTCGGCGAATCGTGGGCGAAACTCAATCGAGACCCATCCGATCCCGCGATGATCCGGTTGCATCCGGCTTTCGTCTCGATTACCCAGACCGATCTTGGGACGATAATCGAACAGTCGACCACCAAGATCAAAGTCGATCCCTTTGGTCGCAACTCGACGCTGTACGCGCCGATGCCCGATCTCGTGCAAGATGAGATCGCCGAGAATCTGAAAACGGAGCTCATTCGCACGCGCGAAGAACGCGAAGAACTCGAGGACCGACTCAACGACTTCCAACGCCGACTCGAGGCCGCCAAGGACATCGGTGCGATGGAACCCGAAGAATTCCTCCAATCGCACAAGGAGTTCTACAAAGAACTTCGGGAGGTCGATCGGGGGCGACACGGTGGCACAGCCACCGAGACGGGCGAAGACTCCGGTCCGCTTGGCCCCTCAACCCAGACCGATCCGGAACTCAGACAAGTCGAAGCCGAACTCTCCAGTGATGACTAACAGCACACGACGACAGCGAGCGACGCGTATCGTACTCGTGGTTGTGATGGTTTGCTCACTCGCCGCGGCCGCCGGGCCAGGCATGGCGACCGTCACGGCCCAAAGTGACAATATGGCGACCGAGGGTGCAGACCTCGTCGTCGAGCAACCGAGCTACGTCTCCGAGGATGTCGACCGCCAATCGAGCAACGGCACGCCAGTCTACGTCGTGAAAGGGGATGTTCAGCAGCTCTATCCCCAGGGGTTCGACGCCGAAAACGTGAGTGAATTCGGCCTCACGAGTGGGTCGGGCGAACTCTCCTATGACGAGACGCTCGAGCGCTACACGCTTGACCCCAACGGCGAGACGGGGTCGTTCGAAGCCTACTGGATTGTCGACCGCGAGCAGACCGTCACCGAGGGCAACAACACGACAACTACCACCGAACAGACGCGCCACGAAGCCGTGATTCGCGTCGACGGGCTCGAGACGGTGACCGTCATGGAGCCAACCGAGGTCGAATCCCTCGAATCCAACGCGAACAAGTGGACCGATTGGAACGGGACGGTGACCGACGTTCGGGAGAGTTCGATTCTTGGACACCGACTCTCGGCACCGTCGTCGAACGAGGAGGTCATGCAGGCGATGGTCAACGCCTATCTGACCATGCGATCGCCCACACACCTTCTCGATGGTGGCTTCACGGCCGCAGTTATCATCATCGCGACGACGCTGGGCGGGATCTTCCTGTTCGCGTTGCTCAAAGTCCCCGACGCGCTGGCCTTGCGGAAGATCTACGGCGATTACTTCCAGCGCAAATCCGTCGAAGAACAGGAGGGGACACTCGCCGAACGCCAGGAATCCGAGGACCTGAAAGACCGATTGAATCGGTTTGCCAACTGGGATTGGCAGGACATTCCGAGTGTCACCGACCACGAGGCCGTCGAGTTGCGTGAGAAAGTCGGCGAAACGCCACTCGAGGGCCTGCTGAAATTCGCGTGGCTGTTCCACGAGGATACGATGAAAGAGAATCGCGTCCGCGTGATGGGCTCGTGTGGCTACGTTGCGCAACTCGCTCCTGAAACGGACGGGCATGTCGCAACCGACGGTGGTGAGACGTCGCTCGGTCGCGCCACGCTCGTTCGTGCCGACGATGTCCTCGAGCCCGACGAGACGGTTGCCGATCGTGACGATCTTCGCTCGCTGGCAGTCCCCTCCGAGACGCTTCTTGCGGCGATTCCCGACGACGATCCCGAACTCAACGACTTCCCGATGGACACCGCCGAGTTCGATCTCGACGACCTTGCGGAACCGCCCGAGACGCTGTCGCTACCGGAGATGATCGAGGAATTCGACTTCTCGGAATTCGCATTCGAAGACAACGAGCGAATCGGTCGCTTCATGGCCGAATTCGCAGTCGCGATCAACAACCACCCGATTACTGACGAGGACGGCCATATCGACCCCGCTCGGCTCCGACTCGAGCAGCTGTTGCAGTTCTTCCAGGCCGCAGATGATCGCTTCCAAATCCCGCTTGCGAAGTGGTACAAACAACACTTCGACCGCGCACTCGAGGAATACGACCGCGACGACGAGCTGCAAACGTTCCTCGAGGAACACCGGAGCCGGACCGATGGGTGATTCGTGATGATTAACGCACTCCCACTCCAGGGCGTCGGTGTCGAAGTCCCCGACAAAACGCCCGGCCAGCTCTGGTTGACCGCGATCATGGTCTTGCTCGGTGTCGTCGCACTGGCAGTCGTCTATCGACGACACAAGTTCGCAAAACTCCCGGCGGACCAACGCGAGCACAAAAGCACGCTCTTGGGAGAGATCCGACGACAGACGCCCGAGACCGTCCGGATTCCCGCACATGGCGACATCGAAACCTATCGCGAACCCGTCCGCGAGGCGTTCGAACGGGTGCAGGCCCGCGTCCGTGGCGAGGCCGATGTCCACGACCCAGACCGCGTCACGATCCGCGAAGCGACCGCAGCCGTCGTCGGAGAGATCCACGCCGCCACAGGCTCACGCTTTGATTTCGTGCCGCGAGCGGCCCGTCGAATCGGAACGCTTGCCGTCCTCGTCGCCACCTTCGGCGCGGTTGCAGTCTCGACGGATGCCCTCGTGGCCGTGTTGACCAGCGAGAGTACGTCACTCGACCTCGAGACGCTTCTCGATGTGGCAGTCTCCCTGACCCAGGCCGTTATCACCGCGCCTGTCGATGCAGTACGGCTGTTCCCCGGCGGCGAGTTACTATCGAATCTGGTGTTCGCCTACGGCGTCCTCGCGGCGACGATGGCCTACGAACACTGGTATCTCCTCTCGCTGGCCCTTGCGATCGGTGCCGTCGCGATTACCGCACTCGATATGCAGGTTCCCGATAGCATCGAGACGCGCCTGTACTACCACCGCGAGACGCTGGCCCTCGAGACGGTCGGCGCGGTCGCGGCGATCTGGACCGTCGGCGTGATCCCGGCCGGGATCGGGCGGGCGATCGGTGCTGTCGGGATCGACTTCGCCGCTGTCGGCGCGGGCGTCGGATTCGTTCTGGCGGCACTTGTCACGGCCTTTTGTGGCCGCGTTGCGGCCCACTCGCTCCGCAAGCGGTTGCGACACGCCGCGACGATCGACTGGCCTGCCGGCCCGGACCGCATCGTTGGCGCGTATCTACTGGTTCGATACTGTGCTGTCGGGCTGGCGTTGATGATCGCACCGTTCGTCCCGGTATACGCAGCCGTGATCATCGCCGACGGCCGGCTGTTCGATGTTCTCGCAGCGCTGTGGGTGGCATCCGTCCCGACGAAACTCGCACTCGTTGTTCCGCTTCTGTTGGCGGCGGGTGTGCTGGCCTACACCGCCCGGCACGCTGCTGACGATGTCCAAGATGCACTCGTCGAGAGTTTTGCCCGCCAATCGGTCCGTGTGGCGATTCTTCAGCGTGGACTGACCATCGCGGCCGGGTTGCTCTCCTTTGGACTCGTGTGGGCGTTCACGCGCTCTCTCGTGCTCGCGTTGCTCGGGGCCGTCGTTCTCTCCCTCTTGATCTACGGAGCCTACGAACTCATCGATCGGGCTGCCTACCGACTCGATCTGTTCGGCGACCGTGGCCGAACACGACGGGGCGTGCTGGTACAGGCCTACGCCGTCGACGACGCTGACGGCACTCGGCACCTGATCGCGAAGGTCGGCACCAATCATACCGTCTCCCGTGAGACGCTCGCGGAGACGGTTGATGACGTGTTAACGGTCGCCGACGCGGCCCGACAGACCGGTGGGTCCGTACCCGCAACGGCCGGCCAACAGCGGGCAGAGGATATGCTCGAGTTGGGACTCGTCGGCGGTGATGTCGAGACCGAGTTGCAAGAGCAAATTCGGAAGACGTTCGCCCACGAGCTGCGCGCCGACGGCTGGGTCACGATGGATACGCTCGCACGCGCCTGTAGAGACTATCCCGAGGAGCGATGGAAAGGGGAGCTACACCGCTACTGTGCGCTCGGTGTCCTCTCCCGGAACGGCGAGGTTGTCCGCCTCGAGCGCGACGTCTGGGAGGCGACTGACGGGAACGCTGCCGAAAACTGGTGGTTCGGAGAGGTGAATCACTCGTGACAACGTTCGAGACGGACTGTCGGGGAAACGCGCTAGGAACACCTTGCGGAACAATTCATCC